>CAMBGA010000014.1 GCA_945866095.1 Spirosoma fluviale
CGCCAATTAAAACATCAATTTTTTTCTCTACATCATTCTTTTTAAAAGAAACTGATTGATTTTGAGCAGTGGCTCCAATAGACAATAAGGTAAGAAATAGAATTATTTTTTTCATAAGAATTTAGGTTTAATAAAAATTCCGAAGGTAAACACCTTCGGAATTTTACAAAAATAACAAATTAAATAGAATTAATAACCCGGATTTTGAGGGAAACTAGCGGCATTGCCAGTAACTCTGTCAATCTGCAATTGAGGAATAGGTCTCAAAACGTGGTGAGACTTAATAAAAGGAGCAGCTTGTGGATTAAACTTTTTCACACGATCTAAAAGATTGCCCCAACGAGCCAAATCTAACCAACGAGATTGTTCACCCAATAATTCACGCTCACGCTCATCCATGACAAAATCAATGGTAAGGTCACCTTCAGTAATTAACATATTGGCTTCCTTTCCTGGCCAAGCTGCACGCTTACGAATAACATTATAGGAAGCAGCAGCATCAGCTTTCAAATTAGAGAAATATTGTGCTTCAGCTAACATTAAATATGTATCCGCTAAACGAAAGGCGATAAAATCACGGCCCCCTTCAAATTGAGTACGATCAATACGTCCCCCATCAATATGCTTCGACAAAGCAGGGAAAATTCGTTCATCATAACGCGAAGGAACTAACACTTGATACTTTTTCTTAGCTCTTTCTTCTACAGACATTTCAAAACCTGGCAAATAAATTGCAGTATCTCCGGCAGCAAACGTGACTGTTTTTTTAGTTAAATCAAAACTTGTATTATACGTTCCAGGCTTATTTGAAAAATACGTGTCTTTGAAAGACTTTTTATAACGGCTATCGTTTTCACGATTATTGAAAACCATGTCAATTGTGTAATTAGTTGGCTTATACCGTTTAAATGGACGACCATTTTCCGTATCACGTTGCATACCTGGCAAAACATCATACTCCATTAAGAAGAATACGTGTGCATTATTACCACCAGCATTTGTCAAAGGATCTCTAGTATACTGTATTGACCAAATAACCTCATTGTTCATTTCATTACCTTGCTTATGTATATCAGCGTAATTAGGCAATAATGTAATTCCATAATTAGCTATAACACTTTTTAAGTTAGCAATTGCCTTAGCATAATCATCCCCTGCTTTTGCAGTTGACGTAGCTTTCGTCAAATAAACCTTACCTAATAAATGTTCAGCTGCTGGACGAGTAGCACGGCCAAAATCAGAAGATTTAGCTTTAGCCTCTAGATCCGGAATTGCTTCTGTTAGATCCTTAATGATTTGAGCATATTGAGCCGCAACGGTAGATCTTGTAACAACTTTAGTGGGAGCGACTGTTTCAGTCAAACGTAAATCAACACCACCAAATAATTGGGTTAAAATAAAATAATGGTGCGCTCGAATAAATTTAGCCTCTGCAATACGTTGCTTTTTTACTGCATCAGATAAACCAGTAACTTTTGCCGACCTTTCGATAATAGCATTACATGTGTTTATACCTAAATAAAAATCATTCCATAATTCAGAAACACTTCCATTCCGTGTATCAAAATCAGTCGTATAGGTATTCATAAATTTCCAACTACCATCCGCTCCGTTTGAATAAGAGTCAGTACCAAAAATGCTAAGGTTCATACCTCGCTCAGTACCATACCATGAGCGATTTGTAGAATATGCTGCATTAACTGCATCATTTAATCCTTTAGGACTATTTATATAATCATTTCCAATACTAGAGATAACCTTTTCAGTTAATAGGTCATTACAAGATTGAGTGCCAATAATTAATATAAGAACAGCCCCTAAATTTGCGGTGAAAGAGAATATCTTTCTTTTAAATACATTTTTCATATCTATAAAAATATTTAATTAAAATTTAAGATTAAATCCAAAAGTTGTAATGGATGTTGCAGGCGAAATATTCGTATTCACCTCGCCACCACCAACTCCTTGCTCGCCATCGACATAAGTTTCAGGATCAATACCTTTATATTTCTGGCGATATTCAGCTAAAATTAAAGGTTGTTGAATAGAAGCAAATATTCGAATGCTTTCCATTTTCAACTTCTTTGCAACTTTATCAGGAAGATTATACCCAATGTTTATATTCCTTATTTTGAAGAAAGTACCATCAAAATAGGTTAATGATGATCCATTTTTAGGGAATTCCTGAGTTACAACCGGTTGAGGGAATTCATTTGTTGGATTATTAGGTGTCCAAAAATTCAAAGATAAATTATTGTAACGACCCGCTAATTGGTTTACGTTATCATGAAAACGAGAACGGATCAACTGACCTACACGGGTAAAAATAAAGATTGACAAATCAAAACCTTTGTAGCTAAAACGATTGGTTAAACCTGCCGCAAAACTTGGCACAGCTGATCCTAAAATTTGGCGATCGTCTGCATTAATTTTACCATCATTATTAAAATCTTGTACTTTAATTTGACCTACACGATCTCCAAAAGCTAAAGCCTGGTCACGCTCAGAAGTTTGCCAAATACCTATTTTCTTGTAATCAAAGAAAACAGATAAAGGTTGGCCTATAAATCGACCCGCTCCAATATCGTCCACTTTTCCATTAGCTAAAGAAACAATTTCTTCTTTGTTTTTTGTAAATATCAAATCAGACGTCCATTGGAAATCACCACGATCCACATTAACCGTATTTAAGGTTAACTCAATACCTGAATTTTGTGTCTCACCAATATTGGTTGTAAAACCATCAAAACCAATAGAAGTAGGCAATGGCTGAGGAGCTAATAAATCCGTCGTATTGGTGACATAATATTCAGCTGTACCAGAAATACGACCTCTTAAAAAGCTAAAATCTAAACCTATATTTTTGGTTGTCGAAGTTTCCCAACGCAAATCCGGGTTACCAATGGTATTGGGTCTGTAACCGTATGCAGCTGTATTATCCCAAGCATAAGCAGTTCTACCTAAAAGAGACTGCGTTTGATATGGGTTAATGGCTTGGTTACCAATGGCGCCCCAACTAGCTCTTAATTTTAATTGATCGATCGCAGCTATATCCTTAATAAAAGGTTCTTCTGAAATATTCCAACCTAAAGCTACAGATGGGAAAATACCAAATTTAGTATTGGCCCCAAAACGAGAAGAGCCATCCATACGAACTGTGGCTGTCAATAAATACTTCTCCTTATAGTCATAATTGACACGTCCCATATAAGACAATAGCGTCCATTCAGTCAAATTAGTATTAGCACCCGTGATTTGACTAGCATCCCCTAATCGATTATAGGATTGTGTTTCAGCCGGTATGCCATTCACAGAAATATTAGTTGTTTCGAATTTATCTTGCTGAATAGACTGTAAACCTGTGACATTTAAATTATGTACATCATTAAACTTCCTTGAATAGTTCAAGACATTTTCTAATGTATAATTAAAAGAGAAAGACTCATTAACCGATCCAACCGCATTACCACCACGGCCATTATTTGTAAATGCTCCTATAAATCTACCTGCACGTCCAATCGTAAAATCAGGACCAAAATTTAATTTATAAGTAAGCCCTTTCGCTAAATTAACTTCAGCATATAAACTATTAAAGATTCGATAACGTCTGTTATCATCTATGTTAGCTCCTGGAACAATTTCGGAGAATGGATTCGTTCTCAATCCATCATTGGTAGGCAAGAAAACTAAATTACCATTGGCATCATAAGGTTCTCCTAATGGATTTTCTTGCATCGCCCCGCCTAAAATATTTAAGTTTTCACCATTTCTAAATGAATTAACGACTAAAGTAGATAAACCTATTTTGACGTTTTTATTAATTCTATGGTCTAAATTTACTCTAAAGGTATAACGACTAAAATCCTGCATTTTAACAACCCCAATATCATTAAAGAAGTTACCTGAAATATTAAATTGAGTATTTTCAGTTCCGCCAGATACACCCACTTGATGACTTTGAATAGCTCCAGCACGCAACATGCCATTTACATAATCAGTCGATCTGCCTGAAGCAATACTAGCTAACTCACGTGGCTCAAAAATCTTAGCATCATCTGTAGCATTCGCTGCACCTAACGAATATTGACCTACGGCCCGTCTTGATTCACGTTTGTATTCAGCAAATTCTGCTCCATTCATTACGCCAATGGTACCTAATTGTTGGTTTAATCCATAATAAGAATCTACTGAAACAATCGTTTTACCAGCTTTACCTCGTTTTGTTGAAATCAAAACAACTCCATTGGCTCCCCTTGAACCATAAATAGCTGTAGAAGATGCATCTTTTAAAACCTCCATAGAGGTAATGTCTGACGGATTTATATCATCAATTCCACCGGCTAACGGAATGCCATCCACTACATATAATGGATCATTTGTTGCATTAAATGAACGTCTACCTCTAATTCGAATCTGAGGTCCAGATCCAGGCTTTGATCCTGGCTGAACCACGTCAACCCCCGCCGCACGACCTTGTAAGGCTTGGCGAGCATTCGTAACAGGTAATTCACTAATTTCCTTTGACGAAACCGAAGATATAGCTCCTGTCATTTGACTCTTTTTCTGAGTTCCATAACCAACTACCACAACCTCAGATAAACTAGTGTTATCCGCAACTAATTTAACATCGATTTGAGTCTTGTTACCTACAGAAATTTCTTGAGTAAGGTAACCCACTGAACTAAATTGTAAAATAGCTGATGAGGCTGAAGAAATTTTAAAATTTCCATTGACATCAGTTGATGTGCCTATCGTTGTTCCCTTAACTAATACAGAAACACCTGGAACACCTGAACCATCATCAGAAGCCGTTACGCGACCTGAGACCGATCGATCTTGAGCAAACGCTTGTACCCCTAAAAACAT
The DNA here is from genome assembly GCA_945866095.1 of Spirosoma fluviale. Classification (GTDB taxonomy): domain Bacteria; phylum Bacteroidota; class Bacteroidia; order Cytophagales; family Spirosomataceae; genus Aquirufa; species Aquirufa fluvialis_A. The sequence goes on from CAMBGA010000014.1 coordinate 4,867, forward strand.
GAAAATCATGCTTAAAAGTACTTTTGAAAGTAATTTTTTTCTCATAAAATGATTTTGTTTAGTGAATAATTTGCAAAGTTTGGTTAATCTTAATCCACAATGCTTTGCTTTCATCATGGCTTAATAAGTTCTCTAATTGTTTCAATTCGCTAGTAGAACCTTTTCCTAACGATATTGTTTTAATTGGATTAAATATAATTCTCTTTAGAATATTTCGATAAACTCCAAAATGACTTAAATTTCTAAAGGACATAAAACCAGTAAACGTTTAATATACCCTATAAAGCAGTGCAGGTGAATTTCCTACTCAAAAAAACATAAAATTTTATATTATGCTAAGCGATTGACAGTTAAACCATTTTTCATCACACGCAAAGCCCCGAAAATCAAATTATAAACGGACTGAGAATTAATGTTCATTTGCTCGCTAATTTGATCTGTATCTAAATTTTTATAAAACTTTAATTGGATGGCCTCTCGTTGACGTTTACTTAATAGATGTAACGTATTTGCTACTTTAATATTCATCTCCGATTGAACTTCATTTAAAATTAAAACAGACTCTTGAGAGGGCAAATCTTCGACATAATCCCTCGTATAATTAACATGATTATTGACTGACTTTAGATTGCCATCCATATGACGTATCAATTTCCGTTTAATCGATGCCATCAAATAAAATTTAACACTGGTCGTGGGACCAAGATTTGAATGATTTTTCCATAATTCGACAAATAAATCATGAAGACAATCCTTAATTAAATCCTTATCTTGAGTTATGCCCACTGAATAAGAATATAATGGTTGAATAAAATGTTGATATAATGTTGAAAACGCTTCGTGACTTCCCCCTCGAAACTCATCCCACAATTCAATCTCATTGATACTATTTTTCATCTTTATTTTCAAATTGAACTAATCAAATATTAAATATATTTGACATCATTTAAGCTCATTAATATACATCAAAGAATTATTATAAATCAAAGAAATTCTATAAATTTTTACTGTAAACGTTACCGTAAACGTTTACATTTTTTTATTAGCAATATTCCAACCATATTTAAGGCATAAAATTGTCAAATAGTAATTTTGAACCGCAAAGTATTTATTGTACTAAATTGATATAATAGAAAATTAATCCTTTATGAAAAAATTAAATACGTTAGATGCGACCATGTTGGTGATGGGGTCGATGATAGGTTCTGGTATATTTTTAGTGAGCGCGGAAGTTGGCCGCCAACTCACCTCCCCCATTGCCTGGATTATGACTTGGGTTCTGACCAGTTTTGTAACCATAACAGGTGCGTATGCCTATGGAAAATTGTCAACCGTATTTCCAAAAACAGGTGGTCAATATATTTACTTAAAAGAATCATACAATCCCATGATTGGCTTTCTGTTCGGTTGGACCACTTTTTTAGTCATTCAAACAGGGACCATTGCGGCTGTGGCAGTCGCCTTTGCTAAATACACCGGAATCTTATTACCTGATTTAATTAATGACGTTCCATTAGTGGGGAATTATATTACAAGCCAACAAATTTTAGCGGCTATTTTAATTGCCACCTTAACCTTTGTGAATCTTAGAGGAATATCTTTCGCCTCCTTAGTACAAAATGTTTTTACCATCACTAAAATTGGCGCCATCATTATCCTAATTATCATCGGAGTTTATGTTGGTATTTCAAATGGCTGGGTGCATTTCGATCATTTTTTCAAAGAGACTCAAACCTATAACGCGTCTACCTCCTCATTTGAAAATATCAGTATTTGGCAATTTGGCAGCTTATTTGGCGTAGCCATGATCGGACCCTTATTCTCCTCCTCAGCATGGAACAATGTTACTTTTGCGAGTGCAGATTTTGAAGACCCTAAAAAAACAATTGCCAAAGGTTTAGTCTATGGCGCTGCACTAGTTTGTTTATTGTATATATTAACCAACATAGCCTATTTAGGGATTTTACCATTAGCTGGTGATCCAAATGGGGCAAGCCCTTATTTGAGAGGTATTATGTTTGCAAGCCAGGACCGACTAGGATCCGCAGCATTACAAGCTGTTTTAGGTACCATCGGCGCGACTGTCATGGCTATACTCATTATGATTTCTACCTTTGGATGCAATAATGGAATTATTTTAGCGGGTGGTCGCCTATTTCAAGCGATGGCAAACGATCGTTTGTTTTTCCAAAAGGCAGCTGAAACTAATAAAAATGGGGTACCTGCTAATTCGCTTTTCATTCAAGGAATTTGGGCGATCGCATTATGCTTTTCAGGATCTTATGGAACGCTATTAGATTTTACAGTATTTGCGATCTTAATCTTTTACTTCTTAACCGTTGCCTCCGTATTTAAAACCAAAATTATGGGTACACAACTTCCAATGACTCAAAAAATCATTTTCTCTATTTATTTAATCTGCTTATTATTTTTGGCCGGAAATTTACTTTGGGTAAAAACAATATCATCCACCATAGGCTTAATTATCGTCCTAGTAGGGATACCCTTTTATTACGTCATGAAGAAAAATCAAAGAATATGATTGGTCTTTAACCATTCAGCTAAACGATCGAACCACAATTCTTTTGTGGTTTTATTGTTTAAACCAAATCCATGACCACCTTTTGCATACACATGTAAATCAGCTGCTACATTATTTTCAGTAAGCTTTTCGACATAGTACAATGAATTTTTAATGGGCACCGCTTTGTCATCCGCAGCATGTACCATGAAAGCTTTAGGGGTGTAATCAGTAATCTGCTCTTCATTGGAGAACAAATGAATCAATTCCTCTGAAGGCTTTTTACCAAGCAAATTAAGGGATGAACCCGAATGACCAAATGGCCTAAAACTTATCACAGGGTATAATAATATTTGAAAATCAGGTCTAAGGTTAATACCATCATCCACACCTGTATAATCTTTTTCAAAATGAGTGGCCGCTGTAGCAGCTAAATGTCCTCCGGCAGAAAAGCCCATGATACCTATTTTGCCTACATCCACCCCCCATTTATTGGCATATTTTCTAACCAACCTGATGGCTTGTTGGGCATCTTGCAAAGGAGCTATTTTTCTATCTACTTGACGAGTAGAATCAGGTATGCGGTAATACAAAACAAGCGCATGAATCCCCAATTCGTTAAATTTCTTGGCGATGTCAGTCCCTTCATGCGTAGAAGCTAAAATTTTATACCCCCCACCCGGACAAACAACAACACAAGGTTTTTGCGTTTTACCTCCTTTGGCTTCAAAAAACTCATAAGTAGGAATACTCACATTTGATTTACGTTCAATCCCCCCCGTAACTTCGCTCTTTTGAAGATTGGGTCCATCTATATAATTCGGAATCGTTCCAGGATAAAGAGCCTGAACTCCTTGCGCATTTAATTGATTCATAGCAATAGTAGAAAAGGAAAAACAAAGAAAATAGATGACACGGTTCATATTATTCAGGTTTAGATTTATCAGTCGTGATTAAAACAACTGCCAATAGTATAAAAAAACTAGCTAAAATTAAAATTTTAGTCAATTCTTCCTGTAAAATTAAATGGCCCAGAATTAACGCGATCAATGGATTTACATAGGTGTAAGTAGCTACCAAAGTGGCATCTAATTCCTTGGAAAGATATCCAAATAGGGAATATCCAAGCATAGAACCAATTAATCCCAAATATAAAAACACGTAAAAAGCTTTAATGGGAATGTCGGCTAAAACAATGTGTTGATAATCTCCTTTCAATGTGCTAATGAGAAAAACAATAATCCCACCCGTGAGCATTTGAATCGAACAAACTTGCGTAAAATGATATGAATTAGCCTGAGTAAACTGAATTCGAAATACGCCTATATTCCAACCAATCACTGCAACCGACAAGTAAAAAATACCTTTAAAGAACTCCAACTCCATCCCTGGAATAGCTAATTTTTTTTGACTAACCATGATTCCAATCCCGATTAGACCCAATAAAGTTCCCAATAATTTTCGTTGGGTCGGTTTTCTGCCACTCATCCAAAAGAAAAAAACTAACAGTAAAGGCCCCAATGCCATAAATACAGACGAAAACCCTGAAGGAATAATGGAACCAGCCATCGCCATAAAACCATTCCCTAAACAGATTAATAAAACACCAGCTTGCAAATGAATGGATAAATGCTTCCATGGCATGCTAACCCAATGTCGTCCTATTAGAGACCACATAAGTAACAAAGATCCCGCAAATAGATTTCTAGAAAAAGTAATGACTAATGGAGGGAAATAGGATAATAAGATACGAACGCTTAAAAAGGTAGATCCCCAGATTAAATACAATAAACCTAATGAAATTAAAGCAGCCGCTGGTATTTTTATTTTTGGGCTCATATTAAGACAGTAAATCAGGACGTCGCTTTTGAGTTCTTAAAACAGATTGCTCATGTCGCCAGGTATCAATGTTTCGATCATGCCCAGAAAGTAACACCTCTGGAACGGTTTGTCCATTAAATTCTGAAGGCCGCGTATAAACCGGCGGGGCTAATAATCCATCTTGAAATGAATCCGTCAAAGCAGAACTTTCATCCCCTAATGCACCAGGTAACAATCGTATAATAGCATCTGCGGTAACAGCAGCTGCTAATTCTCCACCTGAAAGTACATAATCTCCAATGGATATTTCCCGAGTGACATATTTGTCTCGAACTCGCTCATCGATTCCTTTATAATGACCACAAATAAAAATCATATTTGCGTTAAGGCTCAACTGATTTGCTAGTCCTTGTTTTAGTAATTGACCATCAGGCGTAAAAAAAATAACTTCATCATAGGTTCGTTCGGCTAATAATTGGTCTAAACATCGTGACAAAGGTTCAATAGCCATAACCATCCCCGCTCCCCCACCAAATGGGTAATCATCTACTTGGCGATGTTTTTTTAACGAAAAATCATGTAAATCATGAAATACAATGTCAACAAGTCCAGCATCTGAAGCGCGCTTGCATATAGAATGCCCGAAAAAACTATGCATCAATGCAGGAATAACTGAAATTATATCAATTCGCATCATCTTCTAAATAAACCTCCAAAAGGCCTTCTGGTAATTGAGTAAAAACAATTTTTTCTTTTTTATCTACTTTGGGAACAATTTCATCGATCAAAGGAATTAAAACTTCCTTCGACTTATAAATCATAATAATAACGTCCTGAGCACCTGTGGAATACACTTCCTTTACATACCCCAATAAGCCTAAATTACGATCTTGAACTTGGTAATCAATGATCTCATGGTAATAAAATTGATCATCCTTTAATTTTGGCAAAAAACTAATAGGCAAAAACAGTTTCAATCCCACCAATTCTTTAGCCAAATCTAAGCTATTAATGCCTTCCAGCGTCATTAAATTGACCGAATCTCTAATCTGAAGCTCGTCAATAAAATAAGGTACTAACTCGTTACCCTTTTGAACAAATACGGATTCCAATCCTTCATATTCATAAGGATCATCGACATCCATAAATACATGAAACGCTCCTTTCAATCCATGGGGCTTAGCTAAAGCGCCCAACTCAAAATATTCCGTTTTTGCCATAGGTACAAAAAAAAATCATACAAATCTGAAAACAAATTTGTATGATTTAATTAAATTTTAAAAATTATTCCGCTGCTGGAGCTTCTTCTTCAGCTGACTCTGCTGCTGGAGCTTCTTCAACTACTTCTTCAACTGGAGCTTCTGCCACAACTTCTTCAACTGCTTCTGCTGCAACTTCTTCCGCTGCTGGAGCTTCTGCCACAACTTCTTCAACTGCTGGAGCTTCTGCCACAACTTCTTCAACTGCTGGAGCTTCTGCCACAACTTCTTCCGCTGCTGGAGCTTCTGCTACAACTTCTTCAGTTGCTTCTGCTGCTGGAGCTTCTGCTAACACATCAGCATGCGTTTCATTGGCTACTTCATCTTCATCAGATTCATTAATCGCATCTACCACGCTAGCAACAATTGCATCATCTGCAGCTTTGTTTTTAGCAGCGATATTAACCGCACGATTTTCAGAAACTTTAGATTCAGCTTCTAAACGAGAGGCCTTAGATTTAGCCTTAGACTGCTGAATCGTACTAGCTTTCGTTTGAATTTTAATTTCTTTTTCAGCTTTCCATGCTTCAAATTTAGCATCCGCTTGTTCTTGAGTCAATGCACCCTTAATGACTCCAACCTGTAAATGCTTTGCATATAAAATCCCTTTGTAGGATAATATAGCTTTGGCAGTATCTGTTGGCTGAGCACCATCCATCACCCACTTAATCGCTTGTTTTTCATTCAAAACAACGGTTGCTGGGTTTGTATTAGGATTGTAAGTTCCTAATTTCTCAATAAAACGTCCGTCACGGGGTGCACGAGCATCCGAAACAACTACGTCAAACATGGCTAACTTCTTGCGTCCACGACGCGACAATCTAATTTTAACAGCCATTATACATGGGTTTATGAAGGATCTCGTCCTTCGGGTTTATAAAAATGTCTGCAAAATTAATGATTGTTGAGCTAAAATACAAATGAAAAAATGAGAAAATAAATCGATAAGCCGAATTCTGTAAGTAGGAAACCTACCCTCTTATCATTTATCTTGGGCAAACATCACTGTTTACCTCTAGCAATCTACCCACTGACATCGGACGAGCAACCCTTTTGTCCTAAGACAGTCAGCCTATTTGATCTTGCAACGTGTGAGGTTTACCTTTGCCTGTCTTGTCGCCAATCCAGCGGTGGGCTCTTACCCCACCTTTTCACCCTTACCCCGAAAGGCGGTAATTTTCTGTGGCACTATCTGTTGGACCGTTAAATCCACCTTCCTGTTAGGAAGCACACTGCTCTTTGTTGTTCGGACTTTCCTCTTTAAAAAGCGATAAGATGATTTATTTTCTCATCACAAAGGTATCTTAATTATTTTGAAATCTTCAAATCCGCACTTAAGATGCCACTCACATAAAAGCCTGATTCATTCCATTGTATGACATCAATGCCTAAATTAGCATTATTTAGCACAAGGGGACCTGAAAAATTGCTCAGTAATTCTTTCGATTTCATCAGGTCTAATTTAAAATCATTAGCTAAACGATTGATACGCTTAAATGCATGATTTTTAAAAAGTGAATTGGGAAATGATAATCCTATTAATTCTTGATGAATAATTTGAAATCCTATTTGTTTTTGCTCAAAAATCACCGGCACAAAATCAATCAATAATTCTGATTTTGAACCTTTAAAACCATTAATTTGGGCGCGCATATAATCTTTACCTTTTCCATTAATGTGTATTTTTACGCGTGGATTTTTTAATTTTTCTTGGGTTAATTTGTTTATATATGCATTAATCATTTGCCAATCTAATTGACCCGAAAAAGACAATTCACGACCTATTTTTTGATCCTTATTTAAATAATATCGAACCGATTTTATTTTATCCAACTGGGAGGTAGAAAAACCTAATGACGCATTTAAAAGTAATTCTAAATTAAGTCCTTTAGTAGAGAAATCAAGTTTTCTAATTCCTAAACCTACATGGCTAGCAGGAAAGGTATATTCAGGCCAACGGATACTCTGAGCATTATTGACAAGCATCTTCTCTAAACTAGCGGGTTGCAATAATCCTTCCACACTAGATTTAATCGTTGCATTGACCTCATTATACTTGTTTTTAAATAAATTGTCAACGATCGGTCCCACATTAACACCAAAGCCTGCTACTTTAACCATAGGCTTTTCTACCCATTGATAGGTATAGGAAATATTACCTACGTCAAATTTATTCAAGGACTTCAATTGTACATCCAAATCAACATTCAAATCCAATTTGCCACGAACAGTTCCAGCATTAAATCCAGCCACATTGGGCTTTGCTTCAAAGATGGCTGGAGCACGTATCAATAAATGATTCGAGTTATTGGATGAAAATTTGACTTGTCCCGCTAAGCTAGATTGAATGGGAAATCCAATAAACGACTGATCCGATTTAGATTCGAAAATAGTTTTATCAGGCCTTTGACCCACCCATTTCGACAAAGAATCATAGGAAACAAAAACAGAAACTAGAAAATTCTTAGGCTTAGCACCTAAAAACACCTTAGCATATTTAGCCGTATGAGTTATTGTTTGAGTTAATTTGGGTTGGCAACTCGAAATAATAAAAATCATTCCAAACCATAAAACAATATTTTTTTTCATCGTAGTTCTTTAAATTTTCGAATAATCCACTCAGCCAAGATTAAAAATAAAACCCAAAGCTTAAAATAAATATTTTGCCAAATAAATACCGAATCCTGTTTGAAATTAGAATTTAGGCCCTTCGGAAAAAAATCAGCATTCGCCAATTCATCAATTTCCAACAAATCTATATTATTTCTTTGGGCCAAGAAATTTAGTTTAGGATCATTCCGACCCAAACTAGGTGTAGAAATATCTTCCATGAGTAAATCTTCTGCAGGGCCGACATTCTTATTCAAGCTATCTATCAGAGGATTATTTGTTATATATAAATCCTCAAGCCAAGTGCCAATCGTAGAATCAGTTTGAGCATAGGAACCATGTGATTGAAACTCTTTCATTTGTAAATCCCAAAGTGCCTCGCTAACTATTATTTTATGATTGTTTCGCTTTTTACGGTCTAAATACACATCGACTTTATCTTTTGATGTATTTAAAAATAGTACTGGAGAAACCAAAACCTTATTTTTATACATGTCTTTCGGCAAAATTCTAAGAAAAATCAATTTAGTAGCTTGATCTGGGATATTAGCATTAAGGTCGAAATTCCAAATCAGTTTAATGAACTTATTTTTAGCGACCCGATTTAATACACCCACATCGGGATCCAATGCATCTGAAAATCCATATACAATAGCCTTTTCGTTGACCACATTCCAATCTATTAACGTGCTTAAACCATTATCTAAAATTACTTTGATCTGATGTTTACCTAATTTAGGAGACTTAACCGCCACGTCTGTAATGACATAGGTATGATCGCTGTCAAATGAAACTTTTTGTTTCTTCAAAAAAACGCCATCGACATACACATCAATAATCACGTTTTTGTTTTGCTTGAAATTCGCCAACCATACTTCAATTGGCAAATGAACTTCTTCATTGGGAACTGAAACAAGAGGTAAATGGGTTGTTGAAAATTCGACCTTCTCTTTATTTAAAACCTTACCGTAGGGAATAAGGTGAATATTTGAAGCCAATTCTATGTTCAGATCATTCAAATTACCATCTGTTAAGATAAATATTTCTTTACTCGAACGCCCTTTGTTTAGTTTCCGAATAGTTTGGTTTAATTGATCTAAAGAACGAGAATTTGATAAGGATTTTTTAAAATTTATGACCGATTGGCCCTTAAAATCAATCCAAACCACTTCTGGATATTTAATCTTAACAATAGAATCTACCTTCCTAAAAACTTGATCAAAATCTTTATTAGCCAATTCAGGGAAGTCTACCACGAAAATAAATTCAACTGGTTCTTGTGAATTTAAATTTTCGAAAATCTTAAAGGGAAAAATCGCAATGAGTAAAGATGCCAAAATAAGACCCCTAAAGCCACCTAGGATTATTTTCCAAGTAAGTGAATGGCCATTTTTGATTGGATTCCGAAAGAAATAATATCCAAAACCTAGAAAAAAAATAAACCCCAATCCAGCGTACATCAGGATTGAGGTTTGAATCGATATTTCGTCTAAAAACATTAAGTTAACAATCCACCGTCGACCTGAATCGTTTGTCCAGTCACATAAGAAGACAAATCAGAGGCTAAAAACAAACACACATTGGCCACCTCATTCGCCTCACCCCCTCTTTTCAAAGGAATTGCTTTTTTCCATTCTTCTACGGTAGCTTCATTCAATTCACCCGTCATTTCAGTTTCAATAAAGCCAGGAGCAATCGAATTACAACGAATATTTCTTGAACCTAATTCAAGAGCTACCGATTTTGTAAATCCAATAATACCCGCTTTCGAGGCGGAATAATTTGCTTGGCCTGCATTCCCTTTAATCCCCACAATCGATGTTAAATTAATAATAGAACCAGACTTAGCCTTCATCATAGGTTTGATGACTGCCTTTGTCAAGTTAAACACCGATTTTAAATTAACTCGAATCACATCATCCCATTGTTCTTCACTCATTCGCATCAACAATCCATCTTTGGTAATTCCTGCATTGTTAATTAAAATATCAATCGTTTGGAAATCAGCTAGTACAGCTTCCACAAGTTCCTCAGATTCATCATATTGAGAAGCATCCGAGCGATACCCTTTTGCTTTTATCCCAAAACTTAACAATTCTTTTTCTAAAGCTTCTCCTTTTTCAACAGAAGATAAATAGGTGAAAGCCACATGAGCGCCAGCTTTAGCAAAGGATGTGGCAATGGCCTTTCCTATCCCTCTAGAAGCTCCTGTAACTAACACGACTTTATTTTGAACTAAATTCATAAAAATTAATTATACTTTTTTTCTAACTAAGCTTATTTGCTCAGCATTTTCTTCGTAATCAGCCTCAATTAATTCGCCTTCTTCTAATGGCCCTTTTAATATTTCTTCAGCTAATAAATCCTCTAAATACTTTTGAATAGCCCGATTAAGAGGTCTGGCCCCATATTGTGGATCATATCCCTTATCTGCTATAAAATCTTTAGCCTTCTCTGTTAAATTAACCTCATAGCCTAAATTAACTAATCGAGCTTTTAATTTAATCAACATCAAATCGATAATCTTATGCAAATCAGCCCTTTCTAAAGAATTGAAAATGATTATATCATCTAATCTATTGATAAATTCAGGGGCAAATGCCTTTTTCAATGCATTTTGGATCGTTGACCTAGCCTGTTCATCCAAATTATCTGACTTAGATTTAGTAGAGAAACCAATTCCGGATCCAAAATCTTTCAAATCTCTAGCCCCAATATTGGACGTCATAATGATAATTGTATTTCTAAAATCAACACGTCTCCCTAATCCATCCGTTAAAATACCATCATCCAAAACTTGTAAAAGTAAATTGAAGACATCTGGATGTGCTTTTTCAATTTCGTCAAGTAAAATAACAGAATAAGGTTTGCGACGAACCTTCTCGGTTAATTGTCCCCCTTCTTCATATCCTACATAGCCTGGAGGCGCGCCAACTAACCTAGAAACACTAAATTTCTCCATGTATTCACTCATGTCGATACGAACAAGTGCGTCTTCTTTGTCAAACAAATAGGTAGCCAAAACTTTAGCCATTTCAGTCTTTCCAACTCCCGTAGGTCCTAAAAAGATGAATGAACCAATCGGTTTTTGAGGATCCTTAAGACCCACTCTAGTTCGTTGAATCGCTTTAACTAATTTTTTAACCGCATCCGCTTGGCCTATAACATGTTTAGTCAGCTCCTCTTCCATCTTTAATAATTTCTCCCCCTCTTTGGCTGCTACACGATTCACCGGAATACCCGTCATTTGAGCAACTACTTCCGCCACATGCTCCTCGGTAACCGTGAATTTTTGTTTCTTTGACTCCTCATCCCAAATCTGCTTCGCTTTTTCTAATTGGTCAATTAATTTTTTTTCCCGGTCGCGCAATTGTGCTGCTTCTTCATATTTTTGAGATTTAACAACTTGATTCTTCTCTTTTTTGACGAGCTCAATTTGGTTTTCTAGCGCCACAATATCCGCGGGCACATTAATATTTGAAATATGAACACGAGCACCTACCTCATCCATGACATCGATGGCCTTGTCTGGCAGAAAACGATCTGAAATATACCGATCTGACAATTTTACCGCTGAAATAATCGATTCAGGAGTATAAATTACATGATGGTGTTCCTCGTATTTATCTTTAATATTGTTTAGTATCTCAATGGTTTCGTCGATAGTCGTCGCATCCACCATAACCGTTTGAAATCTACGGGCCAATGCACCATCTTTCTCGATATATTGACGATATTCATCCAATGTAGTCGCACCGATAACCTGTATATCTCCCCTAGACAAAGAAGGTTTAAACATATTGGAAGCATCTAATGAACCTGAAGCACCACCAGCACCTACAATGGTATGTAATTCATCAATAAACAAAATCACATCGGTCGACTTTTCTAATTCATTCATCACTGCCTTCATTCGCTCCTCAAACTGTCCGCGATATTTAGTTCCAGCCACTAAAGAAGCTAAATCTAAAGTCACTACACGTTTCCCAAATAATACTCTAGAAACCTTTTTCTGAATGATACGTAATGCCAAACCTTCAGCGATAGCTGTTTTACCCACACCTGGCTCTCCAATTAAAATCGGATTATTCTTTTTACGTCTTGACAAAATTTGTGCCACTCGCTCAATTTCTTTCTCACGTCCCACAATCGGATCTAATTTTCCATTTTCTGCGATTTTAGTTAAATCGCGTCCAAAATTATCCAACACAGGTGTCTTACTTTTTTCAGCTCCTTTGGTACCACTAGCAGAAGCACCTCCTGGTGTATTTGATGCAGAACCTGAATACAATCGGCTATCGTCATCATTATCATCCGTGTCTGAAGAAGACTTTATAGATAAATCTTGACCAGTGCTAGATTGAAAATCAACCATTTCTTTAATCAAATCGTAATAAACCTGATATTTTTCTAAGATTTGTGTAGCTACATTATCTTCATCACGAAGAATAGCCATTAACAAATGATCCGTTTCAACCAAATTCGTTTTAAAATACTTAGCCTCAAGATAAGTAAGACGCAAAACTTTTTCGGCTTGCTTCGTTAAAGGAATATTTAATAAATTCTGCTTATCAAAAGTAGATTTGGTGGTGGATGCAGTAGAATGCTCGATGCTTTGACGTAATTGATCTAATGAAACACCTGATTTTACTAATAATTCAACACCGGAACTTTCTCCATCACGAATCATTCCTAACATCAAATGCTCTGTTCCGATATAATCATGTCCTAATCTCAATGCTTCTTCGCGGGCTAGCGAAATCACTTCTTTAACTTTATTTGAAAACTTTGCTTCCATATGATTTCTTTTTATCTACTGGGAAAAACACATCTCAATATCTATTTGTTCAATATTAACGAAATTAACTTAAAATATTTCTTGATTCCTTTCCGTGGTTCATTAATAAATCCAAAATAGATAAATTGGGAACGAATGAATCACCGAAACATTGTCGATATGAATTCGATTTAAAATTTGTTCTTAATTGCCAATCTTGTTTGGCATTTATTTGATTCCAATAACTCAGATAATTCGTTGAACAAAATTGATCTGTAAAGGTAAAAGTAAACTCAACATTCAAAATTTTCATGATTAACTGAATAAAATCAATATTTAAATCTACTAAAAATTTATTTTTTTTCGCAAAAATATCGCTAATATATGGCTCAAAATATTCAAAAAATGGTGCTTTCCCATAACCTGCTCGAATTGCTCCCATATGCCGACGCTGCCAATCTTGAAAATAATCAATTCTAATATCTTTAGTTAACGCTTTTTGGCCACTCACATGTAAGGTTGGCACTGTCAAACATTCCATTCCATTAGCCCCTAATAAATACGTCCGATTACGAAAAGTTTGTTTGGGGAAGTTTTCCATCACTTCAAACTCAACATGATTCGATTGAATCAATAAACTTACATATTCCAAACAGGGCAAATATTGAATTTCAATGTGCATTGAAAAAATAATCGGATATTTGTAAAATTACATGTTAATGATGGCATACCCTTAAAGTTCTCCTATGTTTTTTTTAAAATTAATCGGCCATTTACCTCTATTTGTTTTGTATCGGATAGCTACCTTGTCAAAATGGTTGCTCTATTTTGTTTTTTCTTATCGTAAAAATGTCATTGTCAATAACATTAAAAATTCCTTTCCAGAGCTTAGTAACTCACAAGTAAACGCATTAACCATAAAATTCTATGGGTATTTTACGGATCTAATGGTGGAATTCTTTAGGGGATCAGCTATTAGCAAAAAGGAAATGCTAGAAAGGGTGAGTTTGGTGAATGAACAAATTATCACCAACTACCTAGACAAAGGGATACCGGTAGTTTTAGTTGCCGGACATCAGGGTAATTGGGAATGGGCGGTACACCGACTAGCTCTCTCAGAAAACTTATATGATATTGTCTACCAAAAACTCTCAAGCCCATTGTTTAATGATTTTACATTTTGGGTACGGTCAAGGTTTGGTAGTAATGTATTAATGGAGAAGCGTGAATCCGTCATTTTAGCTAGAGATCGGAAAAAAATACCCAGAGCCATTTGTTTAGCCGCAGACCAATCACCTTCTAAACCTGAAAGTGCCTACTGGACGAATTTTCTAAACCAACCTACCGGATTTTTTACAGGGATGGAAAGGTTTGCTAGGGAATATGAATACCCTGTTATTTTTGTCGAATTAATCCGAATAAAAAGAGGGTATTATACGATGAGTTTTGAAGAACTAATTAAGCCATCGTATGACAACGTTGAAAAAGGAGATATTATCGAGCTTTTTGCTAGAAGGTTAGAAAAATCAGTTTTAAAATATCCGGATCAATATTTATGGTCACACAAACGCTGGAAACACGAAAAACCAGAAAATGCAACGATGAAATGGTGACTTATTTAAAATCATCACATTGACCTGCTCCTTCTCGGATGATGCTTGGCAGCTCCTCTGTTAAATCAATAACAGATGATGAGAAAATTCCACCAAATCCACCGTCAAGAACTAAATCCACTTGGTTTTTATATTGATCAAAAATAAGACTAGGATCCGTAAACTCTTCTACATCTAAGCCATCATGTGCTAACGTAGTAGTTAATAAAGGAGCATTAAGTTCTTTAATCAACTCAAGTATTGGGGTATAATCAGGAATTCGCACCCCTACCGTTTTTTTTCCTTGAACCAAAACTGAAGGAACATTTGAACTCGCTGGCAACACAAAAGTGTATGGACCGGGAAGATAATGTTTCAACAATTTAAAATTCACATCACTAACTTTCGCATAATTAGCGATGGCGCTTAAGTCACTGCAGATAAATGAAAATCGATTCTTATTGGGCTTAATTTGTTTGATGTCACAAATTCGCTGAATGGCTTGTTGGGAAGTAATCAAGCAACCTAAAGCATACATGGTATCTGTACGGTAAATAATTACCCCATTTTTCTGTAGCACTTGTACAATCGAAACAAGAACATCGATGGAATTATTTTTGTCGTACAGTTTAATGAGTTGGGCTGCCATGACTAATACGTATTAAAATAATCAGTATCCTTTTCTTGATCAGAATCCTCGGTTTTTACTTGGTCTATACTTGCATTAATTTCAAAACCCACAATCAAAATTAAAGCAATAAAATACAACCAAACCATTAAGGCAATCAAAGACCCTATAGACCCATAAATTTTGTGGTAGCTAGCAAAATTCACCAAATAATAAGAAAATATATTGGTCACTGAAATGGTTAAAATAGAGGCTGTTATGGAGCCTGCATTAAAAAACTTCCAACGCTTATGAATTGCAGGGGCATAATAATAAATGATGGAAATGGTAAAAAAGAATACCGAAAAAATACTTAAATAAGTCAGAGATTTAGTCAAATAATAGGTGAAATTATATTCAATTAAACCTTCTTTAGTCAACATTTTCACCACAAAATTACCCAAAATAAAAGCTACAAATGCAATCAATAAAACGAAGGTTAATAGAAAATTAAGGGCCACTGCAATCACTCGTTCTTTAATAAAGCCTCTATTCTCATTTGTTTTATAGGTAAGGTTGAACGACCTAATCAAAGCCATAATTCCACTGGTACTAGCATACAACGCAAAAATGAAACCAAAAGAAAGTACCCCACCTCGTTTCTTATTTACTATTTCGCGTATTAACTCAGTCAAATCTCCATGTAGATTTTTAGGAATCGTACCTTTCAAAAAACCAATCATTTTAAGATCTAAATGATCAATGGGCATATAAGGCAATAAGGAGAATAAGAAAATAATGGTGGGAAAAACTGCTAAGGTAAAATTATAAGCGACCGCAGCAGCGCGCACATCGATGTCAAATTGAAAAATCTTTTGGTATAATATGCTAATAATACGGCAGAGCACATAATGCTCTTCATATTCTGCCCAAATGGCCTTCAACTCCCGAATGAGGTTTTTCCTTTTCATGAATTAAAATAAGGCCTTAATGCATTTACAATCCATTCTGGCGCTTTGACGACTTTTTTCTGAAGCATATTCATAAATACTAAAGTCGTTTTGCCCTCATTAATTAAATCGCCGTCAGCATTCTTAATCCGATATGAAAATTCAATTTTAGCGGTAGGCAATTGGTCCACATGGCATATCACCGTTAATTCGTCATCATATAATCCTGGCGCATGAAATTTTGAGTAATGCTCACATACAGGTAAACCAATTCCATTATCCTCTAAAACTTTATAACTCACACCTAAGGATCGTAACGTTTCAACCCTGGCTATTTCATTCAAACGCGCATAATTCCCATAATAGACATAGCCCATTTTATCGGTATCGGCATAACAAACTCGGTATGTAATTACGTGTGAATACATTTAGTAAATTTTGTGGTCGTCTAAGGCCTTTTGGAATTTTGCTGCATTTTGTAGATGCTCCGAATACGATAAGGCAAAATTATGAGAACCTGAAAAATCTTCTTTCGCACAAAAATACAGGTAATTATGTTTTTCTAGATTCAAAACCTTGTCCATCACCCTTGGGTCCGGTATGGAAATAGGTCCCGGTGGCAAACCAATCAAACGATAAGTATTATAAGGTGAATTAATCGATGTGTAACGACCCGTTACCCGCTTAATCGTAAAATCCTTCCAAGCAAAAACAATCGTTGGATCTGCTTGTAAAGGCATTTTTACCTGTAAACGATTCCAATATACACCTGCTATCCTCGATTGTTCTGCCGTTTCCTTACTTTCACCGTATACGATTGAAGCTAGAATTCCCACCTCACTAGGACTTAAACCTAACGCTTTAGCCGCTTGAATTCGATTTGAGGTCCAATAACGGTCATAAGACTTTTTCATTTTGGTTAAAAAATCTTCAAAAGAAATGGTCCAAAACACCTCATAGGTATCAGGAATAAATAGACATGGAATGGTTTCTTTAGAAAAACCAAGCGGTTCCACAATGCTAGAAGAATCTAACAATCGATAAATCGTAGCTGAATCATAGGCTAATTGGCGCCCTAATTTTCCAGCTAAATCTTCCTTTAATCGGATGTTGGAAAAAGTGATTTTTAATGCGTCTTGACTTCCATTACGAAGTTTTCGAATTAATTCCCAGTTGCCCGTCGTTTCATATATCAAATACCGACCTGGTTTCACTCGAGCTGGATAATTAAATACTTTGGCCAAAAAACGAAAACTTAATTCATCCCGAATTAAATGATGTTTTTCTAGCGTATCCAAAACCGATTCATACGTTGATCCTTTGGGAATCAACAAAGCAAAAGGCTTTTTATCCACATCGAAATTGGGTGTTTTGAAAATTTGCCAGGCATAATATGAAAACATAGCCATCAACAAAGAAAAAACTAACAAAAATATCTTTAAGCGCTTATTAGAAACCATTTTATGAAATTTTAAAATCTAAATTAAATCGCACCGACAAAGCTTTTAAATCGTCCACCACTGGGTCAATTAATGGGATACCATTCGCTTTCCGTTCCACTTCCAACAATCTTTCTGGATCACCAGGAATGATCACTTTTTGACCTTCCACGGCTTCAGCATTTCGAAATCTTTGGATCCAAATATCCATATCTTTTTTAAACTCAATCGCTGGCCTGAACGCATCTATTCTCATAGCGCCTATAAAATGACCAGTCCCCTTGCCTACCGTTTCTCCAGCATTCATAAATCCAGCCGTTGCAAAAGGAGGAACCCAAGGACCAAAATTAGCGCCCGACAAAACACCTGAAAGTAAATCAACAATGGCCCCAAGCGCATATCCCTTATGTGAACCATGTTCTCTATCTCCCCCTAAAGGCAATAATGCTCCTCCATTTTTAATGGCAAAAGCATCGTTGCTGGGTTTACCGTTTGAGTCCTGAACCCATCCATCTGGCGTATCTAGGCCTTTTCTTTGTAGTATTTCCAACTTACCATAGGCCACAGCCGTAGAAGCAAAGTCGGCTAAAAAGGTAGGCTCATGTAACGCGGGGATGGATACAGCGATGGGATTTGTACCTAATAATCGTTCTCTGGAAAAGGTAGGAGTTACTAACGGTGCGGCATGTGTCATGGCCCAACCGATCATATCTTGGCTAGCGGCCATCATAGCATGATATCCTGCAATTCCAAAATGGTTCGAATTTTGAACGGCCACCCAACCCGTTCCAGCTACATTCGCTTTGCCACAGGCAATTTCCATCGCTTTCGGTGCTACGACTAAACCAAGTCCACGATCGCCATCTACTAAAGCCGTAGACGGACTTTCATGTAAAATTTTAATATTGGGTTTTGGGTTTAATCGGCCGTGGTCAAATAAACGAATATAACCGGCTAATCTGGCCACTCCGTGAGAATCTATACCCCGTGCATCAGCTGAAACCAACACATCAGCGGCTAATGTAGCATCTTGTTCACTACATCCAATCGATTCAAAAACCGAAATTACATATTGCTTTAAAAGGGTATAATTAGCAACCATATTTATTGTCAAAATGCAAAGATAAAAATAAGAATTGGGAAATAATTTGACATCTTTGAATATAAATTCAATTCAACATGCTATCATCTATTTGGTTTTGGATTGTTTCAATCCTAGTACTCGTCGCCATAAGGGATGTATTTTTTCAAAAAAAACACTCCATCACGCATAATTTCCCGATCGTAGGACACCTAAGGTATTGGTTGGAAAAAATAGGGCCTGAAATTAGGCAATACATTGTGGCTAATAATCGGGAAGAATTACCATTTAACCGACAAGAAAGGTCTTGGATTTATGCATCGTCAAAGAAAGACAATAATCTACAGGGATTTGGAAGTGATCAAGATTTTAATGCACCTGGTTATATATTTATTAAAAATGCCATGATCGGGTACAATCCTCCCACAGATCACCCATTTAATAAAAATCCGGGTGTAATGCCTGCGGCAAAAATCATGGGAGAATATCATCATAGAAGAAGGCCTTATCGTCCATATTCAATCATTAATATCTCTGGAATGAGTTTCGGTTCATTATCCGCCAAAGCGATTGAATCTTTGAATAAAGGCGCCGATTTAGCTGGCTGCTTTCACAATACGGGGGAGGGTTCATTGTCTCCATACCATCAAAATGGAGCTGATGTCATTTTAAATATTGGAACTGCCTATTTTGGCGTTCGAAATGTAGATGGAAATTTTTCCATGGAAAAATTAAAAGAGAAGGTAGAACAAAATCCGTTTTTAAGAGCCATTGAACTTAAATTATCTCAAGGGGCAAAACCTGGAAAAGGGGGAATGCTTCCAGGTTCCAAAATTAATGATGAAATAGCTGCCATAAGACTAATACCCAAAGGAAAAGATGCCATGTCTCCAGCCTTTCATACGGCATTTTCAAACATACCCGAAATGGTTAAATTCATTGAAAGTATGGCCGAAGAAACGGGATTGCCTGTAGGCATTAAATCTGCTATCGGTAAATTAGAGCAATGGGAAGAGCTTGCGGCCTATATGGTAAAAACAAATTCAGGTCCAGATTTTATTACCATTGACGGTGGAGAAGGGGGAACAGGAGCCGCTCCACATGCTTTTGCGGATCATGTTTCCATGCCATTCACATTTGCATTTGCCAAAATTTATCAAATATTTCAGCGGCATAATTTGACAGATAAAATATTTTTTATTGCCTCAGGAAAATTGGGCTTCGCAGAAAAAGCCTTGATGGCATTCGCCATGGGGGCAGACAGTATTAATATTGCTAGGGAAGCCATGATGTCCATTGGGTGTATTCAGGCGCAAAAATGCCATACGAATCATTGTCCTTCTGGTGTCGCCACATCAAATAAATGGTTGCAAGCAGGGATTGATCCACAATTAAAAAGTGAGCGATTTTACAATTACCATAGGTCATTGGTCAAAGAAATAGCCGAAATTTCACATGCATGTGGATATGAGCATCCAAGTCAAATGACGATGGAAGATATAGAATTATCCATGGGAGATAATAATAGGACCATGAGTCTTACCAAAACCATGGGATATCACAAAAATCCGATAAAATATGAAGGTTTGGAGAAAATAATAAAATGCCCTCACCTTGGTGGACAAAATGCGAGGAACCGACTTTAGCTATTGAAGATAATCGGTTATCTTTGCAAAATGTTATCAATATCTAATTTAAGTTTCTATTTCGGTAGTAGGGCACTATATGATGGTGCCAATTTACACATTAAACCCAAAACGAAAATTGGCCTAATCGGCGCAAATGGTACGGGTAAATCCACTTTACTTCGATTAATATCAGGCGAATATAGCCCAGATGGTGGAAATATTTCAAAATCAGGTGAGTGTACCATTGGATTTTTAAATCAGGATCTCCTCTCCTATCAAACGGACGACAGCATTCTTCATGTCGCGATGCAAGCATTTGAGAGAGCTTTGGAACTACAAATACAGATAGACGCCGTCCTTCATAAAATGGAAACAAATTATGAGGACAAGGATGTAGATTTATTATCAAAGCTTCAAGAAGAATTTGAAAGATTAGACGGATATACCATTCAGTCAAAATCTGAAGAAATTTTAGAAGGACTCGGTTTTACCACAGATGACTTAAATAAACCTTTGCGTTTATTTTCAGGAGGTTGGCGCATGCGTGTTATGTTGGCCAAATTACTATTGCAAAAACCGGCATTGTTGCTTTTAGATGAGCCAACCAACCACCTTGATCTGCCATCCATCGAATGGGTTGAAAAATACATTCATGATTATGAAGGCTCTGTAGTGGTCGTTTCCCATGATCGTTATTTTTTAGATCGCACAGTCGATAATATTGCGGAAGTATCAAATGCTAAAATCACTTTATATCCAGGCAATTTTTCATTTTACGAAGAAGAAAAAGCCTTAAGAAATGAAATTCAAAAAGGTGCTTATGAAAACCAACAATCTCAAATAAGGCAAACAGAGCGATTTATAGAGCGTTTTAAGGCTAAGGCTAGTAAGGCACGCCAAGTACAATCTAGAGTAAAAGCATTGGATCGTTTGGATGTTGTCGATGAAGTGATCGATGAAAAAGCAAAAGTTAATTTTAAATTTAATTTCGGTACCCAACCTGGTAGATTCATTCTGTTTTTAGAACATATTTCCAAGGCTTTTGGTGAAAAAGTAATCCTAAAAAACACCTCTGCAACGATCAATCGAGGTGATAAAATCGCACTCATTGGTGCCAATGGAAAAGGGAAATCAACATTATTAAGAATTATTTCCGGAACAGAAAAAATCGTTGGCGAACGCAGAACAGGACATAATGTGATTGAATCATTTTTTGCTCAGCATCAATTAGAAAGCTTGCAGGTAGAAAATAATTTATTAGAAGAGCTGAAAGCAACAGGAACGGCAAAAACCGAAATGGAATTAAGAAGCGTCCTAGGTTGCTTTTTGTTTTCAGGAGAAGAAGTATTCAAAAAAATAAAAGTGCTTTCTGGAGGTGAAAAATCCCGCGTAGCATTAGCCAAAGTATTGATATCCCAAGCAAACTTTTTATTGTTGGATGAGCCTACAAATCACCTTGACATGCAATCTGTGAATATTTTAATTCAAGCATTGCAGCAATACGAAGGTACCTATGTAGTCGTATCGCACGATCGTTATTTTGTAACCAACATCGCCAACAAAATATGGTATATTGAAGATTATGAAATTAAAGAATACCCAGGCTCTTTTGATGAATATGAGGTTTGGCAAGCTAGCAGAGGTAATTCAGATGTGAGTGCACCTAAAAAATCGAGCGAAAAACCAAAACCTGAATTAGCTCCCCATTCGCCAAAAAGTCCTTCCGCCAACCCAAGTCAAGAAAAATTAATCGAAAAGCTTGAAGCAAAAATTATGGATTTAGAACTATCCATAGCTAAACTGGAAAATACCATGGCTGAGTTAGCACAAGAAGGAAAATTCAATGAATTGCCCCCGATAGAGCAACAAATCAATGAGAAAAAAGAGGAATTATTGAAAATAACCAACGAGTGGGAATTATTAATCAATTAATCCAATGAAAATAAAAGGCCTAATAATTTCATGGCTATTTCTATTCATTTTCAATTTAGGCCATGAGGGTTATGCTCAAATATCCAACAAGATAAATAAAGAGCAAATTAAGACAGTTTACCTGAGCCAAAATACCCTTAACGAATTGATCGTTGATAATCCTTGTGTAGATATCGCAAGACAAGAAAATATCCATTTGCTTTTTGATGATTTAAAATTAGAAAACACAAATTATTTTTTAAGAATCATCCATTGCCAAGCCGATTGGAAACCTTCTCCTTTAAACGAAATCGAATATTTAGCTGATTTTAATGATATCCCCATCCGCTATCCTGAAACTTCCATGGGTACCAAAATATCGTATAAACAATTTAAAATTTCATTGCCCAAAGTAAAAATAAGCGGTAATTACATCGCCATGATCTATGCGAATAGAAACAAACGTGACACCGTATTAACTAAGCGTTTTTCTATTTATCAAAATGAAGTCAATGTTGGCTCCAAAATAAGTTTTGCTAAATCGAACTATTTGCGCTCAACGCATCAATTTATAGATTTAAACTTAGGGTATCCTGCCAACTATTTAATTAACTCAGATGAAAATCTAAAAATTGAAGTCCGCAAAAACAATCAATCGAAAAACGTTGTGCCTAATATGCCTAAACCCATGGTTCAAGCTATTGATCGTAAATTGACCTATCAATTCTATAATCAAGAAAATGCGATACCAGGGGGCAATGAATTCAGATTAATAGACTTAAGAAGTACGCAACAAAGGTTAAATTTCGTTGGTCAAATCAACGCTTTGGATCGATATTCAGAAATTTCAATTATTCCAGAACAGCCCCAAGGAAATTATTCTTACGTTCAAAGACCCGATTTTAATGGGGCTTATGTTATAGCCAACTACGAAAACCCGAATAGCCCTTTACAAGCCGATTATGTTTGGTGTACCTTTATTTTGAAATCTAGAAAATTTGAAGATGAAAAAATATATGTATCTGGAGCGTTCAATTCGTATGAATTAACCTCTACAAACCAACTCCAATATGATGAAGCTAAAGGCGGCTATCTAGGAAAGATTTTATTAAAACAAGGAATTTATAATTATCAATTCAGTAGCAATAATCCCCTAAACACTAACTTAGAGGGAAATCATTCTGAAACGGAAAATTATTATGAAGTTTTAGTTTATTTCAGGAAACCTGGAGAACGATTTGACTCATTAATAGGCTATCAAAAAATACAATTTCCTCTTTAAACATTGAACCTAAAATGCATGATATCACCATCATGTACTACGTAATCTTTTCCCTCCACATTTAATTTTCCAGCTTCTTTACAAGCAGCCTCACTTTTATAGGCTTGATAATCAGCCATTTTTATTACTTCAGCTCGGATGAAACCACGCTCAAAATCGGTATGAATAACACCTGCTGCTTGCGGAGCTTTCCATCCTTTTTGAATAGTCCAAGCTCTAACTTCTTGAACTCCTGCAGTAAAGTAGGTAATTAGATTAAGTAAGGAATATGAGCTCTTGATTAATTTGCTTAAACCCGATTCTTGAAGTCCATATTCACTAAGAAACATATCTCTCTCTTCTAAATCTTCTATTTCTGCAATTTGAGCTTCGATCGCAGCACAAACAACAATAACCTCCGCATTTTCAGCTGAAACACTTGATTTTAATTGGTCCACGAAGGTATTACCGCCAGTGGACAAAGAATCTTCGTCTACATTGGCTACATAAATAACAGGCTTATCTGTTAGCAAACACAAGTCTCCGATAGAAGTTTCACGTAAATCGGGATCCATGTTCACAGTCCTAGCCGATTTGCCAGCTTCTAAAGTAGATTTAAATAAAAGCAAGGCAGTTAACTCTTGCTTAGCTTTAGCATCTCCAGCTTTAGCCGCGCGCTCAATTTTACTTATTTTTTTATCAACGGATTCAAGATCTTTAAGTTGGAGTTCCATGTCAATAATCTCCTTATCCGAAATTGGACTTACTCTTCCTTCCACATGGATAATATTATCATCTTCAAAACAACGTACCACATGTATAATGGCATCAACCTCACGAATATTGGCGAGAAACTTATTGCCTAAACCAGCCCCTTGCGAAGCCCCTTTTACCAAACCCGCTATATCCGTAAATTCAATCACCGTTGGCAAAATTCGATTCGGTTTTACAAATTCAGCCAATATATTCAAACGCTCATCGGGCACTGTTACGATGCCTACATTAGGTTCAATCGTACAAAAAGGATAATTAGCCGCTTCGGCTTTATTTGAAGAAATAGCACTAAATAAAGTGGACTTACCTACATTGGGTAATCCTACAATTCCACACGTTAATCCCATAAAATTTTAAATTTCAATTGCAAAAATACGGCTAAAAATCAAAAAGCCCCTGCTTTCACAGAGGCTTTTATTTATTAAATATTATTTATTCCCATTTAAGACCGGTATTATCAAATTCCTCATCTTCCTTATTAAATTGATTAAAATCAAATTCAGGCATTAATTCAGTCTTTACATGATCTATGGTTTCTTTTAAACCTTCAGCAAACTTATCAAAGTCCTCTTTGTATAAAAACATTTTATGCTTTTCATAAACAAATCCATCTTCTTTTTGATGGCGACGACTTTCAGTAATCGTAAT
>CAMBGA010000015.1 GCA_945866095.1 Spirosoma fluviale
GAGGCTGATAAGCGTGGAGTTCGTGATAATGATATTTACCGTATGCGTGGGTATTCACGCGTTGAAATGGGTAATTTCCAACAAGGTATCGACAATTTAGATGAGATGGTTAAAAAAGGAGTTAAGCCTTACTTTATGGATGATTTATACTTCGGTAAAGGATATCAGGGTTTAGGTAAGGATTCTTTAGCTATTGCTTACATGGAAAAAGCGGCACCTTTAGATACCAATAACAATGTGTACACGTTGATTCATGACATTCGATATAAGCAAAAAAGATATTTAGAGGCTTCTGTTGCTGGGACTAAATCAATTGATTGGAAAGTGAAAAGAGCCCAAACCGTTGGATCAGGAGATTATTTTAAAGTGGCTATGGATTTATATTTAACGGCTGCCTATATCAACAAAGCAGATACGATTGGCCGACCAGCCATGGCGATGCGTGCTGATTCTATGTTTGCCAAGTCTATTTCAGTGAATGATAAATGGCCTCCATTTTACATTAACCGTGCACGTGCCAATAACTTCATTGATTATGATGGAACGAAATGGTTAGGCGCTCCTTACTATGAAAAATTTATTGCGGTGGTGGAACAGTTAAAAGCTGAAAAAAGTACACAATACAAAGAAGATAAGAATCAATTATTTGAGGCATATAAGTTTTTAGGAGGATATCATTTGTCTGTAACTAAGGATGAGGCTAAAGTGAAAGATTTGTTCACAAAAGCTCAGGAGATTAAAGCAGATGATCCTGATATAAAAGCCTATTTTAACCCAGCACCACCAGCAGCTGCTGCCCCTAGTGCTGTTGCTCCCAAGAAATAAGATTAAAGCTGCTCATTGAGCAGCTTTTTTTAATCATAAACATATTTTTATGTCTTACGCATTAATCACTGGAGCGAGTAAAGGGATTGGAAAAGAAATCGCCAATGAACTGGCTTCGCGTGGGTATGATTTATTGATAGTCGCTCGAAATTCCTATGAACTCCAACAAGTTAAAGAGTCCATTGAAAAAAAATATTCAAATACGGTTGACTATCTAGTCGCGGATTTAAGCGAACAAGGGTCAGTGAGTCGTATGTATCAGTGGGTTTTGGAAAAGCAAGTGGATTTACGAATTCTTGTCAATAATGCTGGATATGGGTTAGTGGGGGAATTTGAATCTTATTCCTTTGTTGAAAGCCAACAAATGATGCAGGTAAATATGAATGCTTTGGTAGAATCATGCCATGCATTTTATCCCATGCTCACGGGAAAGGGGCAGGCTTATGTGCTAAATATTGCTAGTTCATCTGCTTATCAAGCAATCCCATTGATGTGTTTATATGCTGCATCTAAAGCATTTGTTTTACATTTTTCCCGAGGCTTGTTTCACGAATGGAAGGAGAAAGGGATTTCAGTGACGGCTATCAGTCCAGGTGCAACAACGAGTTCATTTAATGACCGAGCCAATTTACCAGACAAAGCCAGAAATGCAGCCAAAAAAGTAACCATGACGGCAGAGTCCGTAGCTAAAATTGCGGTAGATGGGATGTTTGCAAAAAAACCAGAAGTTATCACCGGATTCATTAATAAGTTAGGTGCATTTTTAGCTTGGGTGGCTCCAAAATCAATCAGCGAAAAAATAGCCAAAGGGATATATGAATAGGTATTTTATATGGAAACTATAAAACTTGCATTATTTTCTGAGTTTATAGGTCAATTACACCCACTGTTGATACACTTTCCCATTGGAATTCTTCTAATGGCTGTGGCTCTACAATTTTTTCAAATTTTTTCAAAAAAGGATTTTAATTCTTCCATTTCTATACTTGTATTGATTGGCAGTATTTTCGCAGGCCTTTCTTGTCTGGCTGGTTGGCTTTTAGCTTCAACCGGTGATTACAATGATGAGATTGTTTTTTTTCATCGTTGGTCTGGTATCGCCACCTTTCTCTTAGCCCTCACTTCCTATTTTTGGATTCGATATCGGCCTTTTCTGTTTGGGATTTTATTGATTTTAATTATTATGACAGGGCATTATGGATCCATTTTAACATATGGGGAAGGATATTTTTTAAAGCCAAAGATAGATTCGACAGTCATCATCTCAGCGAAAAATAGGCGATCATTAAAAATAGAAAAAGTTCAAGGGGAAACAAAAGCCTATTTCTATCCTTATGAAGATCAAATTGTTCCTATCTTAAAATCTAAGTGTTATTCATGCCATTCCATTCAAAAGAAGAAGGGTGGGCTCCGTTTAGATTCTGAGTTTTTTATTCGCAAGGGTGGTAAACATGGTCGCATAATGATGAGTGGAAATGCGCTGAAAAGCCATTTGTATACTTATTTGATATTGCCTGAGGATGATGACCTTCACATGCCGCCAACAGGCAAAAGGCAATTAACCCGGATGGAAATACAGTTAATTGAGCAATGGATTTCAACGGGCGCTCCCTTTGGCGAGGTTGAACAAAAAATGGTTTTAGCGTCTAATGATTTAACCAGCAGTGCGATTGACTTACCCAATTCAGATTTGATTCCTGTAGAAAAACAAATGGATATAGTACCCCTTAGTCCAACTGACAATCTAGTTTTAGATAAGTTGAAAGACGCAAAAATTAGTATCGTTTATTCAGGGGCAAAAAACGAATGGATTAGTTTAAATTTCATTAATGTCAAATCCGATTTTAATGCTTTGTTGGCCCAATCGAAATCAATAAAAACACATGTGACAGAATTGAAATTAAATAATTATGACCAAATGGATTTTTCTGCACTTCGAGATTTTTCAAACCTAAGAATTTTAAATTTAGGTAATACTAATTTGAAAGATGATGACGTAGAAAATTTTCAAGGCTTAGGCCAACTCGAGCAATTGAACCTTTATGGGACTAAAATTACGGATGTTGGTTTAATGAAGTTGGCGGAATGCCAACATTTAAAAGTTTTATATCTTTGGGATACAAAGGTTTCTGAAAGCGGAATAAATGCGTTAAAAAAGATGAGGCCAAAATTAAAGATTGAATCGGGCCAATTTACTTTTAAATTAGCAGATACAATTTCACCTAAACGCCTTGTTTCAAATAAATGAAGCTTCCATACGTACAAATTTTATGTGCTTGCTTATTCTTGTCTTTTGGCTTCAAGGAAAAAGATGCGATGCCCAAAGGGGTAGCGTTGGAATTAAAGAATTTGCCCAACGAAATCGACTTTAATATTCACGTCAAGCCTATTTTATCTGATAAATGTTTTGCTTGCCATGGCCCAGATAAAGCAAAACAAAAGGCTGGATTGCGCTTAGATTTGCCTGAAGGTGCATTTTCTCGTTTGCCTGAAAGCCCTGGCAAATTTGCCATTGTGCCTGGGAATCTGGGAAAAAGTGAAATGGTTAAACGAATTCTTTCGGTTGATCCTAGCTATAAAATGCCATCTCCTAAATCTCATTTGGAATTAAGTTCTCGAGAAAAGGCTGTATTAATTAAGTGGATACAAAATGGGGCGGAATATAAACCACATTGGGCTTTTGTGGCCCCCATTAAGAAAGAAATTCCTGCTTTAGCTACAGAAAATAACCCGATTGACTATTTCATTTCAAATGCGTTGACCTCCAAAAATTTAAAATTTAGTGGATCAGCTTCTCGGAATTTTTTATTGCGTCGCTTATCCTTTGACTTAACGGGCTTGCCTCCTACGGTGGATGAGATTGAATTTTTCAAAAATGATACTCGGCCTAATGCCTACGAAATCCAAGTAGATCGTATGTTGTCCTCGCCGCATTTTGGTGAAAAGTTAGCCGCTGAATGGTTGGACTTAGCTCGGTTTGCGGATTCTCATGGCTATACGATTGACCGAATTAGAGACATGTCCCCTTATCGGGATTGGGTGATCCAAGCGTTTAATAAAAACATGCCCTACGATCAATTTATTCATTGGCAGTTGGCCGGTGACCTAATGCCAAATCCCACCAAAGACATGCGGATAGCGACGGCATTTAATCGGAACCACCAACAAAATACGGAGGGTGGAATCGTTGAAGAGGAGTTTCAAACCGAATATGTGATGGACCGTGCCAATACTTTCGGAGATGCTTTTTTAGCCTTAACAACGGGTTGCGCTAGATGCCATGATCATAAATATGATCCTATTTCTCAGAAAAATTATTACCAGTTATTTAGCTTTTTTAATAATGTAAAGGAAGCAGGCCAAATTTCATATAATGATGATATGCCTACGCCAACCCTATTATTGCCGACGGATAAGCAGCAAGCGATCATGGATTTTATTCAAGCTAAAATTAAAACGACGGAGGAAAAATTGCAGCAAGTAAAACCATCGGGCTTTGACGCTTGGTCGAAAGGTGAAGGGCCAACTGTATTGAAAAAGCAAAGTATTCCACAAAATGGCTTAGTCGCTTATTATGATTTTGAGTCTACTTTGACCAACAAGAAAAACGAAAAGGAAATAGGCGTTCTGAAGCATGAGTCTGGGAAGACGGGGGATATTCCTCAGTTTTTGGAGGGTCATTCCGGGAAGGCTTTGGCCTTTGACGGCGATGTTTATTGTGACTTTAACCGGGTGGGAGTATTCAGAAAATCAGAACCTTTTTCGATTGGTATTTGGGTCAATATTCCGAAAAATTTAAAGGAAGGTGTGATCTTTCATAAAAGTAATGCAGAGCGTTTGTACAACTTTAAAGGCTTCCACGTATATCTAAAAAATAATTCGTTGGAAGTAATGATGGCACATTCAGCTCCATCCAATGCCATTACAAAAATCACTAAAAATGATATTCCACGGGATCGCTGGGTTCAATTGACACTTACTTATGATGGTTCTTCTCAAGCCAAAGGATTAAAATTATACATCGAGGGAACTGAGCCGGCTATGGAAACAACCATGGATCAGCTGTATAAGGATATTATATTTTATTCAAAACAGGAACCTGGTTTGCAAATTGGCGGTTGGTGGCGTGGCTTAGGATTTAAGGGTGGTCGTGCGGATGATGTGCTTGTGTACAATCGAGAATTAAGGCCTTATGAGGTAATGCTAATTGCCAATAAAAATTCATCCGAAAATACTTTTAAGGACCCCAATCATGTCTTTGATTATTATGTGACTAATGTAGATTCTTTGTATTTGAAGGTAAAAAATGAGTTAAAGAATTTACGAACGGCCTATTCTGATTCGACGGAATCGACTCAGGAATTAATGGTTATGCAAGAAATGCCAAAACCTAAAAAGGCAAATATCTTATTAAGAGGTCAGTATGATGCACCTGGAGAGGAAGTATTTCCCAATACGCCAGAAAAAATATTTCCGTACCCAGCAAATTTGCCTAAAAACCGTTTGGGTTTAGCGAATTGGTTAACGGATAGTCGAAATCCTTTGACTTCACGTGTGGCGGTCAATCGAATCTGGCAAAATTTATTTGGAATCGGTATTGTAAAAACGGCTGAGGATTTTGGAAATCAGGGCGAGATGCCTTTTCATCCAGAATTATTAGATTGGTTGGCCGTCAATTTCAGAGAAACAGGTTGGGATGTTAAAAAATTAATTAAGTCGATGGTGATGTCCAAGACGTACCAACAAGATTCTAAGGCTACTCCTGAATTAATGGAACGCGACCCAGAAAACCGAATGCTTGCTCGTGGCCCATCTGCGCGCTTGACCGCTGAAATGATTCGTGATAATGCGCTGGTTGCCAGTGATTTGATCAACCGAGAGATCGGTGGAAAAAGCATGTATCCGTATCAGCCCGAGGGTTTGTGGGAAATAAATAGCCATAAATATAAGCAAGACACAACGCAGGCCATTTATAAGCGGAGTTTGTATGTGGTGGTTAAACGTTCGGTTCCAAACCCCATGATGTCGACTTTCGATGCCACATCACGAAGTTCATGTTTGGTACGACGCCAAAAAACAAACACGCCACTTCAGGCTTTGGTGGTTCTAAATGATCCAACATTCTTGGAGGCCTCAAAGCAAATGGGGGTCAGGATGTCAAAACAAAGTAATTTAAATGCATCCATCAAAGATGCTTATGTGAGGTTGACCGGCCGAGAACCTCAGGAAGGAGAAATTAATATTTTAGTCGAATTGCAAAAAATGGAGTGGGCTAAATTTAAAAAAGCGCCAGAGAAGACAAAGGGTTGGTTATCTGCTGGCATGTCAAAAATAGATTTGAAAGATGTGGATCGGCCTTATGTTGCATCTTTAGCCGTGGTCGCAAATACCATCATGAATTCGGACGCTACGATTACGAAAAGATAAGAACATGGGGAATCATCACGAAGATAATTATCGATTAAATCATCCAGATTTCCGTTCATTGGATCAGGGCTTGGACCGTAGAAATTTTCTTCAGAAGACTGCTATGGGTTTAGGAGCAGCCGCATTGCAGGTGTTAATGGGCGGCCAATCATTGCAAGCAAAATCCATACAAGATCAGATATTAGAATCGCTACCTAAGATTGCACCTAAGGCGAAACGAGTAGTTTATTTATTTATGAGTGGGGGACCTTCCCAATTTGAGACGTTCGACTACAAGCCTAATTTAAAAAATATGTTTGGTGAAGGCCTTCCGGATTCCGTTCGTAAGGGTCAAAGGCTAACGGGAATGAGCGCAAACCAAGCCGTTTTACCCATTGTTCCTTCCCTGTATAATTTCAAACAATATGGGCAAAATAGAACTTGGGTTAGTGAGTTATTGCCCTACACGGCTCAAGTAGCGGATGAATTGTGTGTGATTAAATCCATGTATACCGAGCAGATCAACCATGATCCTGCGATTACCTTTTTTCAAACCGGACATCAATTGCCAGGCAGACCATCGATCGGTTCTTGGTTGAGTTATGGTTTAGGCAGTGAAAATCAGAATTTGCCTGCATTTATAGTAATGGTTTCTAAAAATGCTTCTAAGGATCAGCCGCTATATTCTCGATTATGGGGAAATGGTTTTTTGCCTTCGGAGCATCAAGGAGTGCAATTTAGGTCCAGTAAGGATCCTGTTTTATACTTGAACAACCCGGAGGGTTATGACGGTGAAGACCGAAGGGAAATGTTAGAGTATCTGAAAAAATTAAATCAGGCTCAAAATCAAACATGGGCTGACCCTGAAGTTGAAGCCAGGATTTCTCAATATGAAATGGCATTTCGCATGCAGACTTCGGTTCCTGAAGTGATGGATGTGAGCTCTGAATCAGATGAGGTTTTTGATCTTTATGGACCAGGAAGTAGAGATAAAGGCACTTTTGCCGCCAATTGTTTATTGGCCCGAAAATTACTAGAGAAAGATGTACGCTTTGTCCAACTATATCACCAAGGCTGGGATCATCATGACGCATTACCTAAAAATATAATTAATCAATGTAAGCAGACGGACCAAGCGACCGCTGCTTTGATCCAAGATTTAAAAAGGAGAGGTATGTTAGAAGATACCTTAGTGGTGTGGGGTGGAGAGTTTGGTCGGACCGTTTATTCCCAAGGTAAACTTTCAGCAAATGGCTATGGGAGAGATCATCATCCCAAATGCTTTAGTATGTGGATGGCTGGTGCTGGGGTAAAACCAGGTAGCTACGGCGAAACAGATGATTTTAGTTATAATATTGCGAAGGATCCAGTACACGTGCATGATTTTCATGCCACTATGTTACATCTATTGGGAATCAACCACGAGGAGTTAATTTTCAAATCGCAAGGAAGAAGGTTTAGGTTGACAGATGTTCACGGTAAAGTAGTGAAAGGTGTATTGACCTAATGGATTTATTGATTAATAATCAATAGTTTGTTCATTGTAACATTGGCAGAAATCATTTTAATAATATATTGTCCATTGGGGATTGAATGAATTTTAATTTTTATGGCGTCTTTCGAATTTTGGATGGGCCATGTTCCTAAAACAATTCCTCTTAAATCCGTCAACAGGATTTCGCCAGCACCTGTCTCTTTAAGAATTTCAATCGTCAATTGGTCCCCAATTATCGGATTGGGATAAATGGAAAAACCATTAAAGTTTTCGGGAATATTGAAAACCATTTTTTGAAATTCAGAGAAGCATGAAAGCAGGGGGTTGGATACTAAATCAAAATTTCGCTTAGCCCTTACTTGATGCAGACCATTAACAGCCATTTTCAAAATCGCGTTAGTGTCCACCATTTTTGATGGTCCTACAATCCATTGATAACTGTCAACTACATCGAAATTTCGTGCCTTAATAAAAAAGGTGCCGTTTTTTTCTAGAATTGGCATAAGGGGTAATGTCCGTCCTAATATATATTGCTCAATACTCGGAATAGACCAGCATCCATATTCATTTCTAGTTTTTATATGGTATTTGCCAGACTGATTCACCTTTATCGAATCACTGGTTTCCCCTGTATTCCATAAATATCCAAAAGCAGGGCTGGTCTTTAATATCACAAAATCCCCAAGGCAAAATTGGTTCGACGGAAACGATTTCGTGACAGGTTGTTTTTCTACAGGAAAGTAAAAGCTAGTGACTGGGTCGCTCGGCGGGGACCAACAATCTACTGAGTCTTGCATGGCGACGGTGTAGGTTTGGGGTATTTTTGAGTAAATAAATGATTGGGTTTCGGAGCTAGACCATTTCCATGACTTTGCATTTTTTGTTGTCTGCAATAAGGTGGAATCTCCTCGGCAAAATCCTGCGTTTCTAATGGTCACTATTTGCGGCTTTGTTGGCGTGGGATGGATAATAATTTTAAGAGGATTCGACCATGCCGACCAGCATTTCCCATCCAACGTTATTTTAGATTTAAAAATCTCCACACCAGCATTTTTCCCAACATAGGACAGATTTTTAGTCGTTTCGCCCATACTCCACAAATATTTGTTAGCATCATTTTTCATTGAAATGAGTAAAGAGTCATTTTGGCAAATGACATTTTTGGGACTAAATAGGAGAGGGGGTTCTGGGGTTTTATGAACATCTACGATGACCTTTTCGCTCCGATAATAACATCCTGCTTTGGAGATGATTGCTTGGTAAATTCCTGCATTTGCAGCTTCTTTGATGATTGGATTTTCACTATAGCTATGGCCTTCTTTTTCCCAAACATGAAATTGTGAATCCGATGAATAATTTAGTTTAATCTCTATGATTTCGTTTTCACAAACGAAAGAGTCAAAGCTCGATTCCACTGAAAAATTAGGTCTTTTTAAGCCGGGTAAAACTACAAGCATTGGGTATGCAAATTCACCTTCACAGCTAACGCTTATTTTTGTTTCATTAGGGCTATGAACTAGTAAATCTTGTTCAGGTGAGCGAAAATCAACTCCGCCATTTAAACGATCATATTTTAATGGTACCGGACATCCTTCTACATGCAATAGATATGATTCTTCTTCGCATCTTAATTGTGTCGAATATCGAAGGAATATTTTTTCTTTTGGGAGAATTATTTCTTTTAAGTCGTATTCCTCAGGTTCTATGGATCCTGGCGCTGGTAATTCACTTGGCGCCTCACTAGGCATCGCAATTACTTCTGGAATTATCGGCGCTGCAGGAGGTAAACCAACAGGTGTTCCCGAGACAGGAATAGGAGGAACTGTCGGTGTAATGGGGTTAACGATGGCTGGAATACTGACCCTGATGGCTGTTTTGGGACTTTCGCAATTGTTGACTTTTTGGGAGACCCAACGAACTAATTCAATCGCTGAGGTACCCGTATTAATAGGTAAGGCTACGCTAAGGGTAGTTGCCGTGCTGATTGCTTTTGTATCATTTTCGTTTAAGTACCAAATGTTATTTGTACCACCTGTCGCTTTGAAAATAATGCTACTTTCCGACAAGGTGGCCGTTGGCGTACCGGCATTGCTAGGTGCGGCTGGTACATTAAATGCTTGGGCAGATGTACCTAATGAAGGCAAACTTTCACAACCTAGTTTTAGGCAAGTAGCTTTATATATTTTTGGATTTAGATTGGTATGAGTAACAAAAATTTTGGCACCTGTTCCCAGTTTATTTTCATTTTCATCATACCATTGGGTCACATAGGGAGAACATCCTGTAGAATTAATTGATATGGGAGCTCCTATACAACCCGTATATAAAGAAGACGAATGAACAAGTTGGGGACTTGATTTTATGGTTATTGTTACCTCATTGGATGTTCGGGGGCATGAACTTACCTGATTTTCATTGTTTAGAGAACCTTCATTGTCATTGTTTAAGGTGATGGAATATTGAATTCTAATTTTAAATCGTTGCCCTTGAAGTGAGCTAGAAGCGTTTAAAATGGTTAAGTTTTTGGATTGGCTTCCCTTAAAATTTGCGTCGTCGGAAATATCCGTAAAATTTCCCATGCCTAAAGACCGTGTCCATTGATACGAAATAGCCTTTGATGCACTTATTTCTAGCATTTGAACTTCTAAAACTCCTGTTCCCCTTTCACATATACTAGGATTTATAATGGAGGATATTTTAGTTAGGGTGATTTCAGCAGCTTGTGAATAAATAGCGCACGAATTTAATGCGACTTTAACTCGGTATAAAGTGCCCGTTGGACTATTGGCATCACCACTTGGGAATATTTGATACGCATTTAAAATGGCTCCCGAAATGGGGGAATAATTTCCATCCTGTGGCCTTTTTCTTTCCCATTGATAGTTGGATCCTGCCGTGGCTTGGCAGATCATTCGGATACTGTTGCCATCACAATCCGTCTGACTTTTAGGGTGCAGATTTATCGTGGGGCATTGGCCTAAAGCCAAAAAATCAAACAAAATAAAATAGAGCAAAAATGACAATTTCATCAGAACTTCTGGGTTTGAAGTCCTGAAATAAGTCAATAATTGGCCTCGAAATTTTGTTTTAAATTTTTGATCGAAAAATGATCAGCATGCTGATAAAAAAAAATACAAACCCCTGACTAGCAAAGGTTTGTATTTTATCACTTACTTGGTTTTATATATCACAGATTTTTACCGCTTGTTCCAAAGAAGCCATTTTATCTTCTCTTGCCGGTATAAATTCTTGACCTATAAATCCTTTGTATCCTGTATCGTAAATAGCCTTGATGATTGGGGCATAGTTTAATTCTTGCGTCTCATCTATTTCATGTCGGCCAGGAACACCACCTGTATGGTAATGAGAAATATATTGATAGTTTTTCTTAATGGTGGCAATTACGTCGCCTTCCATAATTTGCATGTGGTAGATGTCATAAAGCAATTTAAACTTATTGGATCCAACCATTTCGCATAATACGGAACCCCATTCAGTATGATCACATTGATAATCCTTGTGGTTTACCTTCGAGTTCAACAATTCCATGGAAATCGTGACATCATGCTTTTCAGCCGTTTTCATGATGCGCTGAAGTCCTTTTTTGCAATTTAAAAGTCCTTGCTCATCGCTAAGTCCATCTCTATTTCCGGAAAAAGTGATTAGGTTTTTAACCCCTGCTTTGGCCGCACGAGGAATCAAGTCCTCATAGAATTCCACTAATTTATCGTGGTTTTGGATCTTATTAAAGAAATTGGGTAATCCCATTTTCTCCGGATATTTACCCCAGCCAATCGCCGCGGTCATATCATGTTTTTTCAAAATATCCCATTCGTCCGGACCCGTTAATTCGATCGATGTAAGGCCAATTTTTTTAGCGTTTACTACAAGTTCTTCAAAAGGGATTTTATCATAACACCATCTGCAAGCAGAATGGTTGACTTTTCCTTTTAAATCGGCGCCAACTAGCTTGTCGGCTTCGTTAAAGCGGTGTTCCATCGAGGTGCCTAAAAAACCAATTCCAGCGAGTCCGGCTGAATTTTTCAATAGGTCTCTTCGACTCATGTCATTTTTCATAGGTTTAGTTTTATTTGTTTTTAATTTTAATTTTTCCAAATGCCCAATAAAGCGGAATCAAGTTTGAATTCATGTAGGGTTTTACTAAATATTGGAAAGTAATTTTAACACAAAATTTTCGCTTATGCTAAATAACATATTTGGAAAAATTCCTAAAAGAATTGTGATCACACCTAGTGAGTATAAACTGAGTTTTTCTGTGAGCGTTAAATCGCTCATCAACCAGTTTGTGTTTAGCGTATAGTGCTTTCCTAAAAATACTTTTTGGAAGGTCCACAATAAATATCCCGCTCCCAATAAAATCCCCAATGCTCCTATAATCGAATAGATTGGATTTAATAAAGGGCTCGTGAATGCTCCCATCAAGCTGAAGAATTCGCCGATAAACCCTGAAAATCCAGGTAAACCTAAGGAGGCGAAAATAGCAATTCCTGAGATGAGGGTGAAAACAGGCATTTTGCTGGCAAGGCCTGAATAACTGTCAATATCTCGGTTGCCCGTTCGGCTATATAAAACGCCTGCCATTAAAAATAACATGGCCGATAAAATACCATGGGAGATTAATTGGAATATGGCGCCTTGCCAACCTTCTACATTGAAGGCTGCGATTCCCAACAACACAAATCCCATGTGGGAAATCGATGAATAGGCGACTAGTTTTTTGATGTCCTTCATGGCTAAGGCATTGTATGCTCCATAAATAATGGAAAGCGCACCTAATCCTGCTAAAATTTGAGCATTGCCCATCGCCTCTTTGGTGAAAAATGGGATAGCCATTCTAAGCCAACCATAAGCCCCAATTTTCAATAGAATCCCAGCTAATAGAACAGAAATAGGAGTAGGTGCTTCTACGTGGGCATCTGGAAGCCAAGTATGCAATGGGACAAGGGGTAATTTAATCGCAAAACCCACAAATAACAGCCAGAATCCCCATTCTCTTCCGCTTAGGCCACTGAGTAACCAACCCGAATTTGGGCTGAATATGCTTGTCGGCATGCAATTATTTACATCGCTCAAGGCTTGAATATCAAAGCTATGCACGATTTGCCTCATCGGAATTTCCTGCAAGGCCAATGATTTTTGAATGGCTAATAATCCTTCTATTGTAAAGCTTTGTCCTTCTTGGATGGCGCCCGTCAACAAGGCCGTTTCATAAGGGTCAATGTACGCGATGCTAATCCCTAACATGATAATTAGGATGAAGAGAGATCCTACAAGGGTATAAATAAAAAATTTCAAGGAGGCATAATTTCGATTTGGTCCGCCCCAAATTCCAATTAAAAAATACATGGGCAATAGCATGAATTCGAAAAAAACATAAAAAAGAAACATGTCTTTCGCTAAAAAACAGCCAATTAATGAGGCATTTAACAGCAATACCAATCCATAATAGGCATTAAATTTCTCTTTGATTTCGGTGGAATTCCATAAGGCTACGAAGGTAATCAGAGATGTTAGTATTAATAATGGCAGGCTTAGTCCATCAACTCCTAACGAATATTTTGCGGTAAATTGGCCTAAACTACCTAAAGATAAATGAATCCAATCCTTTGATTCCTGAAACTGAAATGAGTTGGCTTGCCTGTCAAATTTCGTAAATAGATAAACCAATAGACTTATTTGAATTCCCGAAAAAACAATCGCTATGCTCCGAATGTATTTTTTAATCACCCCAAATCCTATGAATATAGATCCCAATAATGGGATTAGAATGAGCAGCGATAATATAGATTCAATCATCCTCTTTGTAAAATTGTAAAAAGTAAAAATAGCCCAAATGTAACAAAAACCAATATCCAATAGCTTTGAACTTTTCCAGATTGCCAGCGACTTAAGCCGGCGCCCGTCATAGAACTAGCTTTTGAGATACCTCCCACCAAAATTCCGTCGACGATCCAGCGGTCAAACCAAGCAATCAAATGTGCGATGATGACTTGCGCTCGGGCTAGGTTATTCACAAATCGATCATAAACTTCAACTTCCATCCAGCGTACCACTTTACTTTTGAAAAAGATAAATTGGAACATGGAAGGCCAGAAAAATGATAAAAACTGAACATTCGTTTTAGGAATCCAATTTCGCGTCAGGTAGGTTAACAAGATTCCCAGGATCCAGGTTGACACTGTAATCCATAGCCAAACGTCTGGCACTTGAAAGGACTCTAAATCGAAATAGCCTAAAAATTTAGATTCCTGGACATGTAGCGGGTTTAGGTTCACTACCACGGAAAGGCTTAAAATAGCTAAGAAGGCAATCGGGATTATTTGTAATCCATGATTTTGTGTGCTTTCTCTAGGATTTTGTTCTCTAGAATTCCCTAAGAAAATCAAGTAGAAAAGTCGAGATGCATAGAAAGAAGTCAGGATCATGCCTAAGCTTAAGGCACCTAAAAGTAGGTAGTAGTAAGTTGAAAAAGGGCTATTTTCAGCTGACATCCATAAAAATCCAGCGATATTTTCTTTCGTGTAAAAGCCGCTAGTCAATGGGATTCCCATCAAGCCGGCACTGAAAATCAAAAAGGCGATGCAGGTAATGGGCATATGTTTTCTTAAACCACCCATATGATTTAAGTTTTGATGATGGACAAAATGAATGATGGACCCTACAGATAAAAATAGTCCTGCTTTAAAAATTCCGTGCACCCATAAGTGAAACATGGATGCGTCTGAACCCATTCCGATCCACATCAGCCCTAATTGGGATATGGTAGAATAGGCGAGGATTTTTTTAATGTCGTTTTGGAAAATGGCCAAAATTCCAGCGGAAACAAGTGAAATCGCACCCACACAGGCCATCACGATATGCACTGATTCGCCAAAAAATGGGAATACTCGAATGCCTAAAAATACACCTGCGGCTACCATCGTTGCCGCATGAATTAATGCTGAAGCGGGTGTAGGTCCTTCCATGGCATCAGGCAACCAAGACATGAATGGAAATTGGGCCGATTTTCCCATCGCGCCAATGAACACTAACAGACCTATCCAAAAGGGGGGATTGTCAAAGGCCATGGGGTCCATGGAAGAAAAATAGGTTGAATGGAAATGAGCACTAAGACTTATAAGTCCCAAAATCAAGGCAATGTCGGCGAAGCGATTAATTAAAAATGCTTTCTTGGCAGCTCTTATGGCTTCAGGTTTTTGATGCCAAAAGCTAATTAATAAATAAGAAAAGGCACCTATCAATTCCCATGAGCCATAAAAGAGGTAAATTTGGTCTGCAAAAATAAGGCAAATCATGGCGCCGACGAAGCCATGTAGATAGACATAATAACGGCCTAAATCAGCCTCCTTCTCCATGTAGGATTTGGAAAATACTTGGACGAATAAACTGACGATGCTGACCAACAGGGCGATGAGTTTGGCTGAGGAATTGATCCAAAAGCTAGCAATATAGGTTTCATGCCCCATGTGTATCCACGGGAAGCCTATTTTTAAATTTTGTCCCGAGAGATTATAAATGAAATAGCATGTAAGGATTGTAAAAATGAATGAGAGTAAAATAGAAATACTGGAAATGTATTTTTTCGCTTTTGCGGCGAATAGTCCAACCAAAAGCGCTGAGATCCAAGGGAGTAGCAGGAGGCCGATAAATTGGAAATTTATTTCCACGTATTATTTTTTATGCAAATATAAACTAATCTAGTGATTCTATAGAGAATTAGGCGCGATTATCCCCCACTAACTGGCGGAATTAAGGCAATTTCCATCGTTTCTTCCACCATAAATTCCGGTTTAGGGAAATGATGATCTACGGCAATTCTAAGGGAAGGCAAATTTTCTAATGCCGGATAGCTTTTTTTGAGCGATTGCAATAATTGGCCTGAAGTCAATAAACCATCATTTTGATGCTCAATGGTTTCATTATTGAGCAAATCACGGCAAATTCCAAAGAGGAGAATTTTATAGTTTGGCATTCGATTGAGGTCAATTTTGTACCTTTGTTTTCTAGTACAAATATATTGGATAATTCACAAAGCATAATGACTAATTTACCGCTTCTTTTTGACAATCATGGTCGAGAGATGAGTTATTTGCGTTTAGCCGTTACGGATCGTTGTAATTTGAGGTGTACGTATTGTATGCCGGCAGAGGGCATCGCTTATTTACCGGAAAAGAAATTATTGTCTTGGGAGGAAATGCTCCGAATTGTTCATGTGTTAAATCAGTTGGGGATAAGGAAAGTTCGGATTACAGGTGGAGAGCCCTTTGTGAGACCTGGGTTGATGGATTTTTTACAGGAATTAGCCAAGATTGAAAACCTTGAAATTTGCCTGACGACCAATGGCGTTTTGCTCGAAAATCACCTGGATTCTTTACTAAATTTAGGGATTAAGAACGTGAATTTAAGTTTGGATTCATTGGATTCTGAGCGTTTTTTC
Organism: Spirosoma fluviale; assembly: GCA_945866095.1. Classification (GTDB taxonomy): domain Bacteria; phylum Bacteroidota; class Bacteroidia; order Cytophagales; family Spirosomataceae; genus Aquirufa; species Aquirufa fluvialis_A. Next base: position 16,185 of record CAMBGA010000015.1, read on the forward strand.
AAAATTACGAGGCGCAATGATTTTGACCAAGTATATCAAAATTTGATGCGCATGATTGAGGCCAATTTCAAAGTAAAATTAAATGCAGTTGTCATGCATGGCATGAATGATAATGATATTTTACCCTTGGTCAAATTTACAGAAAAGCATCCCGTTTCAGTTCGTTTTATCGAGGAGATGCCATTTAATGGATCGGGATTAGTGGAAGAGAAATTATTTTGGGATTATCGACGCATCCTTTCTCATATTAAAACTGAATTTCCACAAATCGAAGAAGTGCCGATGGCCTACGGTGAAACGTCAAAAAATTACCATGTTCCTGGTTTTATGGGCGATGTGGGAATTATAGCCGCATTTAGTAGGACCTTCTGTGGCTCTTGCAATCGAATTCGAGTGACATCTTTAGGCCAAGTTAAAACCTGTTTATATGATGATGGTGTTTTTGATTTGAAGGAGTATTTGCGGTTGGGAGTTTCAGATGAGGATTTGAAAAATACCATGATCAAAATTTTTGGCGAGCGGCCAAAAGATGGTTTTGAAGCAGAAAATAATAGAAAAGGAGTTATTAACGAGTCTATGACTTCAATAGGAGGATAAAATATGCAATCGGTTTCAGAATTAATCAATGGGTTTAGTCGATTAAAGGTCTTAATTATAGGAGACTTAATGATCGATTCGTATACCTGGGGCAGGGTAAGTCGGATTTCTCCCGAAGCACCCGTTCCTGTCGTGAATGTTATTCGCCGGGAATCTCGTTTGGGCGGAGCTGGAAACGTAGTTTTAAATATTTCCAGTTTAGGGGCTACCGCTGTGATTTGTTCGGTGATTGGCGATGATGCGCCAGGAAGGGAGTTGCAAAAAATAATTCTCGATGCTAATTTATCGACCGATGGGTTGATTGTTGAGCCTGGTCGAATGACGACGGTGAAGGAAAGGATTATTGCGGGGTCCCAACAAGTTGTTCGGGTAGATTCAGAGACGGAAAATTCGATTTCGTTGTCGAGCCAACAAGCGTTATTGGCCCATATAAAAGATTCAATATCTGACGTGGATGTCATTATTTTTGAAGATTATGACAAAGGAGTTTTAAGTGCAGAGTTGATTCAATCCGTCATTTCGATGGCCAAAGAAAATAATATTCCTACCGTAGTCGATCCCAAGCGCAAAAATTTCTTTGCTTATCAAGGAGCGACTTTGTTCAAACCTAATTTACACGAACTTAGAGATGGTTTAGGTTTAATGCCGACGGATTTTGATGCGGATCATTTAGCTGAAACGGTTCGGAAATTCAAAGTTTCCCAAGAGTTTAGCGGTGTATTTGTGACTTTGTCAGAGCGAGGCGTTTATATTGATTTTGAGAATGACCAACATTTAATTCCGGCTCACATTCGACAAATTTCAGATGTTTCAGGCGCTGGTGATACGGTGATTTCCATTGCCGCTTGTGTGTTAGCCTTGGGCGGTTCTACGGAACAAATTGCCTCTTTGGCCAACTTAGGAGGAGGTTTGGTTTGCGAATCTTTAGGTGTTGTTCCTATTGATTTAGCGCTTTTAAGAAAAGAAGCAGGTCAATGGTAATTTTATCAGTTTACCGATCTTGAATATCAGTTTTTATTGCGCTTGTTTGGTCTGAAAACGATAGCTTTTAAACTTTTTAAATTTAGTAAAGCTTGAAATGGGGGTCTTAGATTGATTTTTTAACCCTTTTTTCTTGATTAAATTTCACAAAAAATTTACCCAACCCAAGCGGTAAACTCAATTTCCACTTTGTATTGAGGTGCAATTAAAGCCGATATTTCATAAATCCCTGTGGTGGGTTTTATATCATTAAAGAAATGAGCGTGTGCCCTTGCAATTTCTAGATTTTGAGAAATGTCGGTTGTGAAAATACGCGTTCTAACGACGTCTTTAAACGATGAGCCCGCTTCTTCTAAAACCACACCGATTCGTTCAATGATGTTAAAGGTTTGTGCATATAAATCATCTGCGCTCACCTTTTCTCCATCGATGATGGCTACGGTACCCGAAATTTCAAGAAGATTTCCTGTTTTAACCGCACGGCAATAACCAAAAGTGTCTTCGAATGGGGAACCTGAGGATATGTTTAATCTTTGTGACATGGTGTTTTGTGTTTTTTAGACGCGAGGTATTCGCGTCTTTACATTTTATTAAGACAAGGCTTGTTTTAAGATTTTTTTCCACAATTCAGGTTTGGCATGGCTCACCACATCGCCAATAACGATGATAGCTGGATTACGAAGGTCTTCTTTTTTAGCCATATTTTCAAGTTCAGCTGCCGTTGAAATACCTATTCGCTGATTTACCATGGTACCATTCTGAATGATGGCGGCAGAAATTTCTCCCTTGCCATAGGTTTGACACAGCTGTGCTATTTCGCCTAATTTATTCATGCCCATCAGGATGACTAAAGTGGCCGTCGACTGAAGTCCCAATTTTAAGTCCTCAGTTAAAGAACCGTCAGTTTTAGTACCTGTCATGACCCAAAAACTTTCATTTACTCCACGAACGGTCAGGGGAATATCAGCACTTCCAGCTGCGGCGTAAGATGAGCTAATGCCTGGAATGTAATTTGTCAACAAGCCAAAGCTTCTCGCATATTCAATTTCTTCTTGGCCGCGACCAAATACAAATGGATCACCTCCTTTTAAGCGGACTACATGGCCTAAGGCGTACGCTTTTTCCACAATTAATGAATTGATGGCAGTCTGAGAATGACTCTCACCCGGTTTTTTACCAACAAAAATTTTCTCACAAACGGCCGAGCAATGTTCCAATAACGAAGTATCAACCAACGCATCATATAAGACAGCTTGCGCGGAGGCTATCGCTTTTATGGCCTTCAATGTGATCAATTCCGGATCACCAGGTCCTGCCCCCACGACACTGAGTCGGGGCTGTGGCTCTAATTTTCTGAAATGAGTTAAATTTTTCATGCTTGAGTTTGGCGGTATTTGGTGGCAGCCGTTAAAAATCTTTCTGCCTCTGCTACATATTGATTGGCAAATGCCTCCGACGGTTCTTGTTGGTTTATCTGTAAAACCAAAGCAGAAAACGTTTCCGCATCTACAGCAAATTCACCCGTTGACACAAAGTTTTCATCAAATTTATTGATCACTGCTGTTTGATTTGAGACAGTCACGCTCTTATCTAAAAGCAAGGCTTTGGCAGCCGAAATAAATACAGAATATGCGTGGTAAATGGCATCGGCCCAACGTTTATCCTCCAAAGCCGCAACAGTCCATTCGTATTTTTCTTGAGATTCAAAGAGTAGCGTTGCCACTAAATCGATCATAACACCGGCGCATTCTCCTACGCCTATTTCCGTAATAAAGTTTTCTGAGGCACCCCAATCGACGAAATCGTCTTGTACTAAATTGGATAAATCGGCCAATGGTTTAATCAACGTATAAAAATGATTTTCGCCTAAACGATCATAATATTCATGAAAGTATTCCCCATCATTTGCATTTTCTTCATAATTATTCAAAACTATTCTCAGCACTTCTGGACCTCTTTTCGAAGGCACTTTGATCACTTTGTCTGCGATGCGACCTTCTCCATTTCCTAATGTTGCTCCCCCTAAAAGTACTTGCAATGCCGGCAAAACTCGTTTGTCAGGAGCCTTTAACGATGAACCATGAAAACCGATCGATGCCATACTGTGCTGACCACATGCATTCATGCAACCCGAAATTTTAATCTTCATTTGGCTATCATGAATCAAAGCAGGAAACTCGTCATTGATCACTTGTTCCAATTTTGATGTGATATTGGTCGAATCTGAAATGGCCAAATTACAGGTATCTGTTCCTGGACATGCGGTAATATTGGCGATGGAATTTGCTCCTGGAGCGGCTAATTCATGAGCGGCCAACGTTTGAAACACGTAGGGTAGATTGGCCGTTGGCACAAATTTCAACAACAATCCTTGGTTGATCGTAATCCGAACATCGTCACCGATATAGCCTTGCAGCGCGTCGATTAAAGACCTTGATGTATCACTCGAAATATTTCCATTCAAAATACGCACATAAACGCCATGAAACCCTTTTTGCTTTTGCTCGAAGGTGTTGGTGGCCAACCATGTTTTATAAACCTCTGACGAAGGAATAGCCACATCCGACAATTGGGTCGGCTCGCTTACTTCCCATGCTGCTGCATCTGAAATCGGATAGCTATGATTTTTTAACGCTTTCGTTTCCGCTTGCACTAAGTTCATGAATTCTTCAAACCCAATTTTTTGAATTAAGAATTTCATACGTGCTTTGTGACGTGAATTACGTTCTCCATGACGGTCAAAAACACGAAGTACAGATTCAATAAATGGAATCACCTGATCCTCAGCTAAGAATTCATGCGACGTATACGCGAGCATGGGTTGCGCCCCAAGTCCGCCTCCGACAACCACTTTAAACCCTTTAATCCCGTTGGCGATTTTTGGGATAAAACCCATGTCGTGTAAGTAAGCCAAAGAAGTATCTTCATCCGTATTTGAAAAGGATATTTTTATTTTGCGTCCCATTTCTTGGCAAATAGGGTTACGCAAGAAATAACGAAACGCGGTGTCAGCATGTGGGCTGACGTCAAAAAGCTCTTTGGGATCTATGCCGGAAGTGGGGGAGGCCGTAATATTACGAACCGTATTTCCGCAGGCTTCACGCAACGTAATATCGTCTTGTTCTAATTTGGCCCAAAGTTCCGGTGTTCGGTCTAAGGAAACAAAGTGAATTTGTATGTCTTGCCGGGTTGTTAGATGTAAATTTCCAGTTGAGTATTCATCTGAAATATCCGCAATTCGTTTCCATTGGTGAAATTGAATTTTACCGTAAGGAAGCTTAATCCGTGTCATCTGAACACCTTGTTGGCGCTGCCCATAAACCCCTCTAGCCAATCGTAAGCTTCGGAATTTCTCCTCGTGAATTTCGCCAGCCTTAAATTGAGCAATTTTTTTTGCCAAATCAAGGATGTCCTTTTCAACGATTGGGTTTTCTATCTCAGTGCGGAAACTATGCATTTTTTATCTTGTATTGTTGTTAAAGTCTATATAATATATAGAGTAGATGCAAATCTACGAAATAACCTTTTATTGGCAAACTATTTTTATATTCGTTTAAAAATAAATTTAGGATGAAAAAATTATTGTTGAGTTTAATTGTAGCCATATCATTTAATGCGGTTTCTCAAAAGTCGGCTCCCATTATTTCTGTAGAACCTGAACCGCAGGGGGTCGCAATAGTTAAAACGACACATGCGATCATTATCGGAGGCAAGACGATTCAGTACACGGCTTTTACGGGTTATATGCACATGAAGCAGGATACCGGTAAGGTATTGTCCAAAATCTTTTTTACCTATTATCAAAAAGAAGGGGAGGACGCTGGAAAGAGGCCTGTGACTTTTACGTTTAACGGGGGTCCAGGATCAGCCTCATTGTGGTTGCACATGGGAGGTGTGGGTCCTAAAAGAGTTCTTTTAAAAGATGATGGTTCGGCGACAGCTGCGCCTTATACGTATATTCCCAATGAATTTTCTTGGCTTGATAAAACGGATTTAGTGTTTATTGATCCCGTTTCTACCGGATATTCAAGGGCGGTCAATGGCGAAAAGGAGAGTAATTACCATGGCTATGTGGAGGATATTACTTCAGTAGGGGCATTTGTGAGAAACTTTTTAAGCCGGTATGATCGTTGGGCTTCCCCCAAATTCCTAGCTGGTGAGTCTTATGGAACCACGCGTGCGGCAGGATTATCCAAGTATTTACAAGATACACATCGAATTTATATCAATGGGGTTATTTTAATTTCGGCGGTATTGAATTTTGGAACGAATAATTATGACATTGGAAATGACTTGCCTAGGGCTTTATACATTCCATCTTACACCGCTGCGGCTTGGTATCACAAGAAATTGGCCCCCGCTTTATTGGCCCGTCCCATTGCCGACGTATTGAAAGAATCTGAGGCATGGGCGATTGGGGAATATGCGTCTGCATTAATCAAAGGGGGTTGGATGTCTGCCAAAGAAAAAGATGCCATCGCGGAGAAAATGGCCTATTGGACCGGGCTTAGCAAAGAACTTTGTTCACAGGCGAATTTACGTGTAGATGAGAACCGTTTTTATAAAGCCCTACGCCGCGGAGATGGCTTGTCGGTCGGCCGATTAGACGCTCGGTTTACGGGGCGTGACTTAGATGATGCGGGAGAATATGTCGACTTTGATCCATCGTTTGCCAACATTGACGGTCCGTTTACGGCGACAATTAATGATTATTTGTCCAAGGAACTGAAGTTTAAGGAAGAGAAGGGATATAATGTATTTGGTAATGTCTATCCTTGGTCTTACAAGAATGTGCAAAACAAGTACTTAAATGTGGCGGAGAGTTTGCGTGATGCGATGGCAAAAAACCCCAATTTGAAAGTGTATTTAGGTTGTGGCTATTATGATTTTGCGACACCTTATTTTACGGCTTTGTATGATGTGGAACATATGTTTTTGCGTCCTGAGCAAAGAGCGCGCGTGGATATAAAGTTCTATGAATCAGGTCATATGTATTATATACACAAGCCAAGTTTGGTTCAATTTAAAAAGGACATTGATTCCTTTTTCGATTCCTCGAAATAAATTCTTAGCTTTGCCATCCCATTCAGAGGGGTGTCCGAGTGGTTTAAGGAGCACGCTTGGAAAGCGTGTGTAGGTCTCAAGCTTACCGAGGGTTCGAATCCCTTCCCCTCTACAAAGCCTCCCAGCGTAAGCTGGGAGGCTTTTTTAATGGGCGGAAGTGAATTACGCTAGCGAGATTGAACGAACGCCCATTAAAAAAGCCACGGTTCGCAGCGCGAACAGTGGCAGGCTTTGTGCAAGATGCCCTGCGGGCTGACAGCGAAACAGAGTGGAGCTGTCACTCCCGAACTTTGAGTATCAAGCGAATGGTGTTAGGCTTTGTGCAAGATGCCCTGCGGGCTGACAGCGAAACAGAGTGGAGCTGTCACTCCCGAACTTTGAGTATCAAGCGAATGGTGTTAGGCTTTGTGCAAGATGTCCTGCGGGCTGACAGCGAAACGGAGTGGAGCTGTCACTCCCGAACTTTGAGTATCAAGCGAATGGAATGAAGCTGTCACTCCCCTTCTAAAGAAAAAAAGGAGACCAATTTTGATCTCCTTTTTTATTTAATTTTCTTCGCTCACAGCTTGAATCAAGCCTTTGATATATCCATAGCAAAATGAAAATGCTTGATGGCCTTTTAAATCATCATGATGGTGAGGCACGTGATCCGGCATGACCATTCCCGAAAACCCTACATCTCTTAAAGCCCTTACGACTTTTAGAAAATTCATATCGCCATTATCTGGGTAGACTTCTTGGAAATTGTTAAATCCACCCTTTATATTTCTTAAATGAACGTTGAAAATCTGATTGCGCTCACCTACCCATTTTATGATCGGGAAAATTTCGCTTGCTGGATCATTTAATCCCTCGGCGATGGATCCAATGCAAAAATTAAATCCATGGTATTCATTGTCGTATAATTTAGCAAAGCGTTGAATGCCTTTAAATACGTCGGGGCTATTCCATCTGGTAATTCCTCTGTAACCAACGGGCGTTGGCGGATCGGCAATATGGTTCGCTAATTTGACTTTGTATTCTTTGGCAACGGGCAAAAGTCGATCTAATAAATACGTAATTCTTTCAAACATTTGCTCAATACTCACATCGCCTGCAATTGTTTTTGGGTCGTTTCTTTTTAATGCTTCTTGATAATTCCAAACATTGTATTCAACATTTCCTCTTTTGGGATCGACCACTCGACCTGTTCTTAAAACGGGTAAAATAGTCGTATTGTAATTTAAAACTTTGATGCCCGTCTTAGATGCCACCTGAATCATTTGTTGGAGTATCTCTATTTCCCGATCTCTTTCAGGGCTTTTTCCTAACATGATGTTTGGATATTCAACTTTGTCAATACCGGCAGAGGTCAATGGAAAGTGGTAGGCGTCTAATTTTATCCCATATTTTTCACAAGCTTCTTTCTTAGCTAATGAATCCGCTAAGTCCCAGCCTTTGCCTACAATCGTTTTAGGTGATCCGCCATCGATGTTATAAACGCCATGCCGAGCTTTGAATTCTAAATTTTCGATCGTTGTCCCACCCGATTGGCAGCCTACAGTCATTAACGTTTTCTTAGGGGCTGCTTTTGCTTCTATAGATGCTTTTGCATCTGTGGAATTTAATAGGGTTGCTCCTACAGAACTTGCTGTTATAGCTTTTAAGAAATTATTGCGTTTCATAGTTCTTGTGTTTAAATAGTTTATTTTTTATGATTCAAAATTTAAAATATTGGAGCTGTGGTCCAAATTTCCATTTCCTTTTTTAATTGCTTTTTTCATTTTCAACTAATTTTTAAACTAATGGAAAGAGTTTTGCGCCAATAATGATGATGATAAGTCCCGTAAATCCCATCACAGCTAACATGGGTGTTATCGTTTTTAATGCTTCTTTCTCTGTTAAATTACTAAGCTTGCAAATGATCCAAAAACCTGCGTCATTCATCCAAGGGACTAGTTTAGATCCACAGCCAATGGCTAAGCCTAAATAAACAGGATGAAATTCTAGACTTGCATTATTTGCCATACCGGATAAAATTCCTGAGGCGGTTATTAAGGCAACGGTCGCTGAACCTTGCGCTGTACGAACGATTGCCGCGATAAAGAAAGCTAACGGAATGAGCGCTATTTGATAATCCTTTGTCATTTCTGCGATCCTATTGCTTATTCCGGTTTGCTGGAGCATCCCACCAAAAGCACCCCCAGCAGCTGTAATTAAAATGATACCGCCCCCACTCATCAACGCTGCCTGCACAAACGATGTTAAATTTTCATCTTTTCCCTTTTCTTTTACCAAAACCATAAGTGCAATAATTCCGCCACAAATAATGGCTACATTCTTATCTCCAAAAAATTTAAATAGGGCGATCGTATAAGTGAACAACTCAGAATTACTTGAAGTATCCCCTTTGGCTACAAATGCATTAATGAACGTATCCAAACAAATGAATAGTAATGGGAATAATATGGGTAAGAGGGAAATTCCTAGACTTGGTAATTTCGTAGTTTCTTTGGCTGAAATTTCTTTTATGTCTTCTAGCTTTGCATCCAGCGAATCCCTTAATTCGATTGGCCATTTTAAATTCGCCCATTTGGCGAAAAAATATCCGGACGTTATCGTGAATAGGCCTACAATAGTTCCCGAAATCATCATGAGACCTATCGGAATATGCATTTCGCCGATCAGGAAAAGGGGTCCTGGCGCTGGGGGTACCAGAGAATTTGCCATAGCAGCTCCCGCCATAATACACAATATGAGTAAAAGGTAGTTTTTGCCAATTCTAAATGTCATGGCTTTGGCTAATGGAATCATTAAGAACAATACGGTATCAAAAAAAACAGGTATCCCTAAAAAGAAGCTACTGATTAGGAATGCGATTGGTGCCTTATCGATGCCGGTAAATTTTAGAATGGATCGAATGATGCGTTCTGCTGCACCACTTTCCAACATGCATTTACCTATGATGGCAGCCATGGCGATTAATATTCCAATTTTAGCACAGGTGTTCCCAAATTCTGTGGCGATGCGCTCGCCAATACTCTTTTTTGCTAGTGATAATGCAGCAGCAGGGGACATTCCTTTGTCGATGGCAAACTGCTGAATCGCCTCAGGGGATGTTAAAATTGCTACAGAAAATGCTCCTAATAACAAAGCTAAAAATGGATGCAATTTAAGACCTATAATGCCTCCAACAACCATAATAATTCCAATAAATAAAATGATTAAAGGATCTAAACTTGTCATATCGTTTTTCTAAAAGAGTTATTTTTTATTCCTTAATTCGCCTAAGTTTTTGGCCATATTTCTTGCCCCATCGGCCACAAAAGTTGCATCTGCGCCGCAGGCTAAAAATCGAATTCCCATCGCATGATATTTTTCATATTCCGAAGTATTAAAAAACAGAATTCCAGTAGCCTTCCCAAATTTTTTCGCAGCACTCGTAATTAAATGGATCGCATCTAAAAATAGGGGATGGTCGAATTGTCCAAAAATCCCAAGTTCCATGGTTAAATCAGCTGGCCCAATAAATAATACATCTACTCCATTGACTGCGGCAATTTCATCCACATTTTCTAATGCTGCTGAGGTTTCAATTTGTACAATTCCCAATAATTCCTCGGTCGAAGAATCATAGTAGGATTGAAATTTTAGTCCAAATTCAGTGGCTCTGACCATTTTTGCCACACCTCTGTTTCCATTGGGTGGATATAAAAGACCATTGACTGCCTTTTGAGCTTCTTGAGCATCGTTTATTTTGGGACACATCACACCCATAGCGCCCATATCCAATACCCGCCCAATTCTAGGGCCCTCATTGCTTTCCACTCGGACGATAGGAACTGCGGGCGTGCTTTTTAAGGCTTGGAGTTGTGCCAGGGTGCTCATTTCAGTTCCAGCACCATGCTCTAAATCAATGAGCACCCAATCAAAACCAGATAAACCAACAATTTCAGCGGTCAATGGGCTTCCTAAATTTAACCAACAACCGTGAAGGGTTTCCCCATTCAATACTCGTTTTTTAAGACTTTGCATAGTAGGAATCAAAACTATTTCTTATCCCACCAGATTCTGGTATCCATTGTATTTGCCCCTTGTCGCTCAATAGCCTTTTGGACATTGGCTTTGTTCACATTAAGTTCTGCGTCTACGTAAGTTAACCTGCGAATAAATGGCTCCGTTTTTAGATCACTACCTGGGAAAGAATTTGGTTTTAAAACCGGAAAACCACTTCGTCTAAAATTAGCCCAAGATTCCGGACCTACTAAAAAGGATGAAACCCAATATTGAGTATTGATCTCTTCTAATTCTTTTCCTGGGGTCAATGGATTTGCAAGTAAATAGGCATTTATGGCAGCCTCTGAAATGGTTGACGTAGTACCATAAGATGCAAATTGTTGCATATGGGCTTTAATTCCGTTTGAAAATAAAGTTGCAATCGTTCCAGTAGTCCACTTTCTATGAGCAGCTTCAGCTAACAAAAGTTGCGTCTGAGAATAGGTAACTAAAAAACTTGGCGCATTTAAACCCCCTACTCTTGTACGGTCTAATTGGCTATAGTCCCATAAACTAGCTAATTTCTTTTCTTTAACGGCTACTGTAATAGTCGTATTGTCATATCCTAACGGAGCACCAATTTGAACATCTTTAGTTCTATTTGCCCTTGATTCAATTTGCTGGGCTCCACTGGTTGCACCGACATACCTAACCGATATAGCTTCTAATCTAGGATCATTTGCTTTCTTTAAAAAATCGACAAAATCTTCAGCCAAGTAAAAAAATGCAGACTGGCCTCCATTTAGTTGGGAGCCAATGGGATTCGCAAAGCTTGCATTATGTCGGATAATGGCATTATCGGCATTTGACTGCATAAGACCTCCAGCTACTGCTTTTGCAACGAATTCAGCAGATTTCGCAGGATTAACTTTTGACAAGCGCATAGAAGCTCTTAATAATAAAGAGAATCCGAATCTTTTCCATTTTGTCACATCGCCATCATATAACAAGTCAGTACTTACCCTTGCTTTAGATGCGTCAAGTGCGGCAGACGCAGATTCCAATTCAGTTAAAATAGCTGAATAAACAGACTCTTGCGTATCGTAAATAGGAGTACTAATGCCTTCTAAATAATTTTTGCCCGCTTGTGAATAAGGAATGTCGCCATAAGTATCCGTTAAGATCATAAATGAATAGGCTTTCCAAATTCTGGCCATATTATAAAGATTCGATTTTGCCGGAAGATCTTTGGTTTTTACGATTACATCTGTCAACTCTTTGATGTTATTTTGATATAACGAATTCCAATTTCCAGATGCTACAGATCGATTATCTTGATTAAAGTTGGCAGCAGATCCTTGCCCACTGAAGGGAGTAATCATTTGTTTTACGATCGTCGTTTCATAGCTTAAATTACCATAACTAGGTGCCGTATTCACAATAGTGGTATTTAATTGATAAGAAGGTTCCACTGCAGTGAGTGCTATTGGATTAACATTCATCTTGTCAAATCCTTCATCACAACTTCCTAAGCCAATTGAGGCTAGAAGAATCAAAGAACTAAGTAGTATATTTTTCATTTTATTGAAGTTTAAATATTGAATTTATGTAAAGAATGTATCGTTTTAAAATTTCAAATTAAGGTTAAAACCGATATTTCTCGTAATGGGTAAACCTGTAGCTTCTAAGCCAACTAAATTGTCAGATGGGAAACCAAATTGCTCAGGATGTAAATTAGGGACCCATTTTTTTATAACAGCCACATTATTTGCCACCGCATTTATTCTAAGTCCTTTAATGAAAGGCGTTTTTTTAGATAAAAATTTAGACAAATCGTATCCAATCATAATTTGACGTAATTGCCAAAGTCCCGCATCATACACAAATTGTTCTGCAATATTTTGGGAGCGTACGGTTTCATAATAGGCTTGAACTCCTGATTTAGTCGCATTAACTTGCCCATTCAGATTCACCCCATTTCCAATGACATAATTTACATCTCTTCCTACCAGTGTTTCCTTTGATAAACCATGTCGCCAAGCATTATGATTTGTGCCCGAAATCATTTTGTGGCCAAGCTTAAAATCAATTAAAAATGAAACTTCCACTCCTTTGATGTTAAAACTATTCGTAATACCTCCTACCCACAATGGAATGGCAGATCCAAAGGCTATTTGATCCGTTGTTCTTAAAGGCCGACCGTTACCAACATCAAATATTTGTCTTCCTTGAGCATCACGCATGTAACCAAACCCATAGAGTTGACCCATTGGCTTCCCAACGACCTGCCTTAGCTCACCTGAGAAATCTGCTGTTCCTACCGTAATCATATTATTGCTTACATCACTGCCTAAGTTTAATACTTCTGTTTTGTTGTAAGCATTATTTAAAATTAGGTTCCAATTAAAATTTTGGGATTTAATTGGATTTATAGATATAAGCATTTCAATTCCTTGGTTTCTACTTTGTCCCACATTGATTAATTGAGATAAGTAACCTCCAGCGTTTGAAGTTTGGGCTCTTAAAATTTGATCTGAAGAAAGCTTATCATAATAAGTCAAATCAAGGCCTAGAGCATTATTAAATAATTTCAACTCCAATCCAATTTCTTTTTCAGATACTCGCATGGGTCTTAAATTCGCATTAGGTACCGTAGATCCACTAATATTACCCAATGGTTGGGACGCGCCACTTGGAGAAGGAAATTGCTGTGCATTTATCCCATAAAACAGATTGTTTGCATATGGCGAAACATCGGTATCACTTCCCACCTCCGCATATGCCGCTCTGATTTTTCCAAAAGTTATCCAATCTGGAAGAGCACTTGCAAATGCTTGAGAAAACACAAAACTTGTCGTAACCGAAGGATAAAGGATACT
>CAMBGA010000016.1 GCA_945866095.1 Spirosoma fluviale
TGATGGCAAGGCGATTTCAAATTTTTTAATGTATACCACATTTCCGGCTTTGGTTTTTACGACCATGATTAAGGTCGATCTTAGAGCTGAATTAATCTGGATGCCTATCATTTGTGCCGTATTTGGAAGTGTATCCTCCATGATAGGATTTCTTATTTTCAAAAAAGAAGATCCTGCGTATCGAGGAATTATGACCATGGGAAGCGCGGGCTTCAATTTAGGATTATTCGCTTATCCACTCATCGAGGGAGTATGGGGATGGGAAGGCCTTACCTATGCGATCATGTTTGACCTAGGAAATTCGTTTATCAATTTTGTTGTCAATTATGGAATGGGGGCCTATTTGTCAACCAAACACCAAGATAAAAACCCAGCTAAGGCCATCGCCACAAAAGTGCTAACGCTTCCGCCGTTTCAAGCCATGATATTAGGCTTAGCTTGCAATCTAGCCATGATTCATATTCCTGCTATTCCTTTAGATGTAATTGAAACGATTTCAAAAGGCAACAAACCCATGGTATTATTATTAATGGGGATTTATTTTAGTGTTCGATTGCCCAAAAAATCTTTTCAAAAAGTTTTCCAAGTACTCACATTAAGGTATGTCCTAGGTTTAAGTGTGGGTTTAACTTTGTATTATCTTTTGCCCTTTAACGATTCCTACCGCAATATGTTATTGATTTGCTTAATTCTGCCCGCAGGTATGACGCTGATCACCTATTCAGATGAGTTTGATTTCGATACAGGCATAGCGGCTGCTTTGGTTAATTTTTCAATGCTCATCAGCTTTACGCTCATGTGGCTATTGGTGGGCATTTTCCATATGTCAACGGTTTAAACCAAATAAAATCGGTAATTTTACCCAACAATTAATTCTAATTCAAGTTAGATTAATTTGAACAAATATAAATTATGGTTGTACCCTACAAAGACCAATCCAAAAGTAAGAAAGAACAAGTTGCCAACATGTTCAATACTATTTCCCCTCAATATGATTTCTTAAATCATCTGTTGAGCGGTGGAATCGATATTATTTGGAGGAAAAAAGCGATAAAATTACTTCAAAACAAGGGTATCAAAACCATGTTAGATATTGCCACCGGCACGGGCGACTTTGCCATTGAAGCTTTAAAAATAAATCCCGAGAAGATTGTTGGCGTGGATATATCCGAAGGCATGCTTTCGTTAGGCCAAGAGAAAATCAAAAAAATGGGGTTGGAGAAAACAATCCAATTGCAAAAAGGGGATTCGGAAAAACTTCCCTTCTCGGACAATAGTTTTGATGCGGTCATCGTTAGTTTTGGAGTAAGGAATTTCGAAAATTTACAAAAAGGATTGACCGACATGTTTCGGGTGACCAAACCAGGAGGTTATTGCTTGATTCTTGAATTTTCAAATCCGCGTAAATTTCCAATGAAGCAATTATATACCTTTTATTCTAAATATTGCCTTCCATTTTTAGGCAAAATGATTTCTAAGGATCCATCGGCATATACCTATTTGCCAGAATCCGTTAAGGCGTTTCCAGATGGGCCAGAATTTATTCAAATATTTAAATCCGTAGGTTATTCAGAAACGAATTGGATTCCCATGACGGGTGGAATTTGCTCCATTTATATAGGGCAAAAACAAAAATAATCTTGAGAAAAACGGGGATAATCCTTTGCTGTTTAATTTTGACCCAACTAACCGTTCAGGCTCAGCACAGCAAATATGTTCGGATTTTTCATGAATACTACGACGAGAAACCTATTCATTTTGGCTTTCTGTTTGGTTTTGCCTCGACAAATTTTTCAACCAATGGGGATCGTGCCAAATTAGGTACCGATTCAATCGTGCAATCACCCCGTAGCTTTGGATTTCAGATTGGCGGCCTGGTCAATTATTCTTTTGATAAGCATTTTGAATTAAAAACAGGAATGAATATTGCTCTATATGAAAGACAAATTTCATTCCCATTATCACCGCCAAAGCCTGATTTAAATCCATTAACCAGGGAATCCACTTGGCTCGAAATCCCATTGTTAATCAAATACAAGTCAATAAGACGAGAAAATCATCGAATGTACGTGATCGGAGGAGTGAAATTAGGCATAGAGGCCAATGTGAAAAAAAAGAGCTCCGCACTTAGTGCCAATACCTCAGATTTATCACTTGAATATGGGTTTGGATTGGAACGTTTTTTCCAATATTTCAAATTCACTCCTGAAATTCGATTCTCACATGGTTTGACTAATTTATATGTCCAACCTACTACCGCAACTAATTCATTTTCGAATATGAATTATTTAAAATCACATACGGTGAGTCTGATTATAAATTTCGAATAATTTACTTGATATTTTTTCTGGCTTTCTTGGGATCCACAATGGTTTGCAAGCTACTAACGGCTGAAATCCCAAACCAACCAGCTCCTTGTAAGGATGAATTTGGATTCGTGTTTGTAAAGTTAGTCGGTATGTTTGCTGCTGGCCTTGAAAATAAACCTGCATTGTTTAATTCTAAGCGGGCTTGAGAATAAAAATTAAATTGGGATTCTGATATTGAATATAGATCTACTTTAATCGTATCTTTTTCTTGATAAAGCTCCGGTGAAATGGACCTTCGAATAGGCAAAATAAACATAAGTCCATCGGCCATTGCTCCTTTTTGAAATGCCGCGTCGTAGAAAAAAAC
This sequence comes from Spirosoma fluviale, assembly GCA_945866095.1. GTDB lineage: Bacteria > Bacteroidota > Bacteroidia > Cytophagales > Spirosomataceae > Aquirufa > Aquirufa fluvialis_A. The sequence goes on from CAMBGA010000016.1 coordinate 2,677, forward strand.
CAAGTTTTGAGTCCCGTTAAATAACTTCTTATTTTTATACGTTTTTACTCGGAAACAATCGCCCATTCCTATGGGATCACGGGCATAAAACTGTGCATCATATCCATTTTTAGGTTTACCATCGGACGCTTGCCTTTGATTAGCTTCATCGAATTGATATAATATAGAATCAATTGGCGGAACACGCCTCATCGTTTCAGAAGCTATAAAAGTTTCATTGGCAGCTTTGACGGTCAATTTATATGTTTTACCCACCTTCCCGAAAATATCTGTTGGCGTTATGGGTGTCCAAACATAAGACCCCAATTCTGATTTAGCTTCTTTAAATAGGTACTCTCTTCCGTCGTTATCCGAAATTGAGACATTAGCTCCTACAATTTTGGGGGCATCTGTATTGTCAAAATAGTCTTGAGATCTAGATAAAACAATTTTTTGAGGTCCTGGCAAATTCGTCAATGTAGCCTCAATCACCATGTAATGATCAGAGCTAGGCGTTTTCAAGGTCACGATGTCCTCACATGAACTCAATATGAACACTAGAATCAAAACAAGTAAAACCGAGGTATTTGCCTTCATCAAAATGAAAAATTATAGGTGACTGCTGGAACAAAAGAACCAATAATAGATAACTGTACCGCCTCAGTTTTCATTGAATTGTCTTCATTAGGCCTGGTATAAATAGAAAAAGGATTTTTTCGATTGTACACATTATAAATGGAGAAAACCCATTCAGAGGTTCCTTTGCCAAATACAGCTTTTTTGTTTTTCTTGGTGGCAGACAAATCCAATCGATTGTAATCTGGTACCCTAATATTTCCTCGGGTTCCAGGTTGAGTTTGAGGATAAGCAATACCTTCGTAAATGTATTTTTGTGCAGGAATCGAATAAGGAACACCCGTAATATAAGCGAAATTAGCCCCAAAAGACCATTTGTCACTTAGGCTATACTGACCGATTACATTTAAAGTGTGGGTACGGTCATATCGATTTGCATACCAGACACCTCCATTTAATCCTTCAATTTTTCGTTCGGTCCGAGCTAATGTATAGCTAATCCAACCCGTTAATTTGCCTACGTTTTTCTTGACAAAAAACTCAATTCCATAGGCTCTGCCATCTCCAAACAGCAAGTCTTTTTCAAAATAAGGGTTCAAAAACAAATTAGCTCGATCCGCATAATCAATCTGATTTTGCATCGCCTTATAATAAACCTCGACCGAAGTTTCATAATTATTTCCGTCAGGCCCCAAATTTTTAAAGAAGCCCATGGCAACTTGGTCAGCCAACTGTGGTTTTACATTATTGGTCGATGAAGTCCAAACATCCAAAGGAGTAGAAGCTGCCGTATTGGACATCAAATGCACATATTGAGCTAGGCGATTATAACTTGTTTTGAGGGATGCATTTTGGCCTACATTTAAATTCAAGGATAACCTAGGCTCCCAATTTCCGTATGAGGCAACGGTGGTAGTAGGATCCGTTTTATTGATTTTCAAAATATAGCCTGACGCATTTTCAGTAGAAATAGGCACTTTAACTCGATCGTAATATTCCCCATTCAAACTTTTATAATCATAATAAGAATAGCGCATTCCATATTGAACAGAAAATACAGGTGAGATTTTCAATTCTTGGCTTATGTAGGCCGATGACTCCGTTCCTTTTTTATTTGCTTGCCCAAATTCCCGCTTCTCCCCAGTGGATGTGGCAATAGCCTTACCAGGTTTAAATTCGTATGACAAAATTTGTCCCCCAAAACTAATCGTGTTTGTCGGATTAACGTAATAGGTAAAATCAGGCTTAATGCTTAAATTTTCAATATTAGATGACCATTTAAATGAGTCATTGGGTCTTTTATTTTCGATATCAGAGTCTAATAAATAATCATAATTACTATAAAAAGCCGTAGCGTTCATAAATAACTTTTCAGAAAACACATGATTCCAACGAGATGAGATGGTTCCATTGCCCCAGTTAAAACCAAAACTCGTCCCAAAGACATCTCGGCCAAAGTAACCAGAAAGGAAAACGGTATTTTTAGCATTGATGTTGTAATTAACCTTGGCCGTTAAATCATAAAAATTAAACGAAGCATTTGCATTGTTGCCCGTTAAAAAAGGCTTAGCCAAAATGTCAATATAGGATCTTCTTGCGGCAAAAATGAATGAAGCTTTATCTTTTATAATGGGCGCCTCAATAGAAAAACGAGAAAATATAACCCCAATGCCTCCATTAACCTCTAGCTTTTTGGAATTACCTTCCTTCATTTTGACGTCCAATATGGAAGACGCTCTGCCGCCATATTGAGCTGGAATACCTCCTTTATAAAGTTTTACATCTTTAACTGCATCCGGATTAAATACGGAGAAAAAACCAAATAAATGGGAAGAGTTATAGACAGGAGCATCATCTAATAAGACTAAATTCTGGTCTACACCCCCACCACGAACATTAAAACCTGAAGCACCTTCTCCCACGGTAGACACACCCGGCAAAAGCTGAATGGCTCTAACTAAGTCGACTTCTCCCAGTAATGCAGGTATTTTCCGAATGGTTTTGATGTCAATTTTATTCACTGACATTTCAATCCCCTTAACATTTTCGTCTATGGCTCTCGAGCGAACGACCACCTCATCTAATTCTTTATTAGTTGATTTAAATTCCAAATTAAGTACTTGAGAAACTCCTGAAAAAAGGACTTTTCGTTCGATTTTTTCATATCCGCTTGAACTGAAAACCAAGGTATATTCACCGGGATTTAAGGTAATACTGTAAAAACCATAGGTGTTTGAAGCGTTGCCGACTTTCAATTCCTTCACATATACATTGGCACCGATTAAACCTTCCCCATTCAAGGCATCTTTTAAGTAACCACTTAATGTAGATTTCTGGGCTACAACTAAATTGGAAAAACTTAGGCAAACAAGTATGATGATTAGGGCGCGAATATTCATATTCATAAACGCAAATTTAAGGCACAATATTCAATTCCCATGACCACTCATCACAAAATATTAAAAATTTAAATTATCAGTAATATATTACTGATAATTTTTTAATACGAGTATTTGCAGTATTTTTACTCATTGAAAAATCGACTATGGATTTAAAAATATTCGGAAAAATAATTAGAGAGAAAAGAAGTACACTAAGATTAAAGCAGGAAGAATTGAGTGAAAAAAGTGGAGTAGCCATTAAAACCATTCATTCCATTGAGCTAGGAAAAGGCAACCCGTCTATTAAAACAATATTACGATTATTTGACACGTTAGAATTAGATTTCATTGTGGTAGCATCGAATGTAAAAAATTAATTATGGAACACGCAATCAGTCACGAGAGAATCCCGACACATATTTTCGCCGATTCAGAAAAAGCATCCAAGGCAGTTGCCTTAGAAATGGCCGCATTAATCAGGCAAAAATCGAAGGAGAATAAACCAGCCGTTTTGGGATTAGCCACGGGTTCTTCACCGAAAAAAGTATACCAAGAACTTATTCGGATGCATAAAGAAGAGGGCTTAAGTTTCAAAAATGTAATCACTTTTAATTTAGACGAATACCACCCGATGGAGCCGGATTCTGTTCAAAGTTATGTGCGATTCATGAAGGAACAACTCTTTGATCAAATTGACATACCGGTAACAAATTACCATTTACCGGATGGAACATTGCCTATCGAAAAAATACCAGAGTTCTGTAAAGACTATGAAGATAAGATTGAGAAACTAGGGGGATTGGATTTCCATTTATTAGGCATTGGGCGAAATGGCCACATTGGATTTAATGAACCAGGATCGCTTATTAATTCGAAGACTCGATTAATGACCTTGGACATCAATACTAAAATAGATGCGGCCGTAGATTTTGGCGGATTAGCCAAAGTTCCCAAAAAGGCGATCACCTTAGGAATTGATAAAATCATGCAGGCCAAACGAATCATTTTATTGGCCTGGGGTGAACACAAAGCTGAAAGTGTGGCAAGGGCTGTTGAAGGCCAAGTTACTTCCGATATTCCCGCATCGTATTTACAGCAACATACAAACGCAACCTTTATTTTAGATGAAACGGCAGCTGCCTTATTAACTCGGATTAAAACGCCTTGGCTTGTCGACTCAGTGACATGGGATCGAAAAATGATCAAAAAAGCGGTCACTCACCTATCGTTGCACTTAGAAAAACCGGTATTAAAGTTGACCAACAAGGATTACAATGAAAACGGGCTATCTGATTTACTTTCCTTGTATGGCCAAGCTTATGAAATAAACATTGAAGTTTTTAACTATTTGCAGCACACCATTTCAGGTTGGCCCGGAGGAAAACCAAATGCGGATGATACCAATAGACCAGAAAGAGCTTTCCCAGCTAAGAAAAAGGTTATCATATTTTCTCCACACCCTGATGATGATATCATTTCCATGGGTGGGACGTTTCAGCGTCTTCAAGACCAAGGTCATGAAGTTCATGTGGCCTATCAAACTACGGGTAACATTGCCGTGGCCGATGATGAAGCACTTCGTTTCGCAGAATTTGTAGTAGATTTCAATGAAAAATTCGAGAGTCCGAACATTAAAGCCAATAAAATATATAAAGATGCCATTCGCTTTTTAAAGAATAAAAAAGATTCCGAATTGGATATTGACGCAGTCCGACAAATTAAAGGCCTTATCAGAAAAGGGGAAGCAAAAAATACTTGTCGGTTTGTAGGGATTAAAAAAGAAAATGCTCATTTCTTGGAGATGCCATTTTACGAAACAGGTACGATACGTAAAAAACCATTGGCAGAAATTGACATTCAACTTATAATTGATTTAATCGAGACTGTTCAGCCACATCAAATTTACGCTGCGGGAGATTTAGCTGATCCACACGGAACACATAAAGTATGCTTAGATGCAGTATTTGAGGCTATTTCTAGAATCAAGCATCGCGAATACATGAAAAATTGCTGGGTTTGGTTATACAAAGGCGCATGGGCTGAGTGGGATATTGACCAAATTGAAATGGCTGTTCCCATGTCTCCGGATCAGGTTTTCAAAAAAAGGATGGGTATTTTTAAACATCAATCCCAAAAAGACGGTGTAGTATTCCAAGGAGATGACTCCCGTGAATTTTGGCAAAGAGCTGAAGATCGAAATAGAGGAACTGCCCAGATTTACAACCAACTAGGACTAGCAGAGTATGAGGCGATGGAAGCTTTTGTTCGCTGGAAATTCTAATTTAGACTAAAGCTTCAAATAAAATCTCAGCGGTATGCTTGGCATGTCGCTGAGTTCCATCGTGAATTTGATGCCGGCAACTTGTACCTGACGCAACTATTTCAGTTTCAATCGTTTGTGTCCGGATTGTTGGAAATAAAACCAGCTCCCCTATTTGCATCGATAAATCATAATGTTCTTTTTCGTAACCAAAAGAACCGGCCATACCACAGCAACCCGATGGAATGAGTTGGACTTCATAATTTTCAGGCAAAGACAAAGCTTTTTTGGCGGCCACCAAAGAACTTATGGCTTTTTGTTGGCAATGACCATGCAACTTCAATAAAAGTTTCTCCTGTTTAAAAGAACTTTTAAGGATGCGTTTGGCATCAGCCTCACGGGCAATAAACTCTTCTAACAACAACACATTTTTACTCAATTTCTGAGCCTTTTCAAGCCAAGCCTCTGAAACTAAATCGGGATATTCATCTCGAAAAGTTAAAATAGCGGATGGCTCGATACCCACTAAAGGCATATTTTCGTCAATTAAAGTAGACCACAATTCCACATTGGCCTGAGCCAAAAGGCGTGCTTCATCTAACATACCCTTGGACAAAAATGAGCGCCCAGAGATTGGGTGAGGAATGGTTTTAACTTCGTAGCCTAATTTTTCTAATAATAGAACTGTTTTTTTGCCTACTTCGACATCATTGAAATTTGTAAATTCATCCACAAATAAATACAATGATTTAGTTGAAGAGATAGTCTTTCTTCCTTTCAGCCAAGACCACAATGTTTGACTAGCCAATAATGGCATCGTTCTATCCGGATGAAAACCCACCATTTTATTAGCTAATCGGCGTATAAATGGAGTCCCCATCACCAAATTGTATATTGAAGGAACGTACGACGCCAATGAAGAAATGGAAGCAAAATGACCTACTAACCAACTCCGCAAAGGGGTACCGTTCTCTTTTTGGTACTGGTATAAAAATTCCATTTTCAATTTCGCCACATCCACGTTGGACGGACATTCAGCCTTGCAACCTTTACACGCCAAACACAAATCCATTACTTCTTTAATCTCTTTGTGATTAAAGCGGTTAGGTTGCGTAGAACGTGTTAAAAACTCCCTTAGAATATTGGCACGAGCCCGAGTCGTTTCTTTTTCATTCCGAGTTGCCATAAAAGATGGACACATGGTACCTCCCGAAATTGGTGTTTTTCGACAATCCCCTGAACCATTACATTGCTCGGCATGCTGCAAAATATCTTGATCCTTATACCTAAAAGCTGTATTAAATTCGGGTGTTTGTTGGCCCGCCTCATACCGCAAAAAAGTATCCATCGGCGGCGTATCGACAATTTTATTGGGGTTAAATATTCCCTTGGGATCCCACCACGACTTTAAATCACGCATCAATTGATAATTCGCTTCACCGACCATCCACGGAATAAATTCACCTCTCAATCTCCCGTCACCGTGTTCTCCTGAAAGTGAACCGTGATATTTTTTTACGAGTCGGGCAATTTCTTCGGCAATGTGTCGAAACTGTTGGTGTCCCTCCTCTGTTTTTAAATTAATGATGGGCCTTAAATGCAATTCACCAGAACCTGCATGCGCATAGTGCACACAATATAAATGATTAGCTGTCAGTATCTGGTTGAATTCCGCTATGAAAGCGGGCAAATCTTGCACATCCACAGCGGTATCTTCAATTACAGCCACAGCCTTTTCATCTCCTGGTAAATTGGACAGTAGACCCAAACCCGCCTTTCTCAAATCCCACACTTTTTTTACTCCATCACCTGTTACATAAGGAAAATGATAGCCAAAACCTGCAGCTCGCATGGCCTTCTCCAGTTTCTGGGCTTGATCAGCAACCTCGTTTGCATCATCTCCACGTAGTTCAACGACCAATATAGCCCCTGGATCCCCTTGAACAAAGAAACGATTTTGACTTTGTTCAGGATTGGCTTTGGTACATTCCAAAATATAATGATCCATTAATTCGGACGCAGATGGATTAAACGTCAAGGCAATTAAATTAGCTCTTAACGCTTCATCAATTGTATTAAAATGTGCACAAACTAAACCCAAATGCGCGGGTGGCAAGGGATCAACGTGCAATTTAATGCGAGTAACAAAACAAAGTGTTCCCTCGGAACCTGCGAGAAGATTACAAAAATTGAAGCTCGGCTTTCCAGCAATAAATGAACTGGAATTAACTAACGTGTCGAGTGCGTAACCTGTATTTCGTCGATTAATACTAGGCTTAGGAAACTCAGAAATGATATTATTTTGAATGATAGGGTCTGATAAAACACGTAGCGTTTCCGAATAAATTTTATGCAAACGACTGCCCTCAGGCAAATTAGAAAGGGTTTTAAATGGATCTTCCGCTTCAAATGTCACAAAAGTACCATCCGATAAATATCCTTCAACAGCTAAAACATGGTCACGAGTAGAACCATAAACGATGGAATTAGATCCGCAGGAATTATTTCCCAGCATTCCACCCATCATGGCACGATTAGCGGTAGAAGTTTCAGGCCCAAAAAATAAACCCTGTTTTTTCAATTCGAAATTTAAGACATCACGAACGACACCTGATTCTACCCAAACATAAGATTCCTCTTTATTTACTTCTATGATACGGCTGAAATACTTAGATACATCCACTATAAGGCCAGAACCAACCACCTGGCCCGCTAAAGAGGTCCCTGCCGTCCTTGGAATTATTGGAATTTGATGCTTATCTGCAAAAGAAATTAACGTTTGAATATCTTCAATCGTCTCAGGAATGGCCACACCTAAAGGCATTTCACGGTAGGCAGACGCATCCGTTGCATACAAAGTCCTCATCACTGTATCCGTGAACAGGGATCCTTGTAATTTTTCAGCTAATTCCGATAAGATTGTAGGAGTCAATGTAGAAACCGGCATGCTATTAAATTAATTCTTAAGCTGCAATTTACATAAACCTAAGATTAGTAGCAATTGGGCAGGGATATAAGTTCCCATAATCATGATTGAATTCCCGGGAAAGGAATAATAAAACTTGGCTAAAGCTAATAAGCTATCAGAAATGATAAAAAAGATAGCACCTATCAATATAAAATAGTAGGATGAATCCATTTTTCTTAAGTAGGCGGCATAAAGCATTGAGCCGAGCGCAACTGCATATAATCCTACAGGAATGTATAATGCGGCTGGGATACGAGGTAGTAAAAAAGCTAAAAAACCAAAAACGTAAATTAATATAGGAATGATAGGCCATGAGAACCATTGGCGCAAATTAAAATTGCCTTCAGAACTTTGTGATGAAAAAAGACGAATATAACCTATTTGCATGATTAAGAATGAGGCTAATCCTAACTGAAAATACAGCGGTGAATTTCCTTGAAATAATAAAAATACATCGCCGAGCCAGGCAAAAACAAGAATAAAAATTAACTTATTTCGGATTACAATATGCGTTTGAAAAAAAACATACAGCAAGAGCATCGGCATCAATAAAGGCTTTGTTAACGTACGAAGTAGAGGTTGCTCGATGACTGCCGACAAGATATTTAACGCACCAATGAGTGAATAAATTAACAGAGCTATTCTAGCCATAGTTTTCAATTGATTTAATAACCGTATTTTCCTTTTGTGCTCAACAAATTAGACTATTGGTGACATTTATTATAAAAGTTGTTGCAATAAATTTCAGGATTGCCAAACTTAAAAATGATTATGTGAACTAGATTTCAAGTTCATTATTAACCTGACCATCTAAAATTTCTGTTTCTATAATAAAGTTAGGCCGACTTTTTGATTGGAAAAATATACGTAAAATATATTCGCCTAATATCCCAATAGCTAATAATTGAATCCCACCAAATAAAATAACCACAAAAAGTAAAGCTGTAAATCCTTCAATGACTTGATCGAAAAACATCTTTTTAATAATGACAGAAATTAGGTATAAAACGGAGGAGCTAATGGCAAGACCACCCAAAATCATAACAAATTTTACAGGGAATTCACTGAAATTATAAATTCCATTGAGTGCTAATTGGACTAATTTGCCAAAAGAATATTTTGAATCTCCTGAAGCTCTTTCTTGCCGATCATAGGCAATTCCGATTTGCTTAAACCCAATCCATGTTCTCATACCACGAATAAATCGGCTTTCCTCCGGCATTTTATTTAACACATCCACAACTCTTCTGCTGATGAATGAGAAATCGCCACTATCTAACGGAATTTCTATGTTAGCAATTTTCTTTAAAATTCGATAAAAAATAAAGTAGGCAAATCTTTTATAAAATACTTCCTTTCGCTTTTCTCTGATAGCATATACCACATCATAACCTTCTTTGTGTTTACTATAAAAAGTATCCATTAATTCTGGTGGATCTTGCAAGTCGCCATCTAAAACGAATACCCCTTCACTCCCACGAGCCACAGATAATCCTGCAGTTAGCGCCAATTGATGCCCATGATTTCTTGAAAGTAAAATGACATGAAAACGAGGATCACTTAAGGCCAATTGCTGAAGAATTTGACGAGAGTTATCTCGACTACCATCATCCACTAAAACAGCCTCTAAATGAATTGCAGACTGATCCATGATTTTCACAACCCGATCTACTAACATCGGAAGATTACTCTCTTCGTTATAAACTGGAATTACAAATGAAACTTGTGGTGTGAAAACTGGCATATTTTTTAAAAGCGGTATTTACCTTGTTTAAAATCAAAAATAAGAATTTTTTGACCGTCTTTCTTTTTTAAAATTACAGAATCTTTGTAGATAGTATCTATTTTTTGAACAAAATTCAATTCACTATTAAAATATAAGTTGACCAACTGAGCATCAGAAACGTCTGCAACTCTTCCTTGAAAATTTTTTGCGTTTAGGAAGTTGTTCATTTTTGAAGGATATAAAACCGTATCTCCAGGCTGATAGCTTCTAATGATTTTTTTCGCAATTAACGGATATGGATTTTCGCTCCTATTCTCAGAGAATGTATATTTCTGATGTGAATCACTATATAAAGGCTTAATTTGGAAGATCAAAAAATAAAGTTGGGTGATTACGACCAGCGCACATAAGCTCTTAATCCAAATATTTGATTTGAATAAATGTTCAATTAGGCCGGCAGATACGAATATCCCAAAAGGTATACCAAAGCTAGCATACCTTAAGAAAAAACCCGTAGTTGTACCGGCATCAATTGCCGTAATGATTAAAACCAAAACGGGTAAAAAAATCTGTATTAGACCAAAAATATAAAAATTCCTCTCGTTTTTTTCCTTGATTTTAGTCACCCATGTGCCGACTAAAAAGAGAAAGAAAACAAGAAGAATAACCCCGAATTTGCCATGCCGTCTATAAAGATCATTCGTTACAAAAAAAATATCCGATAAAATAACAATGCTCTTTTTGAATAGATTTATCAAATTTGACTCCTCTATCCAGCCGACGACAGGTCCATTTAATTTTAAATAATTCAAATATTGCGCGCCAGCATCTTTTTGATAATTAAAAAAATATTGACCTGGCCCCCAATACATCCAAAAAACAAAAGGAACTAAAAAAGCAAAAGACCCAAAGGCCATGGTTTTAATTTTACTCCATGGAGATTTTGATATAAAAATCAGGTAAATAAATTGGCCTACTAATACTAAAGCGGTCAAATAGGTGCTAAAAAGTGCACACAAACTCGTCAATATCCAGCCGGCTAAATCTTTAGGTTTAGCAGAATCCCCTTTACCGACCATATTCCAAAAGAAATAATTACTTGCAGTAGTAAAAAAAATACTTGTCGTGTAATTCCTAGCTTGTTGGCTATAAATCACAAAAAAAGGTTCAATCACAGCTAATAACAAAATTCCTAAAGGCCAAAGTTCCTGATTTGGCTTTTGCCGTCTAGCCCAATAAAATAACAGCCATAAAGTAAGCAAATTAAAAAAAACAGAAACCGATCTTAATGCACCATCACTCTTCCCAAAAAGGAAAGAGAATAACTTTAACATCATATCATGCACCAAACTATTCCCACTAACATCTCCCCGAGCGTCTGCATCCAACCATGATTTGATACCACGGCTTTCCCAAAAATCTGATGGCGTAAACGTTGCAGGTGGGTTCAGTAATTTTCCCATACCGCCATAATTTGTGTTGGCGACCGCGATTAAAGCACTTTGTTTTTCATCTCCAGAAAGTCCAAAAGAGTCGATATGATATGACCGCAGAAATGCCCCAAACAACATCAAAGCTAAAAAAAACAAAAAAAGTCTTCCCTTATTTACCATGGTCATTATCGCATTAAAACATAAAAATCACTTGACTTCTCAATCAAGTGATTTAAATATGTATTTCTCATTTTTTCTTATGAACCACAAGCATCACATTCCTCCGGATTATCTAAGGAACAAGCCATATCAGACTGATTTTGTGCGGCATCGGCAGAAAAGGAAGCAGCTGCCTGTGCTGTATGGGCAGCATATTGCAATTCTGTTTCGTTCACATTATTTGTTTGCTCAATTTGAACTTCCGCTTGCTTCTCGATAGTAAACTTTATGGCATCAGCAGCTGCCTTTGTACGTAAATAGTACATGCCTGTTTTTAAACCAAGTTTCCACGCGTGGAAGTGCATCGAAGTTAGCTTGCCAAAATTCACATCTTGAATATGAATATTTAAACTTTGAGACTGACAGATGTATGCTCCACGGTCAGCAGCCATTTCTAAAATAGTTTTTTGCTTAATCTCCCAAACCGTTTTGTACAATTCCTTAAGATCTTTAGGAATCTCAGGAATACCCTGTACCGAACCGTTCGCTGAAATCAATTTATTTTTCATGGATTCATTCCATAGTCCTAACTTGATCAAGTCCTTCAACAAATGCTTGTTCACCACCGCAAATTCACCTGACAAAACACGTCTAGCATAAATATTGGATGTATATGGCTCAAAACACTCGTTATTACCTAAGATTTGTGAAGTGGAAGCTGTAGGCATTGGCGCAACCAATAAGGAATTGCGAACCCCATTTTTAACTACTTTTTCACGTAAACTCTCCCAATCCCAACGCCCTGAACTTGGTGTAACATTCCACATATCAAACTGGAAAATACCCTTAGAAATAGGTGAACCCTCCCAAGTGGAATATGGTCCTTCTTTAATGGCTAATTCCATGGATGCTTCCATCGAAGCATAATAAATGGTTTCAAAAATATCTTTGTTTAATTGTTGTGCCTCAGATGACTCAAATGGCATTCTCAACATAATAAACACATCCGCTAATCCTTGAACTCCTAATCCAATAGGCCTGTGACGTAAATTTGAATTACGAGCCTCAGGGACAGGATAGTAGTTGACGTCAATAATCTTATTTAAATTCTTAGTCGCCGATTTAGTTACGTCATATAATTTAGCGTGATCAAATTCATTCACACCTTTTTCATTGGCCTTCACATATTTAGGCAAAGCCAAGGAAGCCAAATTACAAACAGCCACCTCATCTTTAGACGTATACTCAATAATTTCAGTACATAAATTCGAAGATTTAATTGTACCTAAATTCTTTTGATTTGATTTGCTATTCGCATGGTCTTTGTACAACATGTAGGGTGTACCGGTCTCGGTTTGAGATTCTAATACTTTAAACCATAATTCTTGTGCCTTAACCACCTGACGAGCCTTACCTTCTAACTCATATTTATGGTATAATGCCTCAAACTCTTCTCCATGCGTGTCGGATAATCCTGGACACTCATGTGGACAGAATAAAGACCACTCCTCATTATCTTCAACACGCTTCATGAATAAATCTGGAATCCAAAGGGCATAAAACAAATCCCTTGCACGCATCTCTTCCTTCCCGTGATTCTTTTTTAATTCTAAAAATTCAAAAACATCCGCATGCCAAGGCTCCAAATAGATAGCAAAAGAACCTTTACGTTTTCCACCGCCCTGATCTACATAACGCGCCGTATCATTAAATACACGAAGCATAGGGATAATGCCATTGGACGTACCATTAGTACCCTTAATGTAAGAACCCGTCGCACGAATATTGTGAATACTTAAACCTATACCACCAGCCGATTGTGAAATTTTAGCTGTTTGTTTTAACGTATCGTAAATTCCTTCAATCGAATCATCTTGTGTAGTCAACAAAAAACAAGATGACATCTGTGGCTTCGGAGTACCCGCATTAAATAAAGTAGGGGTTGCATGCGTAAACCAACGCTCCGAAAGCAAATTATAGGTCTCGATAGCGGAAGCAAGATCTGTTTGGTGAATACCCACCGCCACACGCATCAACATATGTTGCGGGCGTTCAGCTATTTGGCCCTCCAATTTTAAGAGATATGATTTCTCTAAAGTCTTGAAACCAAAATAATCATAACCGAAATCACGGTCATAGATAATCGCCTCATCCAACTCTACCGCATTCTTCTTAATGATATCATAAACCTCCTTTGATAACAAAGCAGCATTTTGCCCAGTTTTAGGATCTACGTAAGTAAACAAGCGCTTCATCGTAGCCGAAAACGATTTCAACGTATTCTTATGTAAATTAGATATGGCAATCCTAGCCGCTAGTACAGCATAGTCAGGATGCTTTGTCGTCAACGATGCCGCTGTCTCCGCTGCCAAATTATCCAATTCAGTAGTTTTGACTTCATCATACAAACCAGAGATAACTTTTCTGGCCACCTCTAAGGGTTGGACAAAAAAGGGATCTAAACTGTAACAAAGTTTTTCTATCCTAGCTGTGATTTTGTCAAACTTGACAGATTCGCGACGACCGTCTCTTTTAATTACGTACATGTGTTTCCTAAAAATATAATTTAAAATTGCTTAAAACTAGAGGGGAATGCGGTCAAAAAAATCGGCGTTTTTGCTTGAATTCCTTCTCAGTAAAATTAGAAAAAAACACATCTACTTGCAAACATTATTTTCTTAAAAAAACATTAAAAAAGAGGCATATTTAAATTGCAATATTCAACTCCCATAAATTCAAATCATTAAGCAAGTTGCCTCTTGGAAAAGTCCAATAAAAATATTTTTAGGATTTGTAAAACGCTTTCATTGGCTCTAAAAACACAAAAAAATAACACAAAAGTTTTGCTAGATCTATAAAATTTGTCTATTTTTGCAACCCGATTAAATGAGCCTAAATCCCAGTGGCTTCATTGATACAAATAAAATGACGGCAGGGAATCGTCCAAAAAAAAATAAAATGAAAAAAGACATCCATCCAGAATACAAGCAAGTCGTATTCCATGATTTATCTTCAGATTACAAGTTTTTAACTCGTTCTTGCGCAGCAACAACAGAAACAACAGAATTTGAAGGTGCAACTTACCCGGTATATAAAGTCGAGGTATCCTCACAATCACATCCATTCTATACAGGTAAAAATGTATTATTAGATACCACTGGACGTGTAGATAAATTCAACAAGCGTTACGCGAAGAGTTAATTTTCTTCAAAAATATACATTAAAGCCTCTTCAATAATCTTGTCGAGGCTTTTTTTGTAATTTGCATCATGGAGAAAGCCATACATCTTTTTAACGATCCAAAAATCACCCAAAACCTGCGACCGATAAGCTATATACGTAGCTTGGCTGAGCATTGGATTGGTCTATCAAAAATTCATGAAAAATGGAGTGCCGCAACGAACGCCAAAATAAGTTGGGGTGCGGCTGAAAAACAACCCAACGCATTACATATTTTAGGGTCAGTCCTTCCAAGCCAAGAACTCATTCAGGAACTGGAAAACTTGCCCGAGCAAACCAACTTATTTTTTCAAGGACAGCTGATCGCCTTTAGGGGTTTGGTCGTACCCTCGGCCGACTGGAATACCATTAACTCCCAAGCCAATCCAGTATTTTTCTCAAAATTCGAAGACCTTTTAAGCCTAAATGCAGCATTGCTTAAAAAGGAAATAAAACCAAATACATTTGACCAAAATCATTTAAAAGAAAACGGCAATATCCTCATCCATCCTGAAAATTGCTTTATAGACGCCACAGCCGATTTAAAAGGCAGTATTTTAGATGCAAGCCAAGGACCCATTTATATTGGGAAACACGTTAGTATTCAAATAGGTACATTAATTCAAGGACCCGCAGCTATTTTAGATCATTCAGTGACCAATTTAGGATCTAAAATAAGGCCATTTACGACCATTGCACCTCACTGTAAAGTAGGCGGTGAAATAAGCAATTCCATTTTTTACCCCTATTCAAATAAAGGACATGATGGGTACGCCGGATCATCGATTATAGGGTCGTTTTGCAATTGGGGAGCCATGACTTGTACCTCGAATGTTAAAAATGATTTGAATGAGGTGGATATTTTCGACTACTCAACGGCAAAGCCGCGTAAGACCAATACCAAATCGCTTGGAGTAATCATGGGAGATTTTGTCACGACGGGTATCGGCACACGATTTAATACGGGGACCGTGGTCGGCAATCATTCCAATATAAGTGGCATTCAATTTTTGCCCAAATTCATTCCTTCGTTAACTTGGGGGGAGTATCCCAACGTAAAAAAATATGCATTTGATAAAGCGCTAGCCAATGCCAAGAAATGGGCAAAAGCAAAAAATCAAGAATTAGCAGAAAATTCGGCCGAACTCATTGAACAAATTTGGAAAGAGGAAGCAACTTTACGAAATTAGTACTTTCTAATAATCCTCCATGCGATTTCAGGACATCCCAGGTTTACATGTGGTCAAAAAGCAATTAAGCAATGCCGTGCAAAATCAGCACATTGCGCATGCCCAATTGTTTCAGGGGCCAACGGGTGGCACACAAACGGCGATGGCCTTGGCTTTTGTATCCTATTTATTCTGTACTCAAAAGGAAGGTGATGATGCCTGTGGAACTTGTCCGAGTTGCCAAAAAGTCCACAAAGGAATACATCCAGATATCGTATATGTATTCCCCTCCATCACCACAAAAAAGGTCAAAGACGCGGAATCCGATGCATTTTTACCGGAATGGAGAAAATTTATATTGGAGTCACCTTTTCGCACCTTAGCCGATTGGTTAAGCTATTTGGGTGCGGAAGGCAACAGACAAGGAAATATACCCGTTGAAGAAACGAGGAAGCTCATTCAAAAAATAAGCCTGAAGCCTTTTGAGGCTCCCTTTAAAATTGTATTTATTTGGAATGCCGAAACACTAAATCTGTCTTCCGGAAACGCTTTATTGAAAACACTTGAGGAACCGCCCTCATCTACCTTATTTATTTTAATCTGTTCGGATCCACAAAAGTTGTTGACTACGATCATATCAAGAACCCAACGCATTAATGTAGGGACCGTTGACGAAGCAGATTTAGCCCCCTTCCTAACCGAAAAAACAGGTATTGAAATGGAAAAAGCGCAGCAACTAGCTATTACCTGCGAGGGAAATATTTCTTGGGCACTGGACAAAGCGATGAACGAAAATATGAGTGCAACGACTTGGTTTGCCGAGTGGATGCGGGCAGTCTATTCAAAAAACCTGATCAAAATTTCATTGTTGGCCGATCAGTTTGATGCATTCAGCAAAGAGGATCAAAAAAGTGTGTTAGAACACACTTTGCATATATTTAGGCAATGTTTATACCAAATATCGGGTACGTCCCAACTCATTAAATCGCTTGAAAAAGAACGTGGATTTATCGAAAACTTTTCAAAAACATTAACGGGGGAAGCCATCGGAAAAATGAGTGAAAAAGTTTCAGAAGTACATTATCACTTGGAAAGAAATGCACGTGCCAAAATGCTCCACCTAGATCTTTCGCTCCAACTAATTCGAATTTTCCATGCGAAAAGTTAAAATAGGAACCCGAAATTCAGCGCTGGCCATTTGGCAGGCAAATTACATAGGCTCGTATTTGGAAAAGGCGGGGCTCAACTATGAATTAATTGCGATATCGACCAAAGGTGATCAAATTTTAGATCGATCACTTTCGAAAATTGGCTCAAAAGGGGTGTTCACCGAAGAACTCGAACAGATGTTGCGAAATGGAGACATTGACATCGCTCAGCATTCTGCCAAAGACCTTCCGTCGACGCTTCCCGAAGATTTACAATTGATTGCCTTTACGGAAAGAGAAAAATCGCATGATGTGTTGCTTAGTTTAGATCCAAATTTCACATTGAATACCCCAGGACCTCATCAGATTGGTACATCATCCACACGCCGAAGGGCATTTTTAGGACATCTTTATCCTAGCTTAAAGCCGGTGGAGATGCGGGGGAATTTACAAACTCGATTAGAGAAGTTGAAAAACGGCGACTGCCACGCGATGATCCTAGCCTATGCTGGTGTATATCGCATGGGTATGTCGGCTTATATTACAGAACATTTACCTTTGGATCAATTTATCCCTGCGGTGGGTCAAGGATCTGTGGCGATTCAATGTGCGAAGACACTGTCCACGGATTTGCAAAACATCATTCGATCCGCATGCAATCATGAGGCGACCGAAATATGCATTTTAGCGGAGCGTGAACTTTTATCCAAACTAGATGGAGGCTGCAGCGTCCCGGTGTATGGGCATGCTCATATTGAAAAAGATGTTGTAAATTTGACCGGTGGTGTATTAAGCTTAGATGGCCAACAAAAAATCGAGTTTTCTCTTGTAGGAAAAAATCCGATTGAATTAGGTCAAAAATTAGCAGATCAATTAATTGGCGCGGGAGCCAGTGAATTGTTGAAAGAAATTAGGAGACAAATTTCCCAATAAAATAGCATGGAACAAACGATTTTAATTACGGGATCTAATGGCCTTTTAGGTCAAAAACTAGTTCACTTGTTGAGCCAGTTTCCTGAAATTAAATTAATTGCCACCGCTAAAGGCCCAAATCGCCTCACTGGGAATTTGAAGTATACCTACGTTTCCCTTGACATCACGAATGAAGTTGAAGTTTTCGAGGTTTTTAAAACCTATCAGCCTGATGCAGTAATTCATACGGCCGCCATGACGAATGTCGATACCTGTGAAGCTGATCCTGAGGGATGTGAATTATTAAATGTGACGGCGGTTTCCTATTTAATTAATGCATGTAAGTCGAATAACACATTTTTCTGCCACGTATCTACTGACTTTATTTTTGACGGGCTTTCTGGGCCTTACGATGAAAATGCTAAACCGTGTCCAATCTCTATATATGGAGAAAGTAAATTAAAGGCGGAACAATTACTTCAAGCATCTACGATTAAATGGGGAATTGCAAGAACCATTTTGGTTTTTGGAATTGTCGAGGATATGAGTCGTACCAATATCATTTTGTGGGTTAAAAAATCGCTGGAAGAGGGAAAGACGATTAATGTGGTGACAGACCAGTTTCGGACCCCTACCCTTGCAGAAGATTTGGCGATGGGTTGTTGGCTCATCACGAAAAACCACGTCCAAGGAATATTCAATATCTCGGGTAGTGATTTCCTAACTCCTTATGAGATGGCCATTAAAACGGCTGAATTTTACAACTTACCCCAAGAATTGATTCAGAAAGCGGATTCATCTACCTTCTCACAACCAGCTAAAAGGCCATTGCGCACTGGATTTATCTTAGATAAAGCTAAAAGTGTTTTGGGTTACTCGCCTAGCAGTTTTAATGAGGGCATTGCCTTTATGGCCAAGCAAGTGAAATAAATACCGCTACTCTTCGATTTCTATATTTTCATTAAGGAGTTCAGGCCTTTGAAGATTTTTATTTTCCTCTTGCAAAGTTCCCCATAAAATGTCCTTTAATTCTTGAATACCTTCTTGGGTTATGGAAGAGATAAAAACAAGTGGAAGATCTGCTGGGAGGCTTTCGCGCATCTCAACTTTCATTTCTGGAATGGACAGATCCATTTTTGAAACGACTAAAACCCTACGTTTACTTAACATTTCAGGGTTGTATTTCTGCAATTCCCCAACTAATATTTTGTATTCATCACCCCAATTTGTGGCATCTGATGGAATCAAAAAACATAAAATAGAATTTCGTTCAATATGCCTTAAAAATCGAACGCCTAAGCCTTTTCCTTCCGCAGCCCCTTCAATAATACCCGGAATATCGGCGACCACAAACGATTTGTAATCCCGGTAGGCGACTACCCCTAAATTAGGCACTAGTGTGGTAAATGGATAATCACCGATTTCAGGTTTTGCCTCAGAAATGACAGATAATAAGGTTGATTTACCTGCACTTGGAAACCCTACCAGGCCTACATCCGCTAGTACTTTCAATTCCATGATGACCCAACGTTCTTGGCCAGGCTCGCCTGGTTGTGCATGACGAGGTGACTGATTGGTGGAGGATTTAAAATGAAAATTACCTAATCCACCTCGGCCTCCAGGCAATAAAAGCACTTTTTGGCCGTCATCGGTTACTTCTGCCAAAAACTCTTCGGTCTCTCCATCCTTCACAATGGTACCTAAAGGCACTTGAATATAGACATCATCACCTTCTGATCCTGATCTACGGGCGCCTTCGCCCCCATTTCCATTATCGGCAATTATATGTTTTTGATATTTTAAATGGAGCAAAGTCCATTGCTGGGTGGTCCCCACTAAATATATATGACCTCCTCGACCACCATCTCCTCCGTCTGGACCACCTTTGGGAACGTGTTTTTCTCTTCTAAAATGTGAAGAGCCACTTCCGCCATGTCCTGAACGAAGGTTAATTTTAACGTAATCGATGAAATTTGAAGTCATATAATTCGATTGATGCTTTGTAGAGGCACGATAATCGTGTCTTAAAACTGTAAAGACACGATGCTCGCGCCTAAAAAATTACATTTGATTATGACTCGATAATGGCAACAATCTGTTCAAAAATCTCCTCGATTTCCCCTACTCCGCTAATCCCCTTAAACTTTCCTTGGTCCGCATAATGCGATGCCACGGGAGCCGTTTTTTCGTTGTATTCCTGCACACGCTTACGAATCAAATCTTCATTTTGATCATCTGGGCGTCCTGAGGATTTTCCACGGGACAATAAACGCTGAGTTAATTCCTCATCTCCCACTTGCAAAGCAATCATTTGAGTGATGGACAAATGATGGCCAATTAACAAAACATCTAAGGCATTTGCTTGGGCAACGGTACGTGGAAAGCCATCGAAAATAAAGCCATTGGCCGACTTATTCTCGTTCAATTTATTTTCAATCATTCCAATCACCACAGAATCTGGAACTAAAATACCTTGATCCATTAATTTCTTAGCTTCTAAACCCAAAGGTGTATTCGCCTGAATCTCAGCACGAAGTAAATCGCCTGTTGACAAATGAATCAAACCATATTTTTCAATGATTTTAGCCGATTGAGTTCCTTTACCGGCACCTGGAGGGCCAAATAAAACAAGATTTAACATAAAAATTTATCTATTGATTTTAAAAAGACAAAGGTAAACAAAGACCTTGAATAAACTATAGGTGTTCTAGCTACATTAAATTGTAAATAACGTTTAATGAACAAATCATTAAAAGTTCATAAAAAATCAAAAAAATATTTAAAAAGATTTATTTCTAAAATAAATATATTTAATTTTGACGTTCAAATTTCTTCGATGTATAATGCAAAGGAGAATTAAACCCTTAATTCATTTTATATGAAAACAAAATTCTACGTAAGCAGAGTGGTCTTCATGATGGCATTAATGTTAACCCTATCATGGGTTTCATTTGGTCAAGACCGAAAAGTAGCGGGAAAAGTTCAGGACTCAGGTGGTCAGGGCATTCCAGGAGTTTCTATTGTTGTCAAAGGAAGTACCGTAGGTACAACTTCTGATGGTAATGGAGCATTCTCTATAAATGTTAAAAGTTCTAATGCAGAACTAACATTCACATCTGTTGGGTATGTAAGCCAAACAGTTGCCGTAGGTGGTAAATCCACTTTAGCGATTACGCTAGCTGATGATGTAAGCCAATTGAACGAGGTAATCGTGACAGGTTATGCATCTCAACGTAAAAAAGACATTACAGGTGCTGTAACTGTGGTAAGTGCGAAAGAACTTAACGCGGTACCTTCTGCTTCTGTAACTCAAATGTTACAAGGTCGCGCTGCGGGTGTGACGGTTGGTAATGACAACTCACCGGGTGGTGGAACGATGGTTCGTGTACGTGGTTTTGGTTCTATTAACAACAATAGCCCATTGTACGTAATTGATGGAGTACCTACTCAAGGAACTTTGAACCAAATCAACCCAAATGATATTGAATCAATGCAGGTATTGAAAGATGCTTCTGCAGCTTCTATCTATGGTGCTCGTGCGGCCAATGGAGTTGTAATCATTACGACTAAGCGTGGAAGTGAAGGTGAGCCAAAAATAACTTTTGACATGTACACGGGTATGCAAGATGTGGGTAAAACGATCGGTATGTTGAATACAAAGGAATTAGGTCAATACTATTACGAGTCTGAAATAGGCGCAGGAAGACCAGCTGGAACTTCTCCATCGATTCAATATCGTTTTGGTGCAGATGGTTCACAAACAATCGCGGATTACATTTATCCAAACATTTACGGAACATTGCCAGCCAATTATACCTATACAAATGACCTAGCTGATCCTAATTTAAATAAAACGGCTTTTAATATTACGAAAGCAAACAAAGAAGGAACTGATTGGCAAAATGTTATTTTCGGACCTGCTAACATTTCTAGTTATCAAGTGGGTGCAACAGGTGGATCTAAAGGTGGTAAATTTGCTATTTCGGCTAATTATTTCGCTCAAGATGGTATCTTGAAATATACTGCCTACAAAAGATATTCAGTTCGTGCCAATACAGAATTCAAAAAAGGCAACTTGACTTTTGGAGAAAATGTAACGATCACGTATGATGAGAGACAAGGAACGCCAAGTGGTAATAACTCTGAGAGTAATTCAATGATGTTAGCCTGGCGGATTCACCCAATGATTCCAGTATATGATATTACGGGTGGGCCAAAAGCTTTAGGGGGTACTAACTCATCTGACTTGAATGGTTTTGCGGGATCACGTGGACAAAATTTAGGAAACGCAACCAATCCTTTCGCTATTTTATTTAGAGAAAAGGATAACCCTGTAAGAGCTACACATATTTTCGGAAACGTTTATGGTGAGTATGAAATCATTAAAGATTTAAAGGCAAGAACTAGTTTAGGTTTTGAATTTAATAACTACAACAGATCTGAATTCTACAATAGAAATATCGAAGCGGTTGAGGCTCGTAATGCAAACAGCTTAACTGTTTCAAACTCTTATGACCGTGCGATTACTTGGTATAACACATTGAATTATGCAAAAACAATTGGAGATCATTCGGTGAATGTTTTAGTAGGTACTGAAGCGGTGTCAACGTATGGTTTTGGATTTAATGCGCAACGTTCAAACTTTGCTTTTGATGATCCTTCTTATCGTTATTTAAATAATGGTGCGGCAGCAGGTCTTTCAAATTCAGGAGGTGGTTCACCGATTACAGCTTTGTTCTCACAATTCGGAAAAGTGAACTACGCGTATAAAGAATTGTTATTAGCTGACTTTACGATTCGTCGCGATGGATCATCACGTTTTGCTCCGGCATACCGTTATGGTATTTTTCCTGCATTCTCAGTGGGTATTCGTTTATCGGAACTGGCTTTCATGAAGGACTTAACATTTATTAATGACATGAAACTTCGTGCGGGTTGGGGTAAAACAGGTAATCAGTTAATTCCAAACGTATATAACGCATCTACCTTATTCATACCAGATCCGAATAACAACGCATACGATATCACAGGTTCAGGAAGTTCTATCGCAACCGGTTTCGATTTAGCACAATTTGGTAACTCGAATGGCCGTTGGGAAACGAACACGTCAACTAACGTAGGTTTAGATGCTTCTTTATGGAACAATAAGTTAGATGTTGCGTTGGATGTTTATTCTCGTACCACATCTGACATGTTAACGCAGGTACCTATCCCTAAAACAGCTGGTAATGCGAGCATTCCTTTTGTAAATATTGGTGAGGTGAATAATTCTGGATTTGATTTAAGTTTAACGTACCGTGATCAAATCGGAGATATTCGATACACGGTTGGAGCCATGTACTCGATGTACAAAAACAACGTAGTTAAATTGAACAATGACCCTAATGCAACTGTATTTGGATTTGGTACACGTTTACCAGCTATTTCAGTAACTAAAGCTGGCTTACCTATCGCAAGTTTCTTTGGATATATTGTTGACGGTGTTATTAAAGATGATGCGGAAGCGGCTTCAGCACCCAAAGCTTTTGGATCTACGTATACAAGAGCGGGTGTATTTAAATTCCGTGATGTAAATGGAGATGGAGTGGTAACAGCTGCGGATAAAACTATTATTGGTAATCCACATCCAGATTTTAATTATGGTTTAAATGTTTCGTTAGGGTACAAAAACTGGGATTTAACGCTTTTTGGACAAGGTGTTCAAGGCAATGAAATTTTTAACTATACCCGTTATTGGATAGATTTCAATACATTCCAAGGAAATCGTTCGAAGGAAATGTTGTATAATTCTTGGAAAAAGCAAGGAGATGTAGCTATGTTACCTCGTTTAAATTCTCAAGATGCAACAAGTCAGCAGATATCATCTTACATGGTTGAAGATGGCTCATACTTTAGAATTAAAAATATCCAATTGACCTACACGGTGCCAAATACAATCATTAAAAAATTAAAATTGAGCGCTTTACAAGTTTATGTCCAAGGACAAAACTTGTTTACTTTCACGAATTACAGAGGTTTAGATCCAGATATTAACTTGAGAACTTCAGGAAACGATAACCAAGATATCCACATGGGTATTGACGAAGGAGCTTTCCCGGTAGCTAAATCATATAATATTGGTTTAAAAGTAGGATTTTAATTAAGCTAACATTTGTAAATAAAACAGATAAAAAAATGAAAAAATTAATCATATTATCAATTTTAGCGACTGTCGGCCTGAATTTTTCTTGTTCAGATAGTTTCTTTGAAATCGCACCACAAGGAGCGGCAAACTTAGCTTCATTAAGTAATAAAAATGGAGTTAATGCCCTATTAGTGGGTGCATATTCATTATTGGACGGTGTAGGATCAGGAAATGTGGGTCGTACGTCTACTAGCTCGAACTATGTGTTCGGAGGTATCACTTCGGGTGATGCGGTTAAAGGAACCGATGCTGGAGATCAGCCGGAACAAACCTATATCGAGCAGTTCAACTGGCTATCAGATAATTCCTACTTTTTTGGTAAATGGTGGGGAATGTATGATGGAGTAGCGCGTGCGAATGAAGCTATGTTATTAGCTCAAAGTGCTGACGTGAAAGATATGACGGATGCTGAGAAAGCACAAGTGGTTGCCGAAGCTAAGTTCTTACGTGGTCATTTTCACTTTGAAGCTAAGAAAATGTGGAATAAAGTTCCTTACATTTCTGAGACTGTTTACAAGCGTGAAGATCCTAACTCAACGAAGATCCCTAACACAGCGGATATTTGGCCTAACATCGAGAAAGATTTCTCGGATGCGGCAGCCGTATTGCCAGCTACACAATCTCAAAAAGGTCGTGCCACTAAATGGGCTGCGATGACCTATTTAGCAAAAGCGTATATGTTTCAAAAGAAATTTGCAGCTGCAAAAACTCTTTTAGAAGATGTGTACAAGAACTCAGGCAAGAAATTAGTGCCAAACTTCCATGATAATTTCCGTACGACTGGAAATAATAATGCGGAATCAATCTTCGAAATTCAATTTTCTGTAAATGATGGTTCTACTGGTAATAATGGTAATGCGGGAGATGGCTTGAATTGGCCATATAATGCTTCGTCTCCTGGTCGTGGATGTTGCGGATTCTATTTACCATCTCAAAACTTGGTAAATGCTTTCAAAACTACTACGGATGGTTTGCCTATGATTGGAGAAAAGAAAGATGGTACAGCTGATACATATAACAATGTGGATTTACCAAACGATCAAGGATTAGCATCTAGCGTAGCATTTAATTTAAATAAGTCGATCCCAGTAGATCCACGTTTAGATTGGACTGTAGGTCGCCGTGGTGTAAACTTCTTAGATTGGGGTATAATGCCAGGACAAAACTGGATTCGTGATCAGGGTTATTCAGGTCCATACATTGGTAAAAAATGGATGTATTATTTAGGAGAAGAAGGAAGTACTACTCACTCAACAAGCAGACGTTCTGTCAATAACAACTTCCGTATGCTTAAATTCTCATCCGTTGTTTTATGGTTGGCAGAATGTGAAGCTGAATTAGGAAACTTAGCAGCTGCTGAAACCTATGTAAACATGATTCGTTCAAGAGCTAAAACGGGTTCTGTACAAGATGCATCTGTCAACTACGTAGTAAATCCATATCCTGCAGGTACTTTCGCAGCAAAAGGAAAAGATTATTCAATGAATGCTATTTACATGGAAAATCGTTTAGAGTTTGCGATGGAAGGTCACCGTTTCTTCGACTTAGTTCGTTGGGGTATCGCAGCACCCTACTTAAACAAGTATTTAGCTGAAGAGTCTAAAAGCGGAACAGATATGTCAGGCAGAACTTATAACAAGAGACTCTACCTAGTAGGTAGA
>CAMBGA010000017.1 GCA_945866095.1 Spirosoma fluviale
GAAACGATTACCTATTTCAACAATTCGCCAGATGAATTACCTTACATTTGGATTCAATTAGACCAAAATATTTTCGAGAAAGGAACTATTAAAAAGACCTCTGCCACGGGAGATATCACAAAAGGAATCAGTGCAAGTATGTTTGAGGAGTTAACAGATCCGAGAGAATATGGATATAAAATTACGGCCGTTAAGGATATCAAGGGTAATCCACTGAAGCATACGATTAATCAAACGATGATGCGCATCGACTTACCTAGCCCTGTGAAATCAGGTGGAAATGTAAGTTTCTCCATCGACTGGAATTATTTAATTACTGAATATTATGGTCGATCAGGTTATGAGCTATTTCCAAAAGATGGAAATGCGAATTACTTCATAGCCCATTGGTTTCCACGCCTTGCCGTTTACAACGATGTATACGGTTGGCAACACAAGCAATTTATAGGCCAAGGAGAGTTTACTTTGAATTTCGGTAATTATAAAGTAGCCATTACGGTGCCAAATGACCATGTTCTAGGTGCTTCAGGTGAATTACAAAACGCATCTCAAGTGATGACGGCGGCCCAATTAAAACGTTGGGAGCAAGCCAAAACAGCGGTTAGACCTGTGGTCATTGTGACTCAAGCGGAAGCTGAAAAAGCTGAAAAAAATAAGCCGACAGGTAAAAAGACGTGGATATACAAAGCTGACAATGTACGTGATTTCGCATTTGCAAGCTCTCGTAAATTTATTTGGGATGCCATGCAAGTGGATGTAGAAGGCAAAAAAGTATGGGCCATGTCCTACTATTCTAAAGAAGGAAATCCACTTTGGGAAAAATACTCGACGATGGCGGTAGCTCATACGCTAAAATCCTATTCCAAAAGAACCATTGCCTATCCATACCCCGTAGCTATTTCTTGCCATTCAACTTTAGGTGGAGGAATGGAATATCCGATGATTTCATTCAATGGGGGCCGACCTGAAACCGATGGAACATATACTGAAAATACAAAAAATGGGATGATCGGCGTGATCATTCATGAAGTTGGACATAATTTCTTCCCCATGATTATCAATTCGGATGAGCGCCAATGGTCTTGGATGGATGAGGGTTTAAATACCTTTTGCCAGTATTTAGCAGAAATGGAATGGGATCGTAACTTCCCTGCGCGTCGTGGAGAGCCACAAGATATTGTTCCTTACATGCGTTTAGATACCAAAAACCAAGTGCCTATTATGGCCAACTCGGAGAACATTATGGATTTTGGAAACAATGCCTATGCAAAACCCGCGACAGCCTTAAATATCCTTCGTGAAACCGTTATGGGCAGAGAATTATTTGACTATGCCTTTAAAGAATATGCGCGCAGATGGGCATTCAAGCAGCCTTATCCAGCCGATTTCTTTAGGACTTTAGAAGATGCTTCAGGTGTCGACTTAGATTGGTTTTGGAAAGGTTGGTTTTATGGCACCGAGCCGGTGAACCAATCGATCGAAACGGTGGAGTGGTTTGGCATAGACACGCAAGATCCGGTGGCTAAAAAAGCGGGAGATAAAGCAACTGCTCAAGCCAAGCGTCAAACCATTTCAAGCATTCGAAATAAAACGGATATTAAATCCACCGTTGTAGAGGAAAATCCTGACCTTACTGATTTCTATAATACCTATGATCGTTTTGCACCCACGGATGCAGACAAGAAAAAGTATGAAGATTATATAGCTTCTTTAAATGAAGATGAAAAAAAATTGGTCGCCCAAGGGAAAAATTTTTATGTAATTAATTTTAAAAACAAAGGAGGCTTACCTATGCCAGTCATCATCAAATTAAATTATGAAGATGGTACTGAAGAGGTCTTGAGATTTCCTGCCGAGGTGTGGAGATTGAACGATGTAGAGGCTAAAAAAATAATTCCAACCAGCAAAAAAGTGGTTAAGTGGACCTTAGATCCTTATTATGAAATTGCGGATATCGACACCGATGACAATACATTCCCAAGGGAGCCAGCTAAGCCGACCAAGGTTCAATTATTTAAAGAACAAAAGAGATCTTACTCACTGGACAGGAATCCCATGCAGGATGCCAAAAAAGCAAAAGAAGCATCTGGGGCGGTGACAGGGTCAAAGAATTAAAAAACAATATGCGTTCAAAAAGCGTCTGAAATGGAAATCGTTTCAGACGCTTTTTTTATTTATACAAACCAAAGTTTCAAGGAAGCAATCACTAAAACCAAAGCTAAAATCCACTTCACTTTTTGATTGGAGGCTATTTTGGAACCCCATATGGCACCTATGAATCCGCCAATTAATGAGGCGATGAGCCAATAAATCATTTGAGATTGATCGAGTGGAATCCAAGTTTTCAGACCGGCTAAGCCAGAGACTGAATTGACAAAGATAAATAAAGCAGATACGGCAGCGGCTTCTTTCAGACTAGCCCAACGAAATAACAATAATAGAGGACTTAAAACAATTCCTCCACCGATGCCAATCATGCCGGATAATAATCCAATGATTCCGCCAATGAATACCCCTAAAACAGGAATTAATGTGTTCGATTTTTCTTCCTTCAGTTGGTATACCATTCGAATCACCGCCATCAACAAGCAAAACCCTAATATCTGTTTGTAGGTAGAATCGGTCAAAGGAATCTTAGCCCCAAAAAATGCAGCCGGAATGGATCCCAAAGCAAAAGGCCAAAAAAGCTTCCACCTAAAAAAACCTTGCCGAAAAAAAGCAATAAATGACATCAGGGAAACGCCTAGATTCAGGAGCAATGCCGTCTGTTTCATGATGGAGGGAGCAATGGCAAAAATAGCCATCACGGCTAAATAACCACTCGCACCTCCATGCCCAACAGATGCATATAAAAAAGCCATGATGGCTAATAAAAGAATTAAAGACTCTGATTGAAACGCGAAATCAAACAACAATGGGAGCATATCGCATCATTTACGAAACAATAATCTGAGATAAATATAAAATTTTTCCCAGTCGGGAACACGAATTCTTTCTTCTTTGATTCTTGCGGCAGGTAGCACTTTTATTTTTTCAAATAAACGAATGTAATATTCAAAGGCGAGTAAAACTCCCTTCTTTGCGACTTCGGGAAGGCCGTTTATTCCGCGTAAACCGGCATCAAAGTCCAACTGAATATCGTCTTCTATCTCACGTTTTTGAGCATCGGTAAATGTATTAAAATCAATGTTTGGGAAATAAACACGGCCCCGCTCTTCATAATCGGAACGAATGTCGCGAAGGAAATTAATTTTTTGAAATGCCGAACCTAAGGCGCAAGCATCTGATTTCAGTGATTCATATTCGGAGGGATTTCCAGCACAGAAAACACGCAGGCACATTAAACCTACCACCTCAGCAGATCCATAAATATATCGTTTATATTCCTCAGGATTGTAATGGGTTTCCGTTAAATCCATTTCCATGGAATACAAAAAAGCCTCAATTAAGTCATGCTCCATGCTGAATTCATTGACAGCCCATTGGAATGAATGTAAGATGGGATTTAGGCTTATTTTTTCTTCAATGGCTTTATAGGTATCCGCTTTAAATTGGGCCAATAATTCTCTTTTGTCATGGGTATGAAAAGTATCCACAATCTCATCGGCCAACCGCACAAAGCCATAAACAGCATAAATAGCATCATGAACTTTCGTGTCTAAGGTTCGAATTCCTAAAGAAAAGGAAGTGGAATAGGCCCGAGTTAATAATTTACTGGAAGCAAGCGATACTTTTAAATATAAATCCATATACGCTAATTTAATTCTTTATGTACTTCTGAAGCAACCACCAATCCTGAAATAAGGGATGGAGGAACCCCAGGTCCGGGAACGGTTAGTTGGCCCGTGTAATACAAATTTTTAAGATTTTTATTTTTCAAAGAGGGCTTCAAAATCGCTGTTTGCATGAGCGTATTAGCTAATCCATAAGCATTTCCCTTGAAAGCATGGTAATCATTTTTAAAGTCCTTATGTGCATAAGAACGCTTATAGACAATGGAATCTCGAATGTTTACGCCACAATATTCTTCTAGTCGGTCCATCAATTGGCCAAAATATTTTTCTCTCACCTCCTCATTATCTTCTAAATCTGGTGCCACGGGAACTAATAGAAATATATTTTCACAACCCTCCGGAGCAACAGAAGGATCCGTCACGGAAGGGGCTGAAACATAAAATAATGGATCGGAAGGCCATTGAGGATCCGTATAAATCTCGTGGGAATGAATTTTAAAATCTCGGTCAAAAAATAAATTATGGTGTTTTAATCGAGGAATACGCTTGGAAACACCCAGGTAAAATAATAAAGAGGAGGGTGCCATCACTCTTTTATCCCAATAGCTCTCATCGTAATTTCGATACTTTTCACCTAAAACTTCTTCTACATGGTGATAATCTGCACTTGCAACCACCGCATCGGCTTCATGAAATCCAGATTTTGTGTTTACTCCTTTGACCTTAGCACCTGCCATTTCAAATGAACTTACTTCCGAATTATAAGTGATTTTAACCCCTTTTTCCTCGGCTAGCGAAACCATGCCTTTGACAATTAAATGCATCCCTCCCATCGGGTACCAGGTGCCTAATTTAATTTCGGCAAAATTCATTAAGCTATACATCGCCGGGGTATTTTGGGAAATAGCGCCTAAAAATAAAATGGGGAATTCCATTAATTTCAAAAGCGTAGGCGATTTAAAGAATTTTCTAATGTGGGTATAGAAGGATTGAAAAACATCTAACCTTAGCACGTCGATCAACAAGCCGAGGCTTAAGAATTCCGTTATTTTACGAGAAGGTTTCCAAACAAACTTCTGGATACCTACTTTATATTTGTAGGAGGCCTGGTCTAAAAATTGGTCCAGTGAGTTTGCCGCCCCCTTTTCAAAAGTTTCAAAAAGATCACGTAAATCTGCATAATTAGCAGGCAGGTCGATTACCTCGTCTTTGGACAAAATAACAGCATAGGATGGATCAAGTCGAATTAAATCATAATAATCCGATGGTTTTTTCCCAAAGCGCGCAAAATATGTTTCAAATATATCAGGCATCCAGTACCAACTAGGCCCCATGTCGAACTTAAATCCTTTTTCAGAAAATACGCGTGCGCGACCACCCGCCATTTCATTTTTTTCTAAAATTTCGACTTGATAGCCTAAATCAGCTAAGGCGGTGGCGGTAGATAGTCCGGAAAATCCGGCGCCAATGACAATAATTTTTTTGTTTTTATTCATCAAAAAAGGATTAGGCAAATATATAAAATTTAGCGTTTCGAATTTGATAAAAAGAAAAAGTCAGATAAAATCTGACTTTTTACACTGTAATCTGTTAACCAAAAAACTATAAAAATCTATGCATACATTTTAAGCGAGCTCTTCAATGTTTTTCTAGCAATGTGAATTCGATTTTTGACTGTGCCAATCGGCAAATCTAACTCTTCAGCAATTTCATGGTATTTAAAACCCTTGAAATACATTAAAAAAGGAACTCTATATATTTCTTCTGTTAGGCTTAGTGCCTTGTCGATATCTTCTTTAATAAAATGACTAACGGCATTGTTTTCCTGCAATGAATCACTGGAATTTATAAAATGCAAATTTTCTGTGGTGTCAATAAACGTATTACGACGAACCATTCGTTGGTACTGCGTGATGAATGTATTTTTCATGATCGTAAATAACCATGCTTTCAGATTTGTACCATCTGAATATTTGTCACGGTTGGTGTAGGCTTTCACTAAAGTATCCTGCACCAAATCGTTTGCGTCGTCTGAGTCTCTAGTCAAACGCAAGGCAAATGGCTTCAAAAACTTAGAAAAGTTACCTACTTGGTAAGAAAATTCTAACGCCGTCATATTTTTTGTTCGTTGTTTTGTTCAACAAATATATTAAAAGTTTAAACAAAACAATTTAATTAATAATAAAATTTTTTAACCTATTTCGATCATTAAGCATCGAATTTGTCTAATAAATCCTTTTGACTCTAATTATTGATCTTTTTTGACACATTATTCATATTTTTGCCCTCTTAATTATTTTTTTTCATTCATGATATCACCTAAAATTCTTTTATTTTTTTCTTTACTATTAGTGTATCAAGGCATTTCCCAGACGGCATGCAATTGTACATTAAAGGGAAAAGTAATTTCAAAAGAAAGTGGCGAGGTCATTCTAGGTTCATACGTCTATTTGAAAGGCCAAAAAACAAAAGCTCAAACAGACGAAAAGGGAAATTTTAAAATAGAAAAAATTTGTCCCGGAACTTATTTGTTGGTCTGCGAAATGAGCAGCTTCAACAAAGTAGAAACGTCCATTACATTAAAGGACCATGACGACCTAACAGAAAATCTGAGCCTAGAAACACACGAAGAGCATTTGATGGAGGTATTGGTCACCGGAAAAAAAACGGAAATCACCTCCCAACTCAAAGGGGAATTGAGTGCTGAGGAACGTTCCCAAAGAAATGGATTAAGCCTGGGTGAAATGCTGAAAGGAATTTCAGGCGTTCAAAGTTTGCAAACAGGAAGCAGCATTTCAAAACCTATCATTCATGGCATGCACTCTTCTCGGGTGATCATTTTAAATCAAGGCGTCCGGCAGGAAGGCCAACAATGGGGCAGTGAACATGCGCCGGAAGTAGATCCATTCGTCTCTAAAAACATACAAGTAATTAAAGGCCCAGCAGGACTTAGGTATGGAGGCGATGCGATTGGCGGCCTCATTTTAATGGAACCAAATTCATTGCCCGACACCAGTGGAATTTTAGGAGAGGCTCAAACCATATTTTTTACGAACGGAAGGCAATTCGTCACTTCGGGCATGTTAGAGGGTGGATTTAAAAATGTAAATGGTTGGGGATGGCGAGTTCAAGGAACCTTAAAAAATGGAGGTAACATAAAAACGGCTAATTACAATTTGGCCAATACGGGTATTGAGGAACAAAATTTTTCAACGGCCCTAGGATACAAAAATCAAAAGTTTGGCACCGATCTATTTATAAGTCGCTTCCACTCAATCATCGGCATTTATTCCGGTTCCCATATCGGCAATATCAATGACCTCAAAACGGCTATTGCCAGCGATAGGCCATTTGAAATTTATACGCCAACAAATTTCATTAGAGAAATAGAAAGACCCAACCAAGATATCACGCATTCATTGGCAAAATTCAAGGCTTACGTCAACCTAACCAATAAAACGATTAGAATGAACGTGGCCTATCAAGATAATGAACGTCTGGAATTTGATGTCATGCGATTAGGGAAAAACATCAACACATTAAGTTTTAATCTTGGGACCTTAAGTTCTGAAATTTTAATCGACGAGTCCAACTCCTCAAAATTATGGAAAGGGCAATTTGGCTTAACCTATTTAACCCAAGGCAATCGCACATCAGGCAATCGAGTAAATATACCCACGCTTACGTCTAGTTTGCTTCCAAATTACTACCTAAGCAATCTAGGAATTTTTGCTTTAGAAAGGTATGTGAATCAAAAAATGGAAATTGACATGGGACTCCGGTTAGATACAAAGGACATTGAAATTCATCGGCCTATACAAAATTATTCAACCACCATAAAGCGTGATTTAAGTAATTATATAGGTCTTTCAGGGAGTATGGGTTTAAAATACCACTGGACGCAAAATTTCGAAAATCACTTGATTCTTGCGAGAGCATTTAGAGCGCCAAGTCCGAATGAATTATTTTCAAATGGTGTCCATCACGGGGCAGGCGCATACGAAATAGGGGATCCTTTATTGAAAGGGGAAACCGCTTACAATATAAGTCTAAACTCTTTATATAGAACCGAAAAATTGGAGTTAGAAATAGGTTTATATACCAACACCATTCATCATTTTATTAATTTAAAGCCTTTAATGGAAAAAGGAGAACCCGCGTTTATTACGACCGTACGAGGCAGTTTCCCTGCATTTACCTATGAACAAATTGACGCCAGTTTCAAAGGAATGGACGGACAAGTGTCCTACAGCATTTCTGAATCTTGGAGCCTTCACCAAAAAACAAGTATTGTTCGGGCTTATGATGAATTGAATAATACCTACATGGTTAATATTCCGCCTGACCGATTTGAATACCTGATTCGTTATCAATTCAAAAAACATAAGCAGTATGTAAGTTGGGGCATAACCCAAATCTCCATGCAAAAAAGAGTAGAAATAAATGCTGATTTTTTACCTCCGCCGAAAGGATATATCCTCGGGCAAGTACATTGGGGAATCTCAATAAATAAATTCGATTTTGGGGTATCAGTCACAAATGCATTCAACCAAGCTTACCGAGACTACCTAAATCGATTCCGGTATTTTGCAGATGACCAAGGACAAAACATCAGTTTCAGAGCCACTTATCGCTTCAGCTAATTACCTTTTAAGCCAAGACTCAGGATTTTGTCGAACCGTATTTTTCCAAACCTGGAAATTAATTTCTGCAGTACCATCTTCATCGGATGCCACCGTTCCTATGCGTTGTCCTGTACGAACCCGCTGACCCATAGAAACCGATACATTGTCTATCTTGCTATATACTGTAAAATAATCACCATGTTGGATCGCAACCACCGTATTAATCCCAGGAATATTAACCACCGACTGCACAATGCCATCATATACGGTATGAACAGCAGCACCGGCGGATGTTTGAATATCAATTCCATTATTGTTAATCATGACCCCCTTCAAAATGGGATGTTTGTGAACGCCAAAATGATCCGAAATAAAACCCGATGGCACAGGGAAAGGCATTCTGCCTTTTAATGCCGCAAATGAAACAGCTAATTTAGCCTCATCAGCATTCATGTAATAGGTATTTTTCTCTAAAACAGGCTCTGCGACTACCTCTTTCGCTGCAGCTTTTTCTTTGACAATTTCCTTTTTGGGTTCCGACTTCGAAACTTCTTCTACTTTGTCGGCTGGCTTTTCATATTTTTTAACGAGGCCATCTTCCAATTTAGGTTTGGGTAACTCCGGCTTATTGACCTCTAATTTCTTCGCCTGAGCCGCCATACGTAATCGGCGCTCCCGCTCCATACTTTTTTGAATCTCCCGCTGAACAATCCCGGCAATTAAATTATCCAACTTCCTGATCGCTAATTTTTTCCGCTCCAACTCAATCTTCAATTTTTTCTCTTGCTGGGTCAATACCGTCACCACCTTCGCCTCTTTGGTTTTCATGACCTCCAGCTTCACCTTTTCTTTTTCCTTAACCACTAATACTTTTTTCTCTTCATTTTTTTTGAAAATCACTTGCTGCTTTTTCGTCATTAAGTCTTGGCGAGTCTCAAAAATCTTTTTAGCCTGTTCTTTTCGATTCGTGGTATATTGTTTTAGAAAGTCGAACCGACGAACAAACTCTCCTAAATCTGACGATAAAAGCAAGAAACTTAATTTGTTATTGACCGTCGACACTTTCTCCGCCTCATATAACATCTTGGCATACGCTTGCTTTAATTTCGCTAATTTGGCGGCCAACTTATCACTTTGCTGGGTTAATACTTTAGCCTCAGACGCCAATAAATTTTGATTTTCGTTCAGTATATTGATTTGCTTCTTTTGGACAACAATCTGCTCCTTGAGTACATTTAATTTACCGATTGATACCTTTTTCTTTTTTGATGTTTTTGAAATAATGGAATTCAACTCCTTTATTTTGACCAAATTATCATTCTTTTGCTGCTCCAATTGAGTTTTTTTATCCACTTGAGCATAGGTCTCAAAACCGATAAAAAAGGCAATCAATAAAGTGATATAGTGTAATTTCATTTACGAGTAGGATTCAATAATTTTTCCGGAACCTTAAATGGGAATTCCAATGGTGTATCCAAAAGCTCTACTTTAGAGTATTTGATGGTGATCAACGTATTCACATTTTTATTATCCTTGTCTTTAACATCCAAATTAATTTGACTAGAAAAAGGAAAAAGTACCTGATTCAATAAGGTGAATTCCTCAAAATCCATGGTCATCTTATTGCTTGTGGGAAGGTCATTAACTAATAACTTTTTTAATTTTCGGTTGGGACCTACCATATTATCAATATTAATCCTGCCCTCTTGTTGCTTTAAAATTATATTTTCATTCTCTCGAATAACCCTTGAATTGTTCTTTTTATAAGGCTGATTGCCCACAATGAGCGACTGAAGAATCGAATAATCCACCTTAAAACCCATCATCACACTGACGCTATCATAGGTTAAATCAAAGTATTCCCCATTGATTTTTTGATACAATTGAACCTTATTTTTTGAAAACAAACCTGTCGCTCCGGTAAAACCAGATTGGGATATATTAACCCAAATCAAGCTATCTTTTTTCATGCGAATGTCAACCGTATACGTATCTTGGTTCTGCTGAGTCTTCCACACGATTTTAGACTTCGCTTTCAAAAAGTTAAAATTTAAATCGTCAGGGGCTAATTTTAATTCAGCATCATCTATTTTCAAGGGCTCAATTATTTTCTTAGCCACTGAGTCGATCACCTTGACTTCCTTTTTCGCTAAAGTATCTATTGCTGGACTAATCGATGTGGCCAGTACAGTGGAAACGACGACCTTTTTCCCACAAGAAAAAATGCTAAATGCTGTGAAGAAAAAAATAATGGTTAAGCGCATCTTAAAATTTAAGCGAATAAGCGTTTACAAAATTATCTCAATTTTCGATAATTCGTTTATTTTCAATCTTTTTATCCAATTTATTACTTGCCCCTTCAAGGGAATTTGCTGTTTTCCAAGCCTTAACCGCCTCATCTACGCGCCCATTCTTAAAAAGCGCATCCCCATAATGTTCCCAAACCGTGGAGCTATTTTGCTTTTCATCCTTCAAGGCTTTTTCAATATAGACCAATGATTCTATGTACTCACCCCTCTGAAACAATACCCATGCGTATGTATCCAAATAAGTGCCATTAGTAGGAAATTTGTCCACTAACTTCTTCGACATGAGAGCTGCCTTATCCAAACGATCTCGCCTCAAGGACAAGTAATAACTATAATTATTTAAGACATGTTCTTCCGTGGGATTGACGACTAAGACTTTGTCAAAACAAGCATCGGATTGTTTATATAAACCTTTGGAATGATATGCGTCCCCCATGATACCATATAATTGCGTATACCAGCCATCTTGGCTGTTGGCCATAGGAATGGCTCCTTCAAATGAACGAATGGATTCATTTATTTTTCCATTCAAATACTCCGAAAATCCTTTTTGAAACCATAAAAAACCTTGATTTGGAAAAAGAACAAGGGCCTCTTCAGCATGTATAGTTGCACTATCCAACAAGTTCATCTCGTAATCCAATTGAATTATTCGAGCCCAAACTTCAAACTTAGCATTACCCATTCTAGCCGCATGTAAATAGGAAACTTGCGCTTCTTTGAACTTGGATATATTGGCCCACAAATCACCCTCAAGCGCAGCAAATCTAGGATCTACAGGATACAATCCCTTTAATTCTAAAATCATTTCATAAACCGTTTGCCAGTCTTCTTTTGACTTAATTAATCCTAAAATTTGAATGGTTAATTGGCCCAAAATCTCCGAACTCATTCTTAAATCTGAGGCCGCATGCAAAATTTCTACACAGGTAGAATCTAAATTTTTGGCTTCCAAAAATAATTTGGCACTCATTAAATTCAATTGGCCCTGACTCGAATATTTAGATTTTAAGGGTCGAAGTTCTGCTTGCAATGTCTTCCCCGACACCAAATCCCAAACCGTTTCCATCTGATCCCAAGTAAATAATAATTCATCAGGTGAATTTTCGATCAAGCTAAAACCAGCATTCATGGCCCCCAATACATCTTTCTCTTTTAGATAAATAAATTGCTTCGTTCGAACAATTTCTGGAAAATCTTCCAACCATACCTCGACCTTCTTCAACGCGTTCAAAGCTTCCTTCCCATTTTCCTTCCATAAATAGGCCTGCGCTAAGCGCAATCCAATCTCAGGTTGGATCTCGTCAAATTCAGACATTTTATGAAGTGCTTCCAAAGCCTCATCTATTTTGCGTAAATCTAACGCGATGTCCGCATAGAAAAGTCCGTAATCCATGGAGTGAGGGGAAAGTTTCCAAGCCTCCGCCGCATTTTTAAAAGCCAAAGAATTTTTATTTTGAGCCAAATAGGCCTTTCCAAGATAATAATAAATGGAAGGTTCATTAGGAACTTCAAGAATCAAATGTTCCCACACTAAAATGGCTTCATCAAAATCATCCTTAATGTAATGCCTCATCCCCTCAGTCATTAATTCCTCCAACTGCGCACCCGTCAGGTTATGAGCCTCCTGCTTTTTCTTTTGACCAAATAAGGGACTCAAAGAGAAACAAACCAATAAAAATATATAAAGCCTAATTTTCATAAATAGAGCGAATATACCATTTTGCATGATCAATTTTAAAATATATTCAATAGATTCGCTGAATTAACCTAATAAGCTCATGATAAAATATTTATTTTCTTTCTGCATCCTTCTCAGTTTGCCCTCATTCGCTCAAGAAAAAACCATGGCTTTTGAAGAGTATGATCCTATATCAACACTCGTTGTCCCCGAACATACCGTCAAAAAGGCCAAATATCCATTCATCGATATTCACAATCATCAAAACAATATGCCAAGCCAAAATTTAGGCTATTTAGTTAAGCAAATGGATAGCCTTAACATGAAATTCATGATCAACTTAAGTGGAAAAGGATATTATAGAAGCGGGGCAAGGGAACAGGGAACTGATTTTTTAATTCAATCTGTCAATGCAGGAAAAGAAAAAGCCGATGGCCGAGTGATCGTGTTTACCAACCTGAATTTTAGTGATATCGATAACCCAAACTGGTCCGCAGAAACAGTCAAGGCCCTAGAAAAAGAAGTGAAAGCAGGTGCCATGGGATTAAAAATATTTAAAGACTTAGGCTTAGAAGTAAAAGATTCGAAAGGAAATAGGATACGCACCAATGACCCAAGATTAGATCCCATTTGGGCCAAATGTGGTGAACTAAATATTCCTATTTTGATCCATACCGGAGAACCGATTTCATTTTTTGATGTACACGATAAAACCAATGAGCGCTGGCTTGAACTTAAACAATTTCCAAGCCGAGCAAGACCCTCGACCAAATACCCTTCTTGGAAAATAGTGATGGATGAACAATTTGATATCATCAAAAGACACCCCAATACCAAATTCATTAGCGCCCATTTAGCTTGGCTCGGAAACAATTTACCAGAACTAGGCCGACTCATGAATCTTTACCCAAATATGTACACCGAGATTGGAGCCGTGATTCATGAGTTGGGGCGCCAACCCAAAAATGCACGCGCTTTCATGATCAAATATCAAGACCGAGTGCTTTTTGGAAAAGATATTTGGACCACATCTGAATACTACACCTATTTCCGACTATTGGAAACTGGCGATGAGTACTTTCCATACTACCGAAAAAGACATGCGTTCTGGAGGATTTATGGATTAGAACTTCCTGATGAAGTACTTAAAAAAGTATACTACAAAAATGCATTGCAACTTTTACCCAAACTAGACAAAACTCAATTTCCTAAATAATTTAGGTTTTAAAATTGGCGATTCAGCTGTTCTAACCAAATTCTTGCACCCTTCTGATTCCAGTGTGAATCAGAGGTGAAGAAATTAGCGTTGGCATTTTTGGACAAGCCTTCTGTTGCATCTATTAATTTCCCCTTAAAATCAGGGTGCGACTTAATTCTTTGAATAAGGTGATTATCTGGTCTATTCTCCGTCTTCAACACCGACACAGGATTGGAAATAATCGAAAAAATGACCTCGTCGAAGCCCTTTGCTTTGTAATATTCCTGTATCATATTTAATTCGCTTACTTGAGCTTTTAATTTCGCTTCACTGATGTCCGAAAATGAGCTCCCAGGGTTATTAGGGTTAAGCGTTTCAGCTAAATACAAAAAGTTTTGATCCTTTGAAATGGCAACTTCCTTGTCCACTCGACCAAAGAAATTTAAATTAAAATCAGCTTTTAATTCCTTCAATGATTCCCAAAAACCAAAATTAAACCAAGCAAATTCGATGTTGGCCTCAAGAGATTTATGATATAAATTTTCCTTGATTCCTTCGTCAATTTCGGCGAAAAAATGAGCTATTTTCTGACGTGCATTTAACTCTGATTGCACCGCCTCCGCCCTGTCCAATCGGGCCTTCACGGAATTTAAATTGAATAGACCGGACATATTTCGCTCAACCGATTCAATCAACAAAATATTTTTTTGATTTCTAGCGGGAATAATTTCAATGGGATTAGCGACATCCCAACGAATAAACTTAACCTGGCTTATGTTGGCATAATAGCGGGGATCTTCTTTGAAAAAGCTATATAAATAACTATCCCCCAGGATAAAAAGATTCGCCGTATCGCTATTTACTTTTTGATCTTTAGCTGGCAATGAAACAAAATTAGTGTCTTTTATAATTTTAAATTTGCTCAAATACGTCAATCCATACAGGTCGCCATACAGGTATTTATCTGCCCCAAAAGCCCCAATTCGACTATATCGATCTTGAGTAATCCACTTCATACCCGCATTTGAACTAGTCAAATACAAGGTAAGTGCACAAAAAATAAACCCAATACATGCGAGTAGTTTTTGCATAAATTAGAACTGAAAATAAATAAACTGTTTCAAATTAAAGACTCCAAAAAAGTAAATCAAAAACGCCAATCCAGATATAATCGGCCAAAATAATTTGACCGAATCCACCTTTATTTTGTCCCTTTTAAAATCATACAGATATAAACCCACAATCAACAAAATAGAAAATAATAATTCACTGGTATTAAAAGCTAAAGATATCGGGTCTAAAATAGAGCCGTGGGTTAATTGACCAAAGTACATCTGTATATCCCCAAATTTTGGAATTCTAAAAAATACCCAGGCAATCGTCACTAGTAAAAATGTGAGTAGTCGGTACATCCAAACTCCAGCAGCTGACTTTTGCTCATCCGCTGCCAAATTAGGGAAAATCCGATTAAGCGTCAAACCCATTAATTGGAACAATCCGTGTAAAGCTCCCCAAATCACAAAGTTCCAACTGGCCCCATGCCAAAAGCCTGACAAAATAAAGACGATCATTATATTGATATACCAACGAGGAACCGAGACGCGGTTGCCTCCTAAAGAAAAATATACATAATCTTTAAACCAGGTGGAGAGGGAAATATGCCAACGGCGCCAAAAATCTGGAATGGATTTGGCCGTGTAGGGTGCATTAAAATTATTCATGAGTTTGAAACCCATCACCTTGGAAGCCCCAATCGCGATATCGGAATAGCCCGAAAAATCGCAATAGATTTGAAATGAATAAAAGATACTGGCGATGATTAAATTCAAGCTGCTTTGGTTTGACAAATTCGCATAGGCTGGATCAACGACCATCGCCAGGCGATCGGCAATGACTACTTTTTTGAAAAAACCTTGCATCATTTGCAGCAAACCTAATTTTACTCGGGCGGTATCCCAAACATGTTTTTCGTAAAATTGATGAATTAGATTTTGTGGCCTTTCGATGGGTCCGGCCACCAACTGTGGATAAAACATCACATAAAGGCTATAAATTCCAAAATTCCGTTCCGCCTTTTGCTTACCTCGATAAACTTCGATCGTGTAGCTCATCGCTTGAAAAGTATGGAATGAAAGACCAATAGGCAGTAAAAAATTTAAAACTGGGAAGTGTATGGGGATCGAAAAGTAGTTTGACAACGCGTTAACATTATCCGTAAAAAAAAAGTAATATTTAAAAATGGCCAACACACCTAAGTTGGCCAGCAAACTACAACCCAAAAATATTTTTTTTGCACCCCCCTGAAACCGTTCCAAATAGATCCCAGCAAAATAATCGATGACAATGGTCAAGCCTAAAATCCCCAAATAAACAGGAACAAAAGCCATATAAAAATAACATGAAGCTGCTAGCAACAAAGCCCATCTGTACTTGTGAGCTAATAAAAAATAAGCACTGGTCACAATTCCAAAAAACACCAAAAACTGTAATGAATTGAAAACCATGTCTACCTTGTTTTATGCAACGGTCAAACGGACATTTAAATTTACATCATCTATGCTGACTTCTGAATAACCTTCACTAACCTCATTCACCCAATCAATCGAAAGAGCTTGAACTTCTTGGCTTATATATCCTTTAAATTCGGTCAAACTATCTTTCCATTCACTCGTATTTTCCTGGATCGAAATATGAATTTTATCAATGACATCAAAACCTAAGTCTTTGCGTAAATTTTGGACGCGATTCACAAACTCGCGGGCCATTCCTTCCCGAATCAATTCAGGACTTAATGTGTTATCAAGCGCAATGGTTAAGCCCCCTTCACTGGCAGTCAAATAACCCGGCATATCTTCCGTCATCACTTCAATGTCACCCATTCCAATCTCAAAACCGTTTAGATTAACTGAACCGGCAGATTCCACCATGGATAAATTCTCTATTGACATTCCCGTAATTAGATCCGCCACCGCTTTCATATCCTTTCCAAACTTAGGTCCCAAAGCTTTGAAATTCGGTTTAACCCGCTTACTCAAAACACCAGAAGCATCATTCAAATAATTCACCTGCTTCACATTGACTTCCGACTTAATTAAATCCTCAACACGTCGAATTTGCTCTCGAACATTTTCCTGTAAAACAGGAACCAGCACCTGGGCCAATGGTTGGCGCACCTTCAACTTATGCACCTTACGAATCGAGTGAACTAAAGAACAGATTCGCTGAGCTAATTCCATCGAAGCTTCCAAATCTTCATTTTTCCAAGCGGCATTAACTTTGACAAAATCAGTTAAATGAACTGATTCCTTTTGAGTTAAATTTTTATACAACCATTCTCCATAAAACGGCGCGATCGGAGACATCAATTGGGCCACCGTTTCTAAACAAGTATACAAGGTCTGATAAGCCGCTTTTTTATCTGCACTTAGGCCTAATTCTTTAGCCTCAGGATTCCAAAAACGACGCCTAGATAAGCGTACATACCAATTTGACAAATGATCGCACACAAAATCTTGTATCGCCCGACCCGCTTTTGTGGGCTCATAGGTTTCAAAAGACTCGTCCACCTCAGCAATTAAATTCATCAATTTAGATAAAATCCAGCGGTCTAATTCAGATAAATTCTCCTCCTCAACGCGCACATTTGAGGCATCAAAACCATCTAAATTGGCATACAAAGCAAAGAAATTATAGGTATTAGTCAGTGTGCCAAAAAACTTATTTCGCACTTCCGTAATACCGGCTAAATCAAATTTTAAATTATCCCAAGGTTGGGCATTGGTAATCATATACCAGCGCGTAGGATCAGCGCCGTATTTCAATAAGGTGTCAAAAGGATCGATGGCATTACCCAGTCTTTTGGACATTTTGTTTCCATTTTTATCCAGCACTAAGCCGGTGGAAACAACATGTTTAAAGGCGACTGAATCCTCCACCATGGCTGAAATAGCGTGTAGTGTAAAGAACCAACCACGTGTTTGGTCAACTCCCTCCGAAATAAAATCGGCAGGATAAGACTTTTTAAATATTTCTTGATTCTCAAATGGATAGTGCCATTGGGCAAATGGCATGGCACCCGAATCAAACCAAACATCGATCAAATCAAGCTCACGGCTTAGTATTTGTCCCGTGGGGCTCAACAAATAAATCTCATCTACAAAAGGTCGATGTAAATCAGCTTGCCCTTTTTCAAGCGCAATTTGAAATGCTGAATTTCCAGCTAATTGTTTCTCTGATAATTTTCCTGATCCATTTGCGAGGTTCATTTCATCTGCCAACTGTGCTAATGAACCAATGCAGATTTCCTCAGATCCATCTTCTGTTCGCCAGATGGGTAGCGGGGTACCCCAATACCGAGATCGAGACAGGTTCCAGTCTACTAAATTCTCCAACCAGTTTCCAAATCGACCTGTTCCAGTGGATTCAGGCTTCCATTCGATCGTTTTGTTTAAATTAATTAATTTATCTTTGGCAGCCGTCGTTTTAATAAACCAAGAGTCCAAAGGATAGTATAAAATGGGTTTGTCCGTACGCCAGCAATGGGGGTAGGGGTGATCAAATTTCTGAACATTAAACGCCTTATTTTCGGTTTTTAATTGGATTGCAATTCGCTCATCCACCGATAAATATTTATCTCTTCCTTGTTTTATTCTAGCCTCTTCTTTTTCTTCATCCGTCAAATACGCCTCTTTTACTGGCTCTAAAGCGTAATCAGTTACTTCCTTAACAAATCGTCCTTGCCGATTTACCAAGGGCACATCTTTCCCATTTTCGTCTTGAACTAAAATAGCCGGAATTCCATTTTGTTGGGCTACCCGGAAGTCATCAGCACCGAAAGTTGGCGCCGTATGCACCATTCCCGTACCATCTTCAGTCGTGACAAAATCCCCTAAAATAACTCGAAAAGCTGGTTCTTTTGGTGAAACATAGGACATCAAAGGTTCATATTCAACCCCTTCCAGATCAGAACCCTTACACGAAGCCACAATCTGGTATGGAATAGCGCTTGGCTTTTTATCAGCGTCGACATACGCTTGGAAATTACCATTTTCAGCCGCAGCTTGGAAATAATTTTTGACTAAATCCTTGGCCAAAACCACGTGGACAGGTAAAAAAGTATAGGGATTAAACGTCTTGACCAAAACATAGTTGATATTCTTCCCTGCCGTCAAGGCGGCGTTAGATGGCAAAGTCCATGGCGTAGTGGTCCAGGCAAGCAAATAAACAGGCTCCTGATTTGAATGATCAAATAAAAAGGCTGATTTACTCGTCTTTTTTGCCTTGAACTGAGCCGTCAATGAAGTGTCTTTTACATCTTTGTAACAACCAGGCTGATTTAATTCGTGTGAAGATAAACCCGTTCCGGCTGCGGGGGAATAAGGCTGAATCGTATAGCCTTTGTATAACAAACCTTGGTCATAAAGGCGTTTTAATATATTCCAAACACTTTCAATATAGGGAGTTTGATAGGTTACATATGGGGAAGAAAGATCTACCCAATAGCCCATTTTCTCTGTCAAATCGTTCCATTGATCCGTGAATTTCATCACAGTTTCACGGCAACGCTGGTTATATTCTTCGACGGAAATTGTTTTTCCGATATCCTCTTTGGTGATTCCCAACTCCTTTTCTACTTGCAATTCCACGGGTAAACCATGCGTATCCCAGCCAC
Source organism: Spirosoma fluviale (assembly GCA_945866095.1). Taxonomy (GTDB): domain Bacteria; phylum Bacteroidota; class Bacteroidia; order Cytophagales; family Spirosomataceae; genus Aquirufa; species Aquirufa fluvialis_A. The sequence goes on from CAMBGA010000017.1 coordinate 19,219, forward strand.
CTTTTCTTTTTACTTGCTTTCCTTTTAGCGTTTGGTAGCGACAGAAAATATCTTTAATGGCCCTTGCCATCACATGATGGATTCCTGGGGTTCCATTGGCCGAAGGCGGCCCTTCATAAAAAGTAAAACTGGGTTTTCCTTCTCGACTAGAAATTGATTTTTCGAAAATGTCGTTATTTTTCCAGAAGCTTAAAATTTCTTCTGCTAATACCGCATAATCTAAATTTTTATATTCTTTGAAGGCCACAGTGTTGTTGTTTTTTATGAAATAATCGGCAAAATTGAGGCAAAAATAAGAAAAAATAATGGAACGGCGATGATGGACCATTGCGCTAATCATCTAAATCGTTTTTAATTAAAAGGAACATGGCGTAACAACCATTGAACCGACAACCCCAATTATGAAAAAATCTGACATTAGAGAAAAGGCATTGGCGGAAAGAAAAAGCTGGACTCAGCAAGATTTTGAATTAAAAAATACTCATTTATTAAATCAAATTATTGAATTCATCAACCCATTGCCTAGAAATTTGATGCTCATGAGTTTTCAAAGCATGGAACATCAGCGGGAGGTGATGACATCGCCCATTCATGCCATTTTAATCAGTGAGCCCTATTATCATCAATTAATTTTTCCGAAAGTTGAGAAAAATACAAGCCAATTAATTCCTTATTTGACCGATAAAAAATCTACATTCTTAGCATCAGACTGGGGGATTTTGGAGCCTACGGAAGAATCTTCGGTCCGATTAAATCCAACGGATATCGATGTCATATTTATTCCTTTGTTGGCCGTCGACACGCAAGGACATCGTGTCGGATATGGAAAAGGGTTTTATGACCGCTTTTTAGCACAGGCAAAACCCGATGTAATTAAAATTGGTCTTTCACTTAATGAGCCCATCGAGCCGATCGAAGACTTAAATCCCTTTGATGTGGCCCTAGATTTTGCCATCACGCCTTTATCGACCTATCGATTTCGTTGATTTATTCAAAAAAAAGATTCCTATTCAAAATTTAAGCCCTAATTTTATGGGATTAAATAATCTTTAACCAGTGAAGTCGAAACTATTGTTATTCTTTATTATACTTTCAGGGCCTATTTTAGGTCAAAAGGAAGTTAAAAAAGAATTATTCCCAATCGTTGAAACTCAAACTGGATTTAGAAAACAGTTTGCGTATAAGCGCCAACTTATTGACAATCCGCTCGCGTTGCAGATACCACTTTTGGAGGCTCAAGATCCTTTTGTCAGTAGGGAGTTTTTGATTTATAAAAGGCAGCAAAATAACATTAAATGGATATCTGGAATTACGGCGATCCTTTCTTTTTATACCTTATTAAATAAGGATGCGGTGTCAGATGGTTTTTATTGGTCTGTGGTGGGAGGGTCTGCGGTGGCCAATTTATATTTGGGTTCTGTCAGTGTTCGCCATTTTAGGCGTGCGCTAAATCGGTATAATGATTTGGCCACTGATGGTTCAAAAATAAGTTTAAAATATGCACCGGATGATCGATTTGGGCCAACGGTGGGTTTAGTTTGGAATTATAAATTTTAATTGGAATAAAAAATGAAAATTGCGATTGTTGGCGCCACAGGATTAGTAGGCGGTGAGATTTTAAAAGTATTAGCAGAAAGAAATTTTCCTGTGACTGAAATTATACCGGTTGCATCCGAGCGATCTATCGGTAAAAAAGTGAATTTCAAGGGCGTCGATTACACGGTAGTTGGCTATGAAACGGCCATCGCCATGAAGCCTGATGTAGCTATTTTTTCAGCAGGCGGGAGTACTTCTTTAGAGGTGGCACCCAAATTTGCCGCGGCAGGAATAACGGTGGTCGATAATTCATCCGCGTGGCGTATGGATCCCACCAAAAAATTAGTGGTACCTGAAATTAATGCCTATACCTTAACTAAGGAGGATAAAATTATTGCCAACCCCAATTGCTCAACCATTCAAATGGTTGTCATTTTAAATCCGTTGCATACAAAATATAAAATCAAGCGTGTGGTGGTTTCGACGTATCAATCGGTCACAGGTACTGGAAAAGCTGCCGTAGACCAATTGTTTGACGAGCGAATAGGAAAGGAAAATATAGCCCGTGTTTATCCGCATAAAATTGATCTAAACGTATTGCCCCACATTGACGTTTTCTTAGAAAACGGATATACGAAGGAAGAGATGAAAATGATTTTGGAAACCAAGAAAATCATGATGGATGATTCGATTCAGGTTACCGCTACGACCGTACGTGTACCTACGATTGGTGGCCATTCGGAGGCGGTTAACATTGAATTTGAACATGATTTTGATTTGGCAGAAGTGCGAAGCATATTAGAAAATGAGGAAGGGGTAATCGTTCAAGATGATCCAAAGAATTTTTTATATCCAATGCCAATTACCGCACACGGAAAAGATGAAGTTTTTGTGGGCAGAATTCGCAGGGATGAGAGTCAAAAAAATACCTTAAACTTGTGGATTGTAGCTGATAATTTACGCAAAGGAGCGGCGACCAATGCCATTCAAATTGCTGAATATTTGGCAAAAAACCAGTTGATTTAATTATAAGCATTTTCGTTTCAGGCTATGACAAGACTTAGTGTCAATATCAATAAAATTGCCACTTTGCGAAATTCGCGCGGAGGAAATAATCCAAATTTATTGGACGTAGCTAAAGATTGTGAGCGTTATGGAGCTGATGGCATTACGGTCCATCCGAGGCCAGACGAGCGTCATATTCGTTATGCTGACGTATATGCCTTAAAAAAAATGGTTACTAAGGAATTTAATATTGAGGGAAATCCGCTTGAGGCATCTTTTATCGACCTTGTCTTGTCGGTTAAACCAGAACAAGTGACCTTAGTTCCTGACGCATTAGGTCAACTCACTTCGAATCATGGTTGGGATACCATCCAACATCAAGCCTTATTGATCAAAATAATTCGTCCATTCCAGGAGGCGGGTATACGGGTATCTATATTTGTCGATCCTGTTTTGGAAATGGTTGAGGCGGCGGTGTCAACAGGAGCGGACCGAGTGGAGTTGTATACGGAACCGTATGCAGCAAATTTTGAAAAAAATCCGGTTGACGCAGTGTCAAATTTTCGAAAAGCAGCTTTTAGAGCACACCAATTAGGCTTAGGGGTCAATGCGGGCCATGATTTGAGTTTAGAAAATTTAGCGTATTTCAAAGCAAATGTCACACCCTTAGATGAGGTGTCCATTGGCCATGCACTCATTTGCGATGCATTGTATTATGGATTAGAAAACACGATCCAGTTGTATAAGCGCCAACTAAAATAACAATACCTATGCAAACAAAAAGAGGCACAATTTATGTGCCTCTTTTTGTTTTATTTAATCTGTAATTGATTATTCTTTTTGACCCGTCAATACTACTTGGCCCCCAGCTACTGATATTTTTACTGAACTGATTTTTCCTCCTGAACGAGAAAAAACGATATCGGCATCATATCCTGCAAGAGCTGTTGTAAATACATCAGGAGTATTTGATGCCTTTAAAACCGCACCTTCTGTTGGGTTTGTATCAGAAGTAATTACTAGTTTTCCTTCCTTTACATTCACCATCATTTTTTTAACGTACTCATTATCAGCCATCTTGAACGTAGCTGCATATTCATCAATGGAAGATGAAGAAGCTGAACTTGCGCCTTCTTTCTCTCCCATTAAAGAGTTGCCTTGAGCGTCAATTTTCAATCCTTTCACTTTGCCTCCATCACGTGTAAAAGTAATCGTTGCGCTCATGGATTCAAGCAAAAATTCATCTGCCGTTTTACCTTTTGCTAATTCAGAATCAGGTAAACCTTCAGCAGAGATGATTACTTTACCTTCTTTCACATTTACTTTTAACACTTTTACATAAGGATTTTCCTGCATTTTATATGAACCAGAAAATTCATCATTGGCAGCTACTTGAGCAAAAGTCTTGGTTGACAATAAAATGACCGTTACTAAAACGGCTAAAAAACGTAGATTTTTCATTTATTAAATATTTTAAATTTTGACAAAACTAATTGATTTTCCGTATTTACTAAATAATTACGTGCTAAATATTGATTAATTCAAGATGAATAACCTGTTATTTTTACAAACACATTTTGAATTTAAAATGTTTTACTTAATTTGGCACTCCCAAAAGGAAATAAAATCAATTCGCCCAAAATAAAATCGATAGGAGACGCAATATGGAATAAAACTCTACGTTAACAATAATTAGAATTTATGATTAAAATTCATGTTAGCGATGCAGCGTTAATTTCAGCGTACATCCAAGGGGAAGACAAAGCGTTTGAGACATTAGTCAAGCGTAGTAAATCAAAGGTATTTACCAGTATATACTTGATCGTAAAAGACCGTTATGTAGCGGAAGATTTACTTCAAGAAACGTATATTAAAGCGATCGACGTGATTAGATCGGGACGTTACAACGAAGAGGGAAAATTTTTACCTTGGATTGCACGCATCGCTCACAATTTAGCCATCGATTATTTTCGTAAGGAAAAAAGATATCCTACGATTGTATTAGAGGATGGGTCAAAGGTGTTTAACAGTTTTGATTTTGCGGAGGACTCGGCAGAGGATTTACAAATGAAATCGGATCAGATCGCTAATGTTAGGGAGATGATCAAAAAACTACCTGAGGAGCAAAAAGAAGTTTTAGTGTTAAGGCATTACGAGGAATTAAGTTTTCAAGAAATTGCCGAACAAACAGGAGTTAGTATAAATACGGCCTTAGGGAGGATGAGGTATGCCTTGATCAACCTAAGAAAAATGATGGAAAAACAAGAGAGTGCCTATGATTCAAAACTTTACCCCAAATGACCTTGTTAAAATCTTATATGAGCCAAAAGAAGGGCTCGATCAGCTTTTAAATCCTGAAGAATGCTCGGAGTTAGCATCCTTTAAAAAGGTAAAAGATAAATTGGAAGAGGCTCTTTTGGAGCCTTCCAACCGATCTGTAGAGGCTATTTTAGCTTATGCTAAAACTAAGTCGGCCCTACATTCCTAAGCGGAAAACTATCTTAAAATAATTCTTACCTTTGTTCAAAGCACATTTGATGCAAAAGAAAGAACGATTTCAAGCTTTTATTTCGCACTTTTCGACCCGATTTCCTACGGCCGAAACAGAACTACATTATTCAAATCCGTTTGAACTTTTAGTGGCTGTGGTTTTATCAGCGCAATGCACCGATAAGCGAATCAACCAAGTAACCCCTAACCTATTTAAGCGATTTCCGGATGCAAAGGCGCTTTCAGAATCGTCAGTAGATGAAATTTTTTCCTACATCAGGTCGGTTTCTTACCCTAATAATAAGGCTAAACACTTATTAGGTTTGGGCCAACGAATGGTCGACTCGTTTGAGGGACAAGTACCTGAGACGATGGAAGATTTACAAAGTTTGCCAGGTGTGGGGCGCAAAACAGCTAATGTAATTGCCTCCGTCATCTACAACCAGCCCACCATGGCGGTTGACACCCATGTTTTTAGAGTTTCACGCCGATTGGGCCTTGTTCCTAAAACGGCAAACACACCCCTAAAAGTTGAGCTTTCCATCATCAAACATTTGCCAGACGACATCATTCCGGTGGCCCATCATTGGTTAATTTTGCATGGAAGATATATATGCTTGGCTAGGACCCCTAAATGCAACGCTTGTGAAATCAGTCATTTTTGCGCCCATTTTGAAAAAATAAAATGATCGAATTCATACAATCGCATGGTTTGGAATATGCAGGAATAGCCACGGCTCTTCTGGGTATATTTTATTCGATCAAACAACATAAAATTGCCTGGATTTGGAATTTCATCGCTTCCTTCATTTATGGAATACTTTTTTATCAGGTAGGTTTATACTCCGACATGGAATTGCAGGGAGTATTTATGGCCATGGCTATTTATGGATTTGTGCAATGGAATAAACCTGATCAGTTGTGGGAAGTCAAAAGTTCGACTAGGTTAAACCTTTTAATCGGAATCGGTGGATCTTTGATTTTCGGCTTGGTTTCAGGCTACTTACATCATGAATTATCCAACGTATCACTCCCATTTTTAGATGCGACGCTAACAGGATTTAGCATTTGGGGCACCTATTTAGCGGCTAAAAAGAAAATTGAAAACTGGTTGGTATGGATTTTTGTAGACATCCTTTACATAGGAGTATATATTTATAAGGGAATGAATGGAACAGCCATACTGTACGCCGTCTTCTTGCTCTTCGCTTTTAGAGGATTTTATGCATGGCGAAAAAAATTGTCATAGATTTTATGCCAATAATTACCTAAATCAATCATATAAAATTATCTTTGTGGAAATGTTAACTAAAAATATTAAAGGTTTGATATTCAAGCGTTTTGAGTAAAATCTTTACTATTTACCATTCTTAATCATTCGATATTTATTATGGGAAACGAAGAAAAACAACGCTATTCGGCGGAGGAGTTAAAAGAATTTGAACAAATAATTTTAGAAAAGTTAGAAGACTCGAAATCAGAATTAACTTATTTAAGGGAAACACTTTCAAAAAAGAACGACAGTGGAACGGATAAAACCTCTGGGAATTCAAAGGTCATGGAGGATGGAGCAGAAACTGCTGAGAAAGAGAACATGAACCAATTGGCGGTTCGATTGCAAAAATTCATTGGAAGCCTTGAAAAAGCATTAATGAGAATTAAGAATGGCACTTATGGAGTTTGTGTGGAATCAGGAAAACTAATCTCTAAAGAGCGTTTACGTTTAGTTCCACATACGCAACATTCCATTGAGGCTAAATTAAAACAACGATAAATGGGGATTTTTGATAATTCTAAACTTGTAGACTTGGTCACCAAATACATCAAAACCCAATTGGAGTTGGTGAAATTGGACATCCAAGAACGCTTAGAAGAATTATTATCCAGAATATTCAAATTTATATTAGCCTCATTTGCCATTGGGATAACCCTTTTATTTTTACTGCTGGGGCTCGCAAACTTCCTGAATGATTATTTTGAAAGCTCCTTTATGGGACACATATGTGTGTCCGTTATTGCGCTCATTATTAGCCTAATAATCATCTATTCTTTGAATAAAAAAAATCCGGATACTTCATTAATTGATTTAGAGGAAGTTGACGAATTTACAAATGCCAACGAGAACGATCATGAGTGATTTAGAGAATAAACGTAAAGCATTAGAAATGCAAGCGAATGAAGTGAAATCCAACATTTCTTTAGAGATGGACGATTTGACAAAAATAGCCAAGGAACGAGGCAATCAAATTTTGATTGCCGGTGGAATTGTCGCAGGAAGTTATTTGATTTATTCCCTTTTCTCAGGAGGGAGCGAATCTAAAAAGGAAGAAAAAAGCGAATCTTCGTTTTTAGGGTCAGCCATTAAATCCTATTTATTAGCGGTCGCGCTATCGATGGCCAAAGATAAGTTAGTTGATTATCTAAAAAATCTCGAGCAAGAATCGCTTTCAAAAGAACAATAAATCAAAATCAAAATCGTTTGCTTTTTTTGTAGCGCTTTACAGCAAGCTTTACTAACTTTTAAAAAGTTAGTAAAGCTAAAATGCACCCCTACCCATCAAAAAAAGCAAAAATAAAATTGGCTAATTTTCCATCAAATAGGCCTTAATAAAATCATTGATTTCCCCATCCAACACCGCATCTGTATTAGAAGTTTGATGGTTTGTGCGATGGTCCTTCACGCGTCGGTCATCTAACACATACGATCTGATTTGAGAGCCCCACTCTATTTTCTTTTTACCAGCCTCCACTTCAGCTCGGGCAGCATTGCGCTTGTCTATTTCAATTTGGTATAGTTTTGACTTCAATAATCGAAGGGCCACTTCCTTATTCATCAACTGCGAACGTTCTTGTTGGCACGCGATGATAATACCAGAAGGTTTGTGGGTCAAGCGAACCGCTGTCTCAACTTTATTCACATTTTGACCACCGGCACCACCAGAACGAAACGTATCCCAGTCAATATCGGCAGGATTGATGTCAATTTCAATGGTATCATCGGCTAACGGACACACATATACAGAAGCGAATGAGGTATGCCGACGCGCATTTGAATCAAATGGAGAAATGCGAACGAGGCGATGAACCCCATTTTCAGATTTTAAATTTCCATAGGCAAACTCGCCATCTACTTCGATCGTGACTGATTTTATACCCGCAACATCCCCATCATTTTGGTCGACCAAGCGAATCTTAAAGCCATTTTTTTCGGACCACATTTGATACATTCGTAAGAGCATCGACGCCCAGTCCTGTGATTCTGTACCTCCGGCGCCCGCGTTAATTTCGAGTACAGCGCTCATATTATCCCCCTCATCAGACATCATTTTACGAAATTCCAGCGCCTCTAACTTGGCCTCTAATTTATCGCCTTCCGCATCTACTTCGGCTTCTGAGGCTTCCTGCATTTCGTAAAATTCCCAAATAGTTTCTAGGTCGCCTTGGGCATTCGCTAATTGGTCAAAGCCGTCGGTCCAAAACTTCAGTCCCCGCATCTCCCTCATCGTCGTTTCAGCCTTCACAGGATTATCCCAAAATGCAGGATCCAACGTGACCGTTTCTAATTCTGAAATTAAATATTTTTTGTGATCGTAGTCAAAGATACCTCCTTAAAGCCTCTATTCTGGCTTTCAGGTCATTGAACCTGTCCTTAGTCA
>CAMBGA010000018.1 GCA_945866095.1 Spirosoma fluviale
ACCCATTCTCGCTTTCATTTTCTCTATGAGCTTTGCTGCCATGGCACAAACCAAACTAGCTGGAAATGTTCGTGACGCTGCTTCAAAAGAAGCGCTTATTGGGGTTAGTATCTCTGTAAAAGGGAAAGTTATTGGTACTATTTCGGATGTCAAAGGTAATTTCACCTTAAACACAACGACGCCAGCTCCTTTCACTTTATCTGTTTCTATGGTCGGTTACGAACGCCAAGAAATCGTCGTATCATCAGCAAATTCAAATTTAAACATCTCTCTGAAAGAGCAAGCAACATTAGGTCAGGATGTGGTTGTATCTGCCTCTAGAATTGAAGAAAGCGTGCTACAATCTCCGGTGACCATTGAAAAAATGGACATTCGTGCAATCAGAGAGGCGGCAGCGCCTTCTTTTTATGATGCATTGAGAAATATGAAAGGAGTTGAAACGAGTACTCAATCTGTTTCTTTTTCATCCATCAACATGCGTGGATTTAATAGCAATGGTAATACACGTGTTGTTCAGTTAATTGACGGCATGGACAATCAAGCTCCAGGTTTGAATTTCTCGGTAGGTAATATCGTGGGTATTTCGGAGTTAGACTTAGAAGGTTTAGAGTTACTACCAGGTGCTGCATCTGCCTTATATGGCCCAAATGCATTGAATGGAATTATTTTGATGAATTCAAAGTCACCCTTCTTATACCAAGGTTTAAGTGCTCAAGTGAAAGTGGGTGCGATGAGCGCATCAAATCGTACAGAAGCAACAACTCCTTATAGTGATATTGCCATTCGTTATGCGAAGGCCATCAATAATAAATGGGCGTATAAAGTTAATTTTAATACGATGAGTGCAGAGGATTGGCAGGCTACTGACTACCGTGATCAATCTTTATTAAATGGTACTAAATTAGGGCCAGGCAGTCGCATGGGAAATTTAGCCTATAATGGAGTTAGTATTTTTGGTGATGAGACGAACGTTGAAATGCTATCTTCTTTGACTCCTTTATTAGGTGTTCCTTCACATCCATTAACTGCGGGAATTAATCAAATCTCAAAAGCAACGGGTGGTTTGTTATCGCCAACGGCCATTTTAAATTACATCGTTCCGAAGTCTTTTATTTCTCGTGAAGGATATAAGGAAAGTGATTTAGCGTCTTATGCGAACCGTAATATAAAGTTTAATGCGGCTTTGCATTATCGTTTTAATGATAATGTGGAATTGATTTTACAAGGATCTTATGGTTCTGGAACAACAGTATATACGGGTGCCGATCGTTATTCGATTAAGAATTTTGGAATGGGTCAATATAAAGCAGAATTGAAAGGAAGTAATTTCTTCTTACGTGCTTATACAACTCAAGAGAATTCGGGAGATGCGTATGCGACAGGAACTTTGGGCCAATTAGTAAACGAAGCAGCAAATCCTAGTACATCTTGGTATCCTAATTACTTCGGTGCATTCGCAGGAGCGGCTCTACAGAACTTTGGTACTGTTTTGGCAACTACACTAGCGCAAACGGGAAATCCTACTGCTGCAATAGGCAATGCTATTGCAAATACACAAGGAAAATTTGCTGCTTATCACGATGCGGCTCGTTTAACTGCTGATGGTGGAAGGAGATTAGTTCCAGGAACGGCAGCATTTAATGCAGCCGTGGAAGCCATCAAAAATAAAGCACTTCCAGCAGGAGCGAAATTCACAGATAAGTCAGCATTATATCACTATGAGGGAATGTATAACTTCACTGAGAAGTTTAACAAGAAATTAGAAATGATTGTAGGGGCTAGCTATCAAATTTATGCCTTAAATTCAGAAGGAACTTTATTCGCTCTTAAGGCAGATGGTTCAGAGCAATCCATCAACGAATATGGTGGATATATTCAAGTAGGTAAAAAAATGTTTGCGGATAAGTTTAAATTGACTGGTTCTATGCGTTATGATAAAAACGAAAATTTTGAAGGCCAATTTAGCCCACGTCTATCGGGTGTTTTAACTCAAGGTCGCTCTAACTTCCGTGCTTCATATCAAACAGGTTTCCGTATTCCATCTACTCAAGATCAGTTTATTGATTTAAATACTCCACAGGCTCGTTTGCTAGGAGGTCTTCCAGTAGTTCAAGATCGTTATAAGTTGTCTGGTAATTCATTCACCTTGCAATCTCTTCAAGCAGGTAAGCCAGAAATGTATACTGCTAGAGAATGGAAGCCTGAGCAAGTTAAAACCATTGAGTTTGGGTATAAAGGATTTTTAGGTGATAAATTATTAGCTGACTTTTATGTCTACCAATCTAATTACCTTAATTTCAATGCAGCCATGACGGTTGTTCAATTGCCTTCTCAGCACAAAGACGCAACGGTGGTAGGAAATAAAGTTTTTAATTTCCCTTCAAACGTTCAGAATGAAGTGGTTACCAACGGTTGGGGTTTAAGTTTAGATTACCAACTGGGATCTAACTGGGCATTAGGAACAAACGTTTCTTACAACGCCATTAAAGATAATGGGGGTTTAGTGGATTACCAATTAGCATTTAATACACCTAACTATCGTACCAACGTAAACTTTGGAAACCGTAACATCGGTGGATCTGGCTGGGGCTTCAGTACCGTTTGGAGATATCAAGAACAATTCATTTGGCAGTCAGGCATTGTTAACCAAGTGGTTAATCAAACCCAGCAAAGCTTAATTCCTGCTTTCCATACCTTAGATGCGCAGGTTAGCAAGAAATTATCTGCGATGAAGACTATTTTGAAAGTAGGTGGTTCTAACTTATTAGGAGCAGCTTATACGACTGGTTGGTCTAACCCAACAGTTGGAAGTATTTACTACGTTTCTTTAACTTTTGACCAGTTATTGAATAAGTAAAATTCATATAAAATTATCTTGAGGCTGTCCCTAAAAGGACAGCCTCTTTTTTTGTACCTTTGCGAATTATATTTGATTTTTCCATATGCAGCAACCCAAAGATTTAACCGGTTTTTCTCACATTGAGGTGTTGGGTGCGCGTGAACATAATTTAAAAAACATTGACGTATCCATTCCTCGTAACCAGCTAGTCGTTATTACGGGAATTTCTGGCTCCGGAAAATCGTCTCTTGCCTTTGATACCATTTATGCCGAAGGCCAAAGGCGCTACATGGAAAGTTTTTCCGCCTATGCCCGATCATTTTTAGGGAACATGGAACGTCCTGACGTGGATAAGATAAACGGGTTGTCCCCCGTGATTTCCATTGAACAGAAGACAACTTCTAAGAATCCCAGGTCTACCGTAGGAACTACCACAGAGATTTACGATTTCATGCGATTGCTTTTTGCGCGCGCCTCAGATGCTTTTTCCTATTTATCTGGCGAACGAATGGTCAAGCAGTCAGTGGATCAAATCATATCGACTTTAATGAGTCAATTTTCCTCCTCCAAAGTGTGGTTTTTAGCGCCTTTGGTAAAGGGGCGCAAGGGACATTACCGAGAGCTTTTTGTTCAAATAGCGAAGTGGGGATATACCAAAGTTCGTGTGGACGGCGAAGTAATGGACCTGGTTCCTAAAATGCAATTAGACCGATTTAAAGTGCATGATGTGGAAGTTGTGGTAGACAGACTTATCGTTTCCGATTCTGAACGGCTACGAATTTCACAATCTTTGCAGACGGCAACAAACTTAGGTAAAGGCCAAGTTTTTGTTTTGGACGAGAAAGGGAAATTGCATTATTTCTCACAAACCCTGATGGACCCCAAAACCGGTTTATCATACGATGAACCTGCGCCAAATTCCTTTTCATTTAATAGTCCTTATGGTGCATGCCCCTGTTGCAATGGCCTGGGAGTTGTGGAAGAAATCACCGAAGAATCGGTCATTCCAGACCCATCCCTTAGTATTATTCGGGGAGCTATTGCACCCATAGGAGAGTACCGAGAGTTGTGGATTTTCAAGCAATTAGAGGTTTTATTAAAACCTTATTCTGTCGGCTTGTCGACGCCTATCGCTAAATTTCCCAGAGAAGCTCTGGAACTTATGTTATATGGTACGGATGAACCTGTTCCCGTGCCTTCAAAAAAATATGTGGGGACCGAGTGGAGTACCAAATATGATGGAATTATTAATTTTCTGAAGCGCCAACAAGATAACGGGTCTGAAAAAACGCAAGACTGGTTGAAGGATTTTTTGGAGATTAAAATTTGTCCAGACTGTGATGGCTTTAGATTGAAAAAGGAATCCTTGCATTTTAAGATCGATGGTAAGCATATAGGCGAATTAGCCCAAATGGATGTCAGTGATTTGGCCGAGTGGTTTTCTAATTTGGAAGAAAGAATTTCAGACCGACAAAGACAAATTGCCACCGAGGTATTAAAAGAAATTAAAAAGAGAATCGGCTTTTTGACTCAAATAGGTCTTACTTATTTGACCCTCGACCGACCGATGAAAAATTTGTCTGGCGGAGAATCCCAACGAATTCGCTTGGCGACTCAAATCGGAACGCAGTTGGTAGGCGTGCTTTATATCATGGATGAACCATCCATCGGCTTACATCAGCGCGATAATGAAAAGTTGATTTTAGCGTTAAAAGATTTACGCGACTTAGGAAATTCAGTGCTTGTCGTTGAGCACGACAAAGACATGATGCTTGAGTCTGATTACATTTTGGATATTGGACCTGGGGCAGGTCGACATGGTGGCCATATCATTGGTTTTGGGAGTCCTTCGGAATTTTTGAAATTAGGTACGCCTACCGCAAAATACCTGAATGGGGCGTTGAAAATTGAATCGCCAAAGGTTCGGAGAGCTGGAAATGGAAATTCAATTGTGCTTAAAGGCGCGCATGGAAATAATTTAAAAAATGTAAGTGTTGAATTTCCATTAGGTAAATTTATTACAGTTACCGGTGTTTCGGGCTCTGGAAAATCGACCTTAATTCATGACACTTTGGTGTTAAAATTGAAGCAATTTTTTGATCGAACCAAACGTGAACCCTTACCTTTTAAGTCCATCACGGGCTTGGAATTTATCGATAAAGTTATCGAGGTAGACCAGTCGCCTATCGGCAGAACACCCCGTTCAAATCCTGCGACTTATACCAATATGTACACGGATATCAGGACTTTATACTGTGAATTGCCTGAATCTAAAATTCGAGGCTATAAGGCAGGTCGATTTAGTTTTAATGTCAAAGGGGGTCGCTGTGAAGGTTGCGAAGGAGCGGGTAGGAAAAAAATTGAAATGGAATTTTTGCCCGATGTATTTGTTGAATGCGAAACATGCAAGGGAAAAAGATTTAACCGCGAAACCCTGGAAGTTCGTTTCAAGGGGAAATCGATTTCAGATGTATTGGATATGACGGTGGAACAGGCGCTCGATTTTTTTGAGCATCAACCCCGTATTTTCCGTAGAGTTCAAACCCTTGCCGAGGTAGGTTTAGGTTATATCACTTTAGGTCAGCATGCAACGACCTTATCTGGAGGCGAGGCGCAAAGGGTTAAACTAGCGGAGGAATTGTCAAAAAAAGATACGGGTAAAACTTTGTATGTGTTAGACGAACCTACCACAGGTTTGCATTTTCAAGATGTCAAATTACTCTTAGATGTGTTGCAAAAATTGGTGGATAAAGGCAATACCGTTTTGGTGATTGAACATAATATGGATGTGATTAAAGTATCGGATTATATTGTTGACATGGGCCCAGAAGGAGGAAATGCCGGGGGCCAATTACTTATTTCGGGGACACCGGAGCAGGTGGCTAAAGCTAAAAATAGCCATACAGGAAGATTTTTGAAAAAAGAACTTTAGCCTAGATTGATTAGATCTTCCAAGGTAATTTACCTACGATAAAAAATTACCTTAAAATATGATCCATTTGGTTTTTTTCTAGCTTAAATTTATTTAGTTTTCGACTTGAAATTCTTGCCCAAATGCTCCCTATGACATGAGCGTTTTTTGATTAATAAATGGATATGACTTATTTTTTTCAATTTCTTTTTATCGCTTTACTCGCTTCCATGAGTTATTTAATCGCGATGCGATTTAAAGGAATATTGGCTACCATTCGATTGTCACAGCCTATCCAATTATCAGACCAACCGGCCGAACGTTGGAAGCGAGTATTTCTACTAGCTTTTGGCCAAAAAAAGATGTTCCAAAAACCTTTTGTGGGCTTCATGCATTTCTTGATTTATATCGGTTTTATTTTAATTAATGCAGAAATTCTAGAGATTATATTGGATGGAATTTTGGGAACACATCGGTTATTTGCTCCATTTTTAGGAACACTGTATCCCTTGCTTTTGAACTTTTTTGAGCTTTTAGCTGGCGGTGTATTTCTAGCTTGTTTAGTATTTTTTGCGCGTCGGGGTATTTTCAAAGTCCAACGTTTACAATCTGAAAACCATTCAGAATTAAAAGGATTTCCGATTAAAGATGCCTATACTATTTTAATCGTCGAGTGTGTGTTGATGACGGCCTTGTGGACGATGAACGCGGCAGATGCGGTCTTACAAAGTCGAGGAGTCGAACATTACCATGAGGTAGGCTCGTTCATCGTCTCTGAAAATTTAATTCCATTCTTGGATTCATATAGTTCGGAAGCCTTGTATTTATTAGAGCGAATTGCTTGGTGGTTTCACATTGCCGGCATCCTAGGGTTTGCCCTTTATGTGACTTATTCGAAGCATTTGCATATCTTTTTTGCATTTCCTGCCGCTTATTATTCTAGTTTAAAATCATCTGCCATTATTCCTAGTTTGGATTCGGTCACCCATGAAGTCAAGTTGATGCTAGGTCAACCTGCGTCGAGCGAAGCTGCGCCGACCAACCTTCGATTTGGGGCCAAGGACGTCATGGATTTGAATTGGAAAAACCTTTTAGATGCCTATAGTTGTACTGAATGCGGCCGCTGCACGGATCAATGTCCGGCCAATCAAACGGGTAAATCATTGTCTCCTCGGAAAATAATGATGGACACAAGAGATCGGTTGGAGGAAGTTGGCGTGATTTTGTCCAAAAACAAAGGCCAATTTGTCGATGACGGCAAATCATTATTGGATAAAATCAGTGGGGAGGAATTACGTGCTTGTACGACTTGTCAAGCATGTGTGGAGGCTTGTCCTATGGAATTATCGCCCCTAAACATAATTTTGGAACTGAGAAGGTATCAAATCATGGAAATGTCGGACGCTCCTGCGGCATGGAATTCTATGTTTTCAAATATTGAAACAAATCAAGCTCCTTGGAAATTCAATCCTTCGGATCGAATGAATTGGGCAAAATCATAAGCAATGAAAAAAGTATTAATTGGCCTCCTAGCCCTGATTGTCATATATTTTGTAGGACCTAAGCCAAATGCGCCGGTGTTACATGCGAGTCCAACTTGGACTCAAATTCCGGATTCGATGACGCAAATATCCGAGTTTATCCAACAGAAGGAATTGGAAAATAAGGAGTTAAAACCTGGCAATGAAGCAAAAATTATTTGGGCTGATTCCTTACATCCTCAAAAAACTAAATATGCTTTTTTATATGTGCATGGATTTTCAGCCTCACAGATGGAGGGAGATCCGGTACACCGACAAGTTGCCGCGGCGTTTAATGGAAATTTAGTATTAGCTAGAGTCGCAGGACATGGAGAAAAGACCTCTGATCGTACTTTGGGAAATGTGACGGCTGATGATTATTATGCGAGTGTTGAAAATTATTTGGCCATAGCGAAAAAACTAGGCCAAGAGGTAATTGTGATGGGAACATCCTTCGGGGGAGCGATGACGATTTATTTAGCCTCAAAACACCCAGAAATTAAGGCAATCATTTTATATGGACCTTGTATTGAGGTGGCTGATCCGAGCGCGGCTTTGTTAGACAATCCTTGGGGGCTACAATTAGCCCGACTTATTAAAGGGGGAGAATACAATGAAATACCAAGCACAAATAAGGCGCATGATGCCTATTGGAATTTGCATTATCGGTTTGAGGCTGTGGTAGAAATGCAAAATTTCTTGACACACACAATGAACAAAGAAGTTTTTAGCCAGGTAAAAATACCTGTTTTATTGACCTATTATTATAAAGATGAGACTCATCAAGATCAGGTCGTTTCGGTCAAAGCGATGCAAAAAATGTTTCCGGAATTAGGAACGGACTTATCGTTAAAGCGTGAAATAGCATTTCCTGAGTCAGGCAATCACGTCATTACCTCACCTATTTTGGGAAAGAAAACAGAATTGCCGATGCAGGCCTCCGTCAAATTTTTAAATGAAGTCGTACAACTAAAGAAGTAATATGTCAGAGATGGTGTTACATATTCGAACAATGGCTGATTATTTAGCTAAGGGTGAAATGCCGGAATATTTATTTTGGGTGGGTTGTGCAGGTTCTTTTGATGACCGACAAAAAAAAGTGACGCGCGCTTTTTGTGAAATTTTACAAAAGGCTGAAATTTCATATGCCGTTTTAGGAACAGAGGAATCATGTACGGGAGATCCCGCAAGAAGAACAGGCAATGAGTTTTTGTTTCAAATGCAGGCGATGACTAATATTGAGGTGCTGAATATGTACCAAGTGAAAAAGATTGTGACGGCCTGTCCTCATTGTTTTAATACGTTGAAAAACGAATATCCAAGTCTTGGGGGAACCTATGAGGTCATTCACCACACGGAGTTATTGGCTCAATTATTGAAAGAGGGTAAAATAGAAATCGCGGAGGAAAGGGAGGAAATCGCATTTCATGATTCTTGTTATTTAGGTCGTGGAAATGGGATTTATGAAGCGCCTCGAGAAATTATTTCGGAACTTCAAAAAGATTTAAAAGAACTAAAAAGTTGCCGCACCAAAGGACTTTGTTGCGGTGCCGGTGGGGCCCAAGTGTTTAAAGAACCGGAGCCAGGTGCCATGGATGTCCAAGTAAAACGTACCGAAGAGATTATTGAATCCGGAGTCAAAAAAGTCGCCATCGCCTGTCCTTTTTGTATGGTAATGATTCAAGATGGTTTAAATAAAACAGGCCATGACAAAGATATCCAAGTAGTGGATTTAGCTGAGTTGGTCCAAAAAGCAATGAAATAAGATGTATATACCATTCGAACAATTACCCGATCAGTCCCGTGTATGGGTGTATCAAGCAAATCGTCCCTTATTGGCCGATGAAATGGAACAAATAAGTTCTTTTTTGACACATGAGATGAATGCTTGGGCTGCCCATGGAGCTCCGTTGAATGCTTCTTTTGAGATTCGTTTTGACCAAGTTGTTATTGTCGCGGTCAACGAAGATATCAATGAGGCCTCAGGTTGTTCCATTGATGCGTCGACACGCTGGTTTAAATCTTTGGGAGAGACGTTTCAAATCGATTTTTTTGATCGGCAAATTGCTAAAATTCAAGGGGAACAAATTTCGCTTATACCGATAACTTCGATTAAAGATTTTATATTGAGTGCTCATATGTTGGAAGAAGACTTCATCATCCCACCACAAACATCAGACTTGAGTCAATACAGAAATCAATGGCTTCAACCGGTTCGTGAATCCTGGTTGAAAAAATATTTAGCTAAATCAAGCGTTTAACATGGCGGAAGATTTAATCAAAATTAACGGAACAAGAGCGGATCAGTATGCGAATTTGTATCCTCAGATTCAATCTTTGTTGGCCGGAGAAACAGATCTATATGCTAACCTTGGCAATATAGCAGCGGCTATTCATGATATTTTCAGTTTTTTTTGGGTAGGTTTTTATTTGGTGAAAGGAGATGAATTAGTCTTAGGCCCATTTCAAGGCCCCGTGGCTTGTACTCGAATTCCTTTTCATAAAGGAGTTTGTGGATACGCCTACACGGAAAGAAAAACAGTTATTGTTCCTAATGTAGACGAATTTCCTGGACATATTGCTTGTGCCTCTGCTTCAAAATCCGAAATTGTTATCCCGGTATTTCATGAAAACCAAGTGATTTTAGTCCTCGACGTGGACTCGGATTCTTTAAATGATTTTTCGGAGCAAGACCAAATAGGCCTTGAGAAAATCATGGGTATAATTGAAGAAAATTGGGTGAGCTGGAATTAACGTAGTTTTGCAATAACCGTTTCTCCGCCGACAGGCTTATCGCCTAAATTGACGCAGATTTCAGCGTCTAAGGGCAAGAAAATATCAATTCTACTTCCAAATTTGATAAACCCAAATTCTGAACCTTGGGTGACTGAGTCGTTTTCTTTGGCATACCAACAAATTCTTTTGGCTAGGGCGCCGGCAATTTGGCGGAACAATATTTCAGTACCATTTTCATGTTTGACTACATAAGTAGTTCGCTCATTTTCGGTGCTTGACTTCGGATGCCAAGCAACCAAAAATTTCCCCGGGTGGTATTTAAAATAAGAAACAATGCCTGAAATGGGATTGAAATTAATATGCACATTTAGTGGCGACATAAAGATGGAAATCTGTCTGCGTGTGCCCTTGAAATATTCTGATTCTACGGTCTCTTCGATCACAACTACTTTTCCATCAGCGGGTGCAATAATATGCTGCGGATTTAATTCCGTATGACGTTTCGGTACTCTAAAAAATTGTAAAATGATCAAATAAAATAGAGAAGTAATGACAACAATGAATTCCCTTAGATATTCTCGGTCTGGAAAAAGATAGGCAAAAAACGCATTGATGCCAAGGACAATGATAAGTGATGTGATTAATAAAGTCCTTCCTTCGCGGTGTAAGGTCATAATTTAATTATTTCTATGGGTAGCTTATTGTTTTAAGCTTAGATTTATAAGTCAAAATTAGCCATTTTCGTTTAAATTATGTCAAGATTTCTCATTCATACGATAAGAATTATTTAAATTTTATATAAATATATTGCATTTTTGGATAGAATTAAATTCCTATGAGGTATTTCCAATTATTTTTTTCCATCCTTTTTCTTTTGTTGGCTAGACCCGTTTTAGCCCAAACAGCTAAATGGATTCATCCAAAATCTGGAAATATTTACCAGATTAATTTTGAAACAAAAGAGTTTTTTGAAAATAAAGATGGGGCCCAATGGAATAAAATAGCTGACCTAAGTTTTCAAGATATTAAAAGCTATGATCTGATTTCGGGGAATAGGCATTACCAAGAAATTCCTATTCCAGGCTCAAGCTTATCTTATCTAATGGTTAGTTGCACGGGCCAAGTATATCAATTAGATCGCTAAAATTGGACTTTAAAACGCATGGATCAAACTTTTTATCGAGGCGCAAATTGCGCAGCGATTAAATTTCTGCGAAATGGCGTGTTATATTCCTTTGGAGGATATGGATTTTGGCAATCATCCAATGTGCTGACGAAATACGATCCTATTAATAAAGAATGGACAAGTATAGGAGTTAAAGGTGATGTGCCTGCGGCAATTAATGATGGAATTTCAGCATATATTCCATCAAGGGATGTTTTCATTACCATGGCCAACCTAAAAGTAAATGATTCCAAAATGTATGAAAGTGCAATTATTGATTGGAATATATATGAATACGGATTCAAGGATCATAATTTTATAAAAATTGGCGAGATACATTTAGAAGAATTAAAGAAATACGTGGAAAAGGATCTCTATAGGAATTACCTGTTCAACGGCAGGTATTTTATTTTGATCGATAAGTCCATTCAGGTGTATCGCTATGATACGATGATCATTGTAGATCTTTTAGATAATTTTAAAACTTACCATTGGCTTAATTCAGGCAGATTGCCCGTGACAGGAAATAATGATAACTTTAGTGATCAGGAAATACATTATAAAGGGAAAGACTCATTGACTTGGTCATCTAATTTTTCTACTAAAAATTCAACTATTAAAAAAGCTACTCAATACACCATTTCTATTAATGATGTGATAGCTGATTCGGAATATTTAGGGAAACTAACAGACGAACCTTGGTATATTGAATTCTTTAAGGTTATTATGTTAAGCTTGGGAGTTTTAACGAGCCTATTTTTAATATTTATTTTTGGCAACCTGAAAAAAAGCAGGCTTAGGCGAAAGCTAAAAAATATTTTAGGCGAAAATGAGCAAAAGTTCCTTGATTTCCTTTTGTTAAATTATAATCAAGGCTATGTCAAAGGGCATCAATTGATTGCTTTTTTTGGTCGGCATAAAAGTGCTCCTGAATCTCAAAGACAATTTAGATCTAAGCTGATTGACAATTTTACGAAGTCATTATCTTTAATTTTTCAAGACAAAAATATTTTGGATATTCAGCAAGACGAGAAGGATCAAAGGATGTTGAATTATCGATTGAATAGTAAGATTTATAAAATTCTGTCTAAGCTCTAATTACTTCTGAAAGATGATGACTGGCTCAGTCTCAATCGTGTTACTTTGTTGGAATGCCTTGTCTTTAATGTAAATCTGAAACTTTAATGTATCATTAAATTCAGTAAAAAGAGGCGAATAGCCTTTATAGAAGGCATAGACAAACTGGGTTGAATAGGAAATAGATCCCTCTATTGGACCCGGTTTTTGGTCGGGACGCAATTGGAAATTTATTAATCCACCGATTTTAGGGCTAAATAAGACAGGCACATATTTGCCATTTTTTTTCAATAATACATCTACTTCGAAA
Organism: Spirosoma fluviale; assembly: GCA_945866095.1. Classification (GTDB taxonomy): domain Bacteria; phylum Bacteroidota; class Bacteroidia; order Cytophagales; family Spirosomataceae; genus Aquirufa; species Aquirufa fluvialis_A. The sequence continues at coordinate 12,559 of CAMBGA010000018.1, forward strand.
TTTCTAAAGTCCTTGTATTTAGCATTTTCTTTCATTTCTGCGGCTGTAATTCCAAGGTCCCCATCGCCATCTTCAAAGCGAATACTCATGATAATTGAGTCGATTTTCGTTTTCCCACCAAAGCCATCATTACTTGTTTTGGTGATTTTTTGGATAGATGAGAACGAGATGGACGGTGTGGTGCTAAATTCAGGTTCCTTCACGCAGCTCCATATGAATAGCGCAATCGAAATAGTTAAACTGAATAAAAAACTTTTATTAGACATCCAATGCTAAAATTAAGAATCGTAAAGTTAATGATTTGGTTTAATTTTGTATGAAATTCGAAATAAAAGGTATGCAAGAAAATCCTGAGGCTGTGGAGTTGCAAATTGAACTACTGAAACGTAAAGTTTTACAGGTCAATTCTGCTGGTTTTGAGGATTTGGCCATCGAAATATTTAATTTCCAAGCGCTGCATAATCCCATATATCAGTCTTTTCTTAGGATGCTAGATTGTAAGTTGGATTCCATTCGATCAATCGATCAAATTCCTTTTTTACCCATTGAGCTGTTTAAAACATACCAAGTTCAAACGGGTTTCTCCCGGGTGCTTTTCGACTTTGAAAGTTCCGGAACTACAGGCCAAGTACCTTCCAAACACGCTGTTTGCGATCCCGAATTTTATAAAAAAAATTCACTAAATGCGTTTAATCGTCTTTTTGGCTCAGCAACGGATTATCACATTTTTGCCTTATTGCCCTCTTATTTGGAAAGAAATACGTCCAGTTTAGTTTTTATGATGGACCATTTCATTCAAGAATCAAAATCTGAATTTTCAGGATTTTTTTTAAATCAATACGCTGAATTGGTCGATCAAATTAAAGAAGCGTTAAAAACTCATCGGAAAATTTGGCTGATGGGGGTGACTTTTGGACTATTAGATTGGATCGATTCGGGTCAAGATTTTTCATTTTGGAATGAGGCGATTAAAGAAGGTAGAATCATCGTGATGGAAACAGGAGGGATGAAGGGGCGAAGGGAAGAGTGGATTCGTGATCGCATTCATACCTATATGATGGAGCATATGGGATGCAAACAAGTGGCTTCGGAATATGGAATGACCGAATTGTTTTCTCAAGCCTATTCATTTTCAGACGGAATTTTTGTCCCGGCTAAAACCATGCGCGTGCTTCTGCGTGAGGTGAATGATCCATTTTCACTGGTAAAAACACCAGGAAAAGTTGGCGGAATTAAAGTGATTGATTTAGCTAATATTGAATCCTGCTCCTTTGTTGAGACGAAGGATTTAGGTTCACTGGAGGAGGATGGCATTCAATTTAAGGTACTAGGTCGTTTTGATAATTCAGAAATGAGGGGCTGCAGCATGATGGTATCAGCACCCTAGATAATTCTATTAGGGATGTGGGACTAACCACGATGACCCATCCGTATAAAATTCATTTTTCCAGATGGGAACTTCTTTTTTTAAGGTGTCAATTAACCATTGGCATGCCGCAAAAGCCTCAGCTCGATGCACACAAGTAACCCCAATAATCACTGCAATATCGCCTATTTCCAATGGTCCGGTTCGATGACAAACCACGGTTTTGATGATGGGCCATTGATCCCCTGCTGCCGTAACTAATCGCTCTATTTGTTTTACCGCCATGGGCGAATAAGCCTCCATGGTTAGCGCATTAACTTCTTTTCCTTGATTTTTATTTCGGATGGTTCCTATGAACAAGCAAATTCCTCCGGCCTCATCAGCTTGTAAAAATTTGAATTGTGGATCGATTAAAAGTGGGGAATCGATTAGATCAATTTTCTGTTCCATGTTTATTTTTTTTGATACGTCAAAAAGCTATACTGGAACTTATTTTTTTCATCGGTGATACCTCTTTCACGGGCTACCACTTCCCAGGTATCTGCAGGAATCTCCGGGAAATAAGTATCCCCATCAAAAATATCATGTAATTGGGTGACTAATATCTGATCCGCGACGGCAAGACTCATTTGGTATATTTCAGCGCCGCCCACAATATAAATATCTTCCCTTGAGATCGATTTAGCCTTTAAAAGGGCCTCCTCTAGTGAATTTGCGGTAACAATGCCCTCTGGGTTGAATTCGGTCTGACGCGTGATGGCAATCGTAGTCCGATTAGGTAAGGGACGGCCGATGGACTCGTACGTTTTTCGCCCCATGATGATGACATGTCCCGTAGTGAGCGCTTTAAATCGCTGAAGGTCAGCAGGTAAATGCCAGATCAATGCATTGTTTTTGCCAATGACTCTATTTTCATCAAATGCGACTAATATCTTTATCAATTGTTCTAATTTTTTATCAAAAATAAGAGATTTTTCGGGATCTATTTAGCCCTATGCGGATATAAATGGATTTATGAGAAATTGATAAATTTATTTTCAATTATGCTTCCCAATTTGAGCTCAAACCACTAATTTTGTACAATTTTTGAGCCATACTGAAAGGCCCATCATTTTTGAAATTATAACGCTTTAAATTTACACCACCCTGTGCCTAAAGATTCGTCAATTAAATCAGTCCTAATTATTGGTTCCGGTCCCATTGTTATCGGTCAAGCCTGCGAGTTTGATTATGCAGGTTCTCAAGCAGCACGTTCATTACGAGAGGAGGGAATCGAGGTCATTTTAATTAATTCTAATCCAGCGACTATTATGACGGATCCGATGAATGCGGATCACGTATATTTGAAACCATTAGAAAAGGCGTCCATCATTCATATTTTAGAGCGTCATCAAATCGATGCGGTTTTACCTACGATGGGAGGACAAACAGCATTAAATTTGGCGATCGATTGTGATGCGGCAGGTATTTGGGAAAAGTATGGTGTTCGGATTATTGGCGTAGATATAGCGGCGATTGAAACGACGGAGGATCGCGAGAAGTTCCGATTGAAAATGATTGAGATTGGCGTTGGGGTTTGTAAGGGTCGTACGGCTCGTTCATTTCTGGAAGGAAAGGAGATCGCACAAGAAACGGGATTCCCGTTGGTGATTCGTCCATCTTTTACCTTAGGGGGTACAGGGGGTGGTTTTGTTCACGAAGCCAAGGACTTTGACGCAGCATTAAATAAAGGTTTACACGCTTCCCCCACCCATGAGGTGTTGGTGGAACAATCCATCATGGGTTGGAAAGAATATGAATTAGAATTGCTTCGGGATCACATCGGTAATGTCGTCATTATTTGCACGATTGAGAATTTTGATCCGATGGGAATTCATACGGGAGATTCTATTACGGTGGCTCCTGCGATGACTTTGCCTGATACCATTTACCAACGAATGAGAGACACGGCTATCAAGATGATGAATGCCATCGGTACTTTCGCGGGGGGATGTAATGTCCAGTTTTCTTTAAATCCTGATACGGATGAAATTATAGCGATCGAAGTAAACCCAAGGGTTTCTAGATCTTCTGCTTTGGCCTCTAAAGCTACGGGCTATCCGATAGCCAAAATTGCGGCTAAAATGGCCATTGGGTATAATTTGGATGAGTTGACCAATGCGATTACAGGAACGACCTCAGCGTATTTTGAGCCTGCCTTGGATTATGTGATTGTCAAAGTGCCAAGATGGAATTTTGATAAGTTTAAAGGAGCAGATCGCACGCTTGGTTTGCAAATGAAATCGGTGGGTGAAACCATGGGTATTGGGCGTAATTTCCAGGAGGCGCTTCAGAAAGCATGTCAATCCTTAGAGATTAAGCGAAATGGGATGGGAGCGGATGGAAAGGAATTGCGCGATCAGGATGCGATTATGCATTCATTAGCCAATCCTTCTTGGAATCGCTTGTTCCATATTTATGATGCCTTCAAAATGGGCATTTCATTTAAGACGATTCAGCAATTAACTAAAATCGACAAGTGGTTTTTGAATCAAATTGAGGATTTAGTTCGTGTGGAAAAAGAAATAGAGAAGTACTCGGTGCATAATATCCCCAAGATTTTACTCGAGGAAGCGAAGCATAAAGGTTTTGCGGATCGCCAAATTGCACACACATTACGTTGTTTAGAATCAGAGGTTTATGATAAGCGAAATAGCTTAGGCATTAAGCGTATCTACAAATGTGTGGATACCTGTGCCGCTGAATTTGAAGCAAAGACCCCTTACTATTATTCTACTTTTGGACAGGAAGGTGCGGAGGTTTTGGATAATGAATCCGTTGTGTCAACGAAGAAAAAGGTGGTTGTTTTGGGTTCGGGTCCCAACCGGATTGGTCAAGGAATCGAATTTGACTATTCTTGTGTGCATGGGGTATTAGCAGCCAAAGAAGCTGGTTATGAGACCATTATGATAAATTCAAATCCTGAGACGGTGTCAACGGACTTTGATATAGCTGATAAATTGTATTTTGAACCCGTATTTTGGGAGCATGTGTATGACATCATTCAGCATGAAAAACCTGAGGGTGTTATTGTCCAATTAGGGGGTCAAACGGCCCTGAAATTAGCCGAGAAGCTATCAAAATATGGCATTAAAATTTTAGGTACTTCTTTTGAGGCTTTGGATTTAGCGGAAGACCGAGGAGCTTTCTCCAGTCTATTGAAAGATTTAAATATTCCTTATCCAAGGTTTGGCGTTTGTGAAGATGCGGATAATGCAGCCGCACTTGGCCGCGAATTAGGCTACCCTTTATTGGTCCGTCCATCCTATGTTTTGGGTGGTCAGTCCATGAAAATTGTGATTAATGAGCAGGAATTGGAGCAACATGTCGTTGATATTTTACGTGATATTCCGGGCAACAAAATCTTATTGGATCATTTCTTGGAAAATGCCATTGAGGCGGAGGCAGATGCCATTTGTGATGGGGAGGATGTCTATATCATCGGTTTAATGGAGCACATTGAGCCTGCAGGAATACATTCAGGAGATTCTCATTCAGTGTTACCTCCTTTTGATTTGTCGGATCATGTGATTAAGCAAATTGAAGATCACACGCGCAAGATTGCGGTGGCACTGAAGACTAAAGGTTTATTGAATATTCAATTTGCCGTTAAAGATGAAGTGGTCTATATCATCGAAGCGAACCCACGTGCCTCTAGGACCGTGCCATTTATTTGCAAGGCATACCAAGAACCTTATGTCAATTATGCGACGAAGGTGATGTTGGGCGATAAGAAGGTGAAAGATTTCAATTTTAACCCGGTTAAAAAGGGATATGCGATTAAGATTCCTGTGTTTTCTTTCTCGAAATTCCCTAATGTCAATATGGAGTTGGGGCCTGAAATGAAATCAACAGGAGAGGCGATTTATTTCATTGATGATTTGAAAGATGATTTCTTTCGCAAGGTGTATGGAGAACGAAATTTATATTTAAGCCGTTAAGTAATCATGTTAAAAGTACTCGCTTTTGGATTAGTGTTTTACTATGTGATTTGGCCTTTGTTGCGATTCCTGTTTAAGGGATTTATCATCACGCAGGTGCATAGAAAGATGTCGGAGCAAGATATTCGTTCCAAACAAGCCGCTTCACAAGCGCGTAGGGAAGGGTCGATTGACGTGGATTATGTTCCGCCTACAGGAAAGAAATCGGGTAAAAAACCGAAGGCCGACGATGGAGATTATGTGCCTTATGAAGAAATTAAAGACTAGTAAATGTTAAGAGGAATTGTTTGTTATTTCTTGTTGGTATTTTGTTTGTTAACGAAAGATGGAATTTCGTTAGCCTTTGATGTTTTAGTTGAAAAGAATACCATTTCTTTAGAGATGAATTTTGAAGATTCATTTGAAGAAGATGGATGTAATGATTTTTTTGCGAATGAAGATTTTGGTTCGGATTTAGACCAAAATAATATTGATGGTTTTGCTGATAAATCTATTAACGATCAGTATAAACAATCCACTTTACATGTGCTCCTAGAGCAAGAGAGTCCCCCTCCTCGCACGGCGTAATTCCGCGTGCATTATTGAAACAAAATCATAAAATCTTCTTGTCATCCATGCGTTTTGCGCATAGAAAATTAATTGCTATGAAAACATACGCTTTGGCGTCCATGTTTATCTCAATGGTTTTTGTGGTCTATAGCCAAGAAAAAAACTATAAAAATCAGATAAACAGAAAATTGAAAGATAAAGTATTGATTGAAAAACGGGTAGAAATAAAAGAAAAGAAGCCTGTCAATCAAACTCCCAAGTACCAAGAATACAAACCCAATATAGAATGGGTGGATACATTTAAAACACAAACCCCTTCCTACAAGCAACATGGAGGAAGGCCTAACTAAGTAGAAATGAAAAAATACCTATTCGGATTAATACTTTTAACAGCCTGTACGGCCAAAAAAGAGGAGCTAGTCGAAGTTCAAACATTGGAAGTTTCTTCCCCCATTTCATTAGACACGACCATTCATCAGGAATTTGTGGCTGATATACATGCTGTCCAAAACGTAGAAATTAGAGCCAGGGTGAAAGGCTATTTGGATCGTATTTTGGTGGACGAAGGCAAACAAGTCAAAAGAGGGCAGATTATGTTTACGATCAATAGTCAAGAATATGTGGCTGATCTAGCCCGAGCAAAAGCGGTTTTAAGCCAGGCATCTGCTGAATTAAAAGCAGAGGAATTGACTTTGGTAAATACCCGCTTATTGGTAGACAAAAATGTGATTTCAAAAAACCAATTAGCCATATCGCTTGCCAAAGTGGATGGACTGAAAGCAAAACGCGAAGAAGCGCTAGCACATGTAAGAGCTGCCGAATTGAAAGTAGAACATTCCAATATTCGTGCACCATTTGAGGGTATCGTTGACCGATTGCCTTTTAAACGCGGAACTTTGGTCGACGAAGGAACTTTGTTAACAACGCTATCAGACAATCACAATGTCTTTGCTTATTTCAATGTGTCCGAACAGGAATACCTTGCTTTTAGTGAACAAGACGGAGTAAATAAATCGGCATCGGTGGATTTAGTTTTGGCCAATGGGGAAACCTATCCAGAAAAAGGTTTAGTGGAAACCATTGAAGGGGAGTTCGATAAAAATACTGGGAACATTGCCTTTCGTGCCCGTTTCGGAAATCCGAATAAACTTCTGCGCCATGGGGCATCAGGAAAAGTACAATTGCCTAAAAAAGTAACGGGATACTGGGCAGTTCCTCAAAAATCTGTTTTTGAGATTCAGGAAAAGAGCTACGTTTTTGTGAAAGACGCAGACGGTGTTGTTAAGATGAAAAGTATCGTGCCTGACTTACGCATTCCCCATTTTTACTTGGTTAAAAATGGATTTTCATCCAAGGATACGGTTTTAATTGAGGGCATACAGCTCGTGAAGCAAGGCCAAAAAATCATGTCGACCTTCAAGCCGATGCGCCAATTATTAACGGAATATAAAACATTGTAATATGGTACAACAATTCATCACACGACCGGTATTGTCGATCGTTGTATCGATTTTTATCGTGATTTTAGGAGTAATTGCCATGCAGCAATTGCCCATTACGCAATTCCCAGATATTGTTCCTCCTGCCGTAACTGTGACCACAAAATATACAGGTGCGAATGCCGAGGTATGCGCTAAAGCCGTAGTCACCCCGCTCGAACGTGCTATCAATGGAGTAGCTGGAATGACCTATATGACGTCTGTTTCAGGAAACGACGGAACGAGTATTATTCAGGTATATTTTGAAGTAGGAACCGACCCGGATGTGGCGGCGGTCAACGTGCAAACGCGGGTTCAAACCGTACTCGATGAATTACCCGAAGAGGTTATCAAAGCAGGGGTAATCACCGAGAAAGAGGTGAATAGTATGTTGTTGTATGTGAACCTCTTGAGTGAGGATAAAGACATCGATGAGAAGTTTATTTATAATTTTACAGACATTAACGTGCTTCCTGAATTAAAAAGAATTGATGGGGTTGGGTTTGCGGACATCATGGGCCAAAGAGAATATGCCATGCGTATTTGGTTGCATCCGGATCGTTTATTTGCTTACAAACTCTCTGCAGAAGATGTTATTCAAGCCTTGCGTAATCAAAATGTGGAGGCGGCTCCCGGGAAAATTGGCGAAAGCTCAGGTAAACATCCGCAGGCTTTACAATATGTCATGCGTTATACGGGGAAGTTTACTCAAGTGGCTGAATATGAAAACCTAGTCATTAAGGCAACTGAGACAGGCCAAATTTTACGCTTGAAAGATTTGGCTGATGTGGAATTTGGATCGCTAGATTACGATGTACTTTCGAAAGAAAATGGCCGGCCCTCTGCTGCCATTTTATTAAAGCAAAGACCGGGTTCAAATGCGGCAGAAGTAATTGAAAATGTTAAAAAGCGATTAGCTGAATTGAAAACGACCACTTTTCCTCCAGGTATGGGATTTACTATTTCGTACGACGTTTCCCGTTTCTTGGATGCATCCATTCACGAAGTTATCAAGACTTTATTAGAAGCATTTCTGCTCGTAGCACTCGTGGTTTTTATCTTCTTGCAAGATTGGCGCGCTACGTTGGTTCCCATTATTGCCGTGCCCGTTTCCTTAGTTGGAACCTTCACTTTTATGCTCGGTTTTGGATTTTCAATTAATTTATTGACTTTGTTTTCTTTGGTTTTAGCCATTGGAATTGTCGTCGATAATGCGATTGTGGTCGTGGAGGCGGTTCATGCCAAAATGGAAGAAAAAGACATGCCAGTTTTAGCTGCGACCCAAGAGGCGATGCACGAAATTTCAGGGGCAATTTTAGCGATTACCTTAGTGATGGGGGCGGTGTTTGTTCCGGTTGCTTTTCTTTCAGGGCCGATAGGTGTATTTTTCCGACAGTTCTCTGTGACCATGGCCATTTCCATTGCTTTGTCGGGTTTGACGGCCTTGACTTTAACTCCCGCCTTATGCGTGTTGTTATTGAAAAAGCCGGAACATCATCAGAAGAATTGGTTAGGGAAATTCTTCCATGCCTTCAATCATCGCTATGATCAAATCGCGCAAAAATACTTGGTTTGGGTAGGCGCTTTGATCAGTAAACGAATTTTGATGTGGTTAATTTTGCTTGGTTCTGTCGGTGGAACTGTAGTCTTATCGGGCATTGTGCCGAGTGGTTTTATTCCTTCTGAAGATCAAGGAACTTTATATGTCAACGCGACAACGCCGGCTGGAGCGACCTTGGAAAGGACGGAGGGTGTGATGGACCAAGTATTTAAATCGATCAAAGGAGTAGATGCCATTGAGTCTTTTTCAACATTGGCCGGATATAGTTTATTGACCGATGGTTCCGGAGCTTCGTATGGAACAGGGATTATCACCTTGAAACCTTGGGAAGAGCGTAAGGAAACGGTGGATGAGTTAACCGAGATTATTCGAAAAAAGACGAACGGCATTAAGGATGCAAGTATTCAATTTTTCCCACCGCCGGCCGTTCCAGGTTTTGGAAATGCCTCAGGTTTTGAGTTCCGTATTCAGGATCGAACGGGTTCGGGGGATTTACAGAAGTTGGCTGGCGTAGCTAATGAGTTTGCTAAGAAATTAAATGAGGTTCCTGAGATTCAAAATACGTTCTCGAGTTTTGACCCATCCTTTCCACAATATATGTTGGAAGTAGACCAAGAAGCCGCTGCGCAGAAAGGGGTAAATGTATTGCCGGCGATGGATAACCTTCAGACGTTGTTGGGTAGTTTTTATGCCACGAACTTCATTCGCTTTGGCCAAATGTACAAAGTAATGGTTCAGGTAGATCCGCGTTACCGGGCTCATCCAGATGATGTGTTGAAGTTTTACGCCAAAAATAAAGCTGGTGAAATGGTTCCTTATTCATCTTTCGTCAAGATGAAGCGTGTCTATGGACCGGAGCAATTTACGCGTTATAACATGTTTACGTCTGCGATGGTGAATGGCGAACCGGCACCAGGCTTCTCTTCAGGAGCTGTTTTGGATATCATAAGGGCTGAGGCATTAAAAAGTTTACCGCGTGGCTACACACTTGAGTGGTCAGGTATGACGCGTGAAGAGGATTTAGCAGGGAATCAAGCAATTTTCATTTTTGCGATCTGTCTGCTATTCGTGTATTTATTGTTGGCCGCGCAATATGAATCCTTCTTGTTGCCATTCCCTGTATTATTATTCCTTCCTATGGGAGCTATGGGTACCTATGCCTTCTTGTATTTATTCGGCTTGCAAAACAATATTTATGCCCAAGTGGCGCTGGTGATGTTGATCGGTTTGTTAGGAAAAAATGCCATTTTGATTGTGGAGTTTGCGATTGCCAAACAAAAGGAAGGAGCCACGATCATAGATGCTGCTAAGGAAGGCGCTTTCTCCCGTTTGCGACCTATTTTGATGACGTCTTTTGCCTTCGTAGCAGGATTAATTCCGCTAATGCTGGCATCTGGAGCGGGTGCGATTGGAAATAGGACGATTGGTACTGCCTCTGCTGGCGGAATGATTTTAGGTACGGTAGGAGGTTTATTGGTAATTCCGGGCTTGTATGTGGTATTCGCATCGCTCTCGGCTAAAATGTCTAAAAATGAAAAATAATTATATCACAATATTGATAGCGTTGAGTTTGTCGTCTTGTACGTCAAGCATTTTGAAAGAGCAACTTAAAATAAATGCTGAAATTGAAACTTATCGAGTTTCGAAAGAAAACCCCTCAGTTTCAGATGTACAAGAGTGTTGGAAGCGGGATACCTTGTTATTGCAATTAATAGATTCAGTTTTGATTCGAAGCAATGATATCAAGATCGGCTTTTTAGAAGTTGCGATGCAAAAGGCTGATTTTGGTTACCAAAGAGGTTTAAGAAAACCTACCGTCAGTGGATTAATACAGCCCAGTTTGAGGCGATTTGGAAAATATACGATGGATGCCGTTGGAAATTACGATACCAAGTTTTCAACCAATATCACTAAGGAACAAATCATTCCAGAAAATTTACCTGATTTTCAAGTCGGCTTACAATCAAGTTGGGAACTGGATATTTGGGGGAAGTTAGCCAAACGAAAGAAGGCTAGTGCTCTTCGTTACATCGCCTCAGAATCAGGACAGCAATGGATCATAACCTCCATCGTGGCTGAAGTGGCAAGTTCCTATGGCCAGTTGATCGCATTAGATAAAGAGTTGGACATCTTAAAATCCAACATTGAAATCCAGCGAAAGGTCTTCGAATTGGTACAAGTGCAAAAGGAAGCCGGTGCGGTGAATGAATCTGCGGTTCAGCAGTTAGAAGCTCAATGGTTAAACTCGCGGGCACAAGAAGGAGATGTGCTCCAACAAATTATTAGTCTAGAAAATGCGATTCGTCTTTTCTTAAACAAACCCAATGCCCCTATTTTACGATCCAAATTTCCTTTTCAATGCGCGCTGGACAGTAGTTTATTTGCTCGGGTAAAAATAGATCAATTAGAGAATAGGCCCGATATTAAGCAGGCAAAATTGAATTTAATGGCTGCCTTTGAAACCAAGGAGAGTGCAGTTTTAGCACTGAAGCCTTCTGTTGTTCTATCAGGGATATTAGGCGTGCAAGGATTTCAGCCTGCTTATTTGTTTCAACTTCCATCTTCTATGGCTTATCAATTAATTGGCGGAATCACGAGCCCTTGGTTGAATCGCTATGCCCTAACTGCCGATATTTTGCGATCCGAATCACACTGGAAGTCGCAAGATTTAGCCTATCAAAATATTCTCGTGAAGGGATATCTGGAATGGGATACTCAGGTCAAGTCATTGGCCTATTTGCAAAAACAACAACAACTGAAGCAACGGGAAGTACTATTGACAAAGGGAGCCATAAATACGGTAGGGACCCTCTTTTTAACGGCTAATGCAAGTTATTTAGAAGTATTGACCGCGCAACAAAATGCGTTAAGATCAGAATTAGAGTTATTAGAAATATCTCGAAATCAGTGGATGCGCGCGATTAACTTGTACCGTGTTTTAGGAGGAGGCTGGTAGCACTAGACTTGCTATCACTTTCGGAAAATCTCGATGCTCTAACACTTGTCCTTTTTTGGCAACATCTTCTGGGGTGTCGCTTGGATCTACGGCGAAGGAACTTTGAAAAATAATACCACCCTCATCGTAATGTTCATTTACGAAATGGATCGTTATGCCAGATTCTTTCTCTCCCGCTTCCACAACAGCCTCATGCACGAAATGACCATACATTCCTTTACCGCCAAATTTGGGCAACAATGCTGGGTGTAAATTGACAATTCTTTGTGGATAGGCTTGGATAAAATCGCTAGGAATCAGCCATAAAAAGCCGGCTAAAATGACCCAATCGGTGTTCAGTGATTGAATTTTTTTCAACAAGGTTCCATCTTTATATTCAGCTCTATTGAAAACAGTGCAGGGAATAGCTAACCTTTCTGCCCGTGAAATAACACCAGCTTCTGGATTGTTTGAAAAGATATGTGTGATTAAAACCTCTGTGGAATCCTTGAAATATTCAAAAATTTTTTCGGCGTTTGAGCCAGAACCAGAGGCGAAAATGACTAAATTTTTCAAGGGGATACCATTATTTACCACAAATTTAGGCTTAAATCAGGAACCTTTTGGGTTTTATGTCAGTTTTAATTGATATTCTAATAAATTTGAGGCATGAAAATAGGGATTATTTGTTATCCTACTTACGGGGGTAGTGGTGTTGTGGCCACAGAATTAGG
>CAMBGA010000019.1 GCA_945866095.1 Spirosoma fluviale
AGAAAATCGGTATGATGATCAAAAGAATTTTACCATATTTCTCCATGATGTTAGTTTAAATTTTGAACAATGAATCATTGTTGGAGGAAGTTCATTGAATTCGTGAACGCTATCCTAAATGAATCTTGTGAATTTTTGAAATTAGTTAACTTAGATTGAACCCAAAAATAGCAATAAAGTTTAAAAACTCAATCGGCACCCATCAATGAACTTTCGATCTTAGTAAATGAATCCTATTCATAAATGTCATGATTCATTGCAGAGCATTAAAAGAATATTTATATTTGAAAATATGAAGTTGGACTATTGATTGAATCAATTTTGCTCTTCGCTCTAAAACCTATCATTCTATGATGAAGAATCTACTAATAGTCATCCCTTTGACTATTTTCATATGCTTTCATGCGCAAGCAGAAGATTACAAGGCTTCCATGTTTGGCATAAAATCCAACGGGACGACCCTAAATACCAACTCAATTCAAAAAGCCATCGATTTTATCCATGAAAAAGGCGGGGGCCGACTCGTATTTTATGTGGGGCGCTATTTAACAGGAACCATCCAACTCAAATCCAATGTAACCATTCACTTAGAGGAAGGGGCTACGATTGTCGGATCTACCAACATATATGATTATAACATCAATGGACCTCATTTTTCTTCCCTAGTTACAGCTTACAAAGCAGAAAATATTGGATTAACCGGCAAAGGGGTGATCGACGGCCAAGGCCGGGATTTAGCATATACCCTATTAGATCAAGTCCAAAAAGGAGTGCTTAAAGATGAATTAGTCAATGACCGACCTGCGCTTCGTAGACCTAAAGGCATTTACTTTCGCGAATGCAAAAACGTAGAAATTTCAGGCATCATGGTTAAAAATGCGGCCGAATGGGTCGTTGTGTTAGATCAATGTGAGAATTTGAAAATTGACAAAATCACGGTCGACAGCAAGGCTTTTTGGAATAACGATGGAATCGATATTGTCGATTGTAAAAACGTGGTCCTTAGCAATTCGTTTATTGACGCAAGTGATGATGCCATCTGTTTTAAATCACATGACCCTACTAAGCTTTGTGAAAATGTAGAAGTTCGTAATAATGTGGCTAGGTCTAGCGCGAATGGTATAAAATTTGGAACACTTACGTCAGGTGGGTATAAGAATTTTAAGATTGTCAACAATAAAGTATATGATACGTTTCGTTCTGCGATTACCATCGCCACGCCCGATGGAGGGGTGATTGAGAACATTTTTGTCGACAGTTTGTATGCTTATAACACAGGAAACTCTATTTACTTGAGAATCGGTGCGCGTTGGAACAAAGGCCGAACAGGTTCCATGAACAACATCACCATTCAAAACATGTATTGCGAAATCCCCAACACCAAGCCAGATGCGGGTCGGGAATATGAGGGACCCATCGAAGACCTTCCACGCAACATTTCACCTGCTAGCATCGTAGGTTTGCCTGGACAATACATTTCAAATGTAACCCTTCGCAACATTCAAATTGTCGTACCAGGAAATAGCAACCCAACCTATGCATATCGAGGAATCAAGCCAGCTGATTTAGATAGCATTCCCGAAATGCCAGCTGCTTATCCTGAATATTCACAATTCAAAGAACTCCCTGCATGGGGATTTTATGTCCGTCATGTTAAAAATCTAACCATTGAGAATGTCACTTTAACCGCTCAAGGAAAAGAATATCGACCGGCCATCGTATTGGACGATGTGCAAGGGGCCACTTTTTCCGAAATGAAGTACATCGAACCAGAAAGCACCAAGAAAAAACAAGTGCATGTGTATAAGTCTTCCGAAGTGTTGCTCAAAAAATAACCGAAACCTCATATGAACTATATAAATAAAATTACGCTATTCTTTTTCGTGCTGTTGGGCTTTCAGCTGTCAGCCAAAGATTATATAGCCACGGAATTTGGCGTTAAAAATGACGGCATTACGCTCAATACCTGTTCGATTCAAAAAGCCATCGATTTTATCACGGAACATGGAGGTGGAAGACTCGTTTTTGAATCCGGGAATTATGTTACTGGTAGTATTTATTTGAAGTCGAATGTGACGCTCCAACTAGATTACGGTGCAACGATTTTGGGATCGACTAATCCATTTGATTACGTGAAGGATAAAAAAATCGGTTGGATGTCTATGATTTTTGCGGTAAACCAAGAAAACATTGGCATTACAGGGAAAGGAATCATCAACGGTCGTGGATTTATCACGGCAAACAACATGGTCAATTACATTCATCGGGGTGTCTACACAGATCCTTTGAAATACGATAGGCCCAATGAAACTAATCGACCTCAAAACATTTATTTCCGCGAATGTACCAACATCAAAATCATAGACATCACGCTAAAAGATCCCGCTAGTTGGAACCAAACCTATGACCAATGCAAAAATCTTTATGTGGACCACATCACCGTGGACAGCAAATCGTATTGGAATAATGATGGCATCGATGTGGTGGACTGCGACGGGGTGGTGATTAAAAATTCCTATTTTGACGCTGCGGATGATGTGCTTTGTTTCAAATCGCATTCAGCCCAACATATGTGTCAAAACGTGGTGGTGGATAATTGTGTCGGTCGGTCTAGTGCCAACGGACTGAAATTTGGCACCGTGTCTCGAGGAGGATTTAAAAATTTCAAGGTAACCAACTTGACTATTTTTGACACGTTTCGATCGGCCATCACTTTTGCGGCGGTCGATGGAGGTGAAATTGAAAACATTGTGATTGACGGTGTGCGGTCGATTAATACCGGCAATGTAATTTA
Source organism: Spirosoma fluviale (assembly GCA_945866095.1). Lineage (GTDB taxonomy): Bacteria > Bacteroidota > Bacteroidia > Cytophagales > Spirosomataceae > Aquirufa > Aquirufa fluvialis_A. The sequence continues at coordinate 2,795 of CAMBGA010000019.1, forward strand.
TTTGAGGATTGGAGATCGCTGGAGCAGTGGAAAGAAACCCTACATGAAAAACATTAGTATTTCAAATGTATATGCAGAAGTACCCGCGGGCAAACCCGATGCAGGATATAATTTTGAAGGACCTATTGAAGATTTGCCACGCAACATCTCCCCAGCCAGTATTGTGGGTTTGGTTGAAAATAAAATCCAAAATGTAACACTCAAAAACATTCAAATTGTGTACCCAGGAAATGGGAATCCGTTATATGCGAAACGGGGTTTAACACCTGCTGAATTAGATGGTATTCCTGAAATGCGGGAAGCCTACCCCGAGTTTTCCCAATTCAAGGAACTTCCGGCGTGGGGTTTTTATGTCCGTCATGCGGAAGGAATTACCTTTGAAAATGTCACGTTTACGGCATTAAAAAAAGATTATAGACCTAGTGTGGTGCTAGACGATGTCAAGAATGCTACTTTCTCAGGCTTGCGGGTGAATGAACCTGAAAGTGCTGGAAAACAACAAGTGTTCCCGCATAAGTCTAATAACTTGATTATTAAATAAAAACAACGGTTCATCGAATTAGACCTAAATCGACGAGCGAATAACATCAAAAAATATGCAAAAATTGTTCTTAAAAATATGTTTATTCATGGTCATAAGCCAAGGGGCTTTAATCGCCAAAGACTACAATGCATCGTTATTTGGCATAAAATCGGATGGCGTAACGTTAAATACACCCTCCATTCAAAAGGCTATTGATTTCATCAGTGAAAAAGGCGGCGGTAAACTTAAATTTTATGTGGGCCGATATTTAACGGGCAGCATCCAATTGAAGTCCAATGTGACGATTGAATTAAATGAAGGGGCTGTGCTGGTTGGCACCCCGTCTATTTATGATTATGTGGGAATCAATGGAATGAAAGCTTTGATCGTTGCCGATGGCCAACAAAATATCGGAGTTTTGGGAAAGGGTGTTATTGAAGGACAGGGACCGGCCGTATTAGAACAAATCGCCAAGCAAATTCAAAAGGGATATTTGCAAGAAACGATTTCACAGGCAAGTCCTGCTTTGATTGCCTTGAATAATTGCAGTGGCGTCAACATCGAAGGTTTTAATTTGCAAAATGCCTGTGGAAATGTCATTGCATTGACGGCTTGCAAGCAAGTCCGTTTGGCTGGGCTTAAAATTAAAAGCACGTCCAACAAGGAAAGCAAAGGTTTAGTATTTTCTAAAGTAGATGGAATCAAATTAGAAAACCTATTCATCGAAACGGTAGTATCGGAAATAAAATCAGATGGATTATCGACGAACATTTCAATGGTCAATTGCCAATATGCCTCGGGGAAAAAGTTGATTTTTAAAAATTAATGCACCAACAAATCTTTTGAATTGATTCATTTTCGCGAGCAACAATTTCAGTGAAGTAAACTTTTATTTCTTTTGATACACGCGAACATAATCCACTTCCATCCGGTTAGGAAATTCGGTTTGGGAAGGATATCCCCCATTTATACCGCCCACAGCTAAATTAATTAACATGTAATGAGGTTGTTTGAAAGACGTCAACAACTAAGCTCTCGCCGTCCCAAGTTTTCGCATTAATTCATGTAATTCTTTAATATGATTCGCATAAACCCCTCTCGGGTTTGTCGATTTTTTAATGCAAATAGAAGCCGCTTTACCCACAATTTCACCCATCATTCCACAGGTTTTCATTACGCGCACAGGACCTAATCCTGTTTTCGAAACGCTGATGCAGCGACCTGCCATAAATAGATTTTTAATGTTTCGGCTGTATAAGGTCCGATAAGGTGCCCAATACACTTCTCCATATTGGTATTCAGCACCACGGGTATAATCGGCGACAAATTCATTGTTTTCAAAGCCATTTTTAAATTCCTTTTTAGGGGAATGTAAGTCAACGTGCCATGAACAGGGAAAAGCAGGATCCTCAAATTTCCTTTGTTTTTTAAAGTCCTCCGCATCTAAAATAACATCTCCCATCAGTCGGCGAGATTCCCTTTTTCCGGCAATAAAAGCAGACCAACCCAAACGGTGTTTGGGGTACATTTTATCTACATTTTTTATCACATCCCAAGCGCCATACATCGCCCTAAAATTATGATCACGAATCATTTCGATTTGGTTTACCTGATCCTTATCAAACCCACTTTCCCAATACCACATGTTGGCAAACGACTGCAAACCCTCTTTCCCAAAAGTCTTCACGCCTTTTCTTCCTGGAAACGGTTTATCCGATAAATCCAGGGCCCAAGGGCATCGTGGGAATGGTTGATTATAATCCCCAATATCGCATTTAAGCGCTAAGGCACTCTTGTCTTTGCACTCACAGGCAAGTACTTCTTCTTTATTGGTTGCGTCTAAGACATTAAACAAATTGGTACTCCCCATTAAATTCTCCACCTTATATTCAAAGTCGGCCCCTGCCTTAAAACCAATGGACGCATCCCCGGTACAGTCGGCAAATAATTTACCCGTCAATCTATACTGACGTGAATTAAGCGTGCTTTGAATAACTAATGAGGAAATTGAATCGCCTTCGGTTTCCACTTTAATGACCCGATGATTAATCAATAGGGTAATGTTGGGCTCAGCTTTAACCACCTTTAATTTACGCGCATCGTCGTAATATTGAGCTCCCACCCCATTAAATACCTCTCCATTTCCCTTCTTAATAGGAGGTAAAATTTCATTAACGATATCCCCTATATGTGGGAACAAATCTTTATTGGTATGCCCCTCCGGCCAAACCCTTACTTCCGAACTTCCATTGCCGCCCAGCACCGGTCGGTCTTGAACTAAAGCCACTTTAACCCCATTTCGAGCTGCCGCGATGGCCGCACATGTTCCGGCTAATCCTCCACCTGAAACAATTAAATCAAATTGTCCTCCATCTGTTGGATTTTCGGGCAAGCCTAATAATTGACGGCGAAATTTGGTCAATGCCGCTACGTCATTGCTGGGTTTAAATGCTGGATCCTTACAGAATAAAATGGCTTCACAGCGACCTTCAAAACCGGTTAAATCGTGTAAGGCTAATTTTGCTTGGGTGCCAACTTTCACCATTCCGCCGTCGTGCCAGTGCCAAGTGGCACTTTTCGTTCCGAACGTTTCTTTGAGCGCTTTGCCATTGATTTTTAATTGGAACTTTCCAGGCGCCCCAGGGGCATTCCAAGGAGCGACCCAATCTCTGGTTCGCACCCATACTCGGTAAGTTCCGGCTGTAGGAAATTTAATATCTGTCGTGGCATCTTGCACGGGTATTCCTAATCCATGGGCTAATAAATAAGGAGAGCCCATTTGCTCCATGGATTGTTGGTCTAATTCCCAGCCCCCATGATTCGCAAATTGTTCCGCCTCCACAAAAACGAATTCCTGTGCGGCGGCTTTAGATTTAAATTGGGCCAATAAGGGAAATTGGCTAGCCAATAAACATAGGCTTGTGTTACCCACAAAGCCCATAAATTCTCTCCTTTTCATACGATTGATCTAAATTTTCATTTTAATAAGCCCATGATAATTGCGTTCAAAAATTTTAAAATGCTTATAACGCCACAAAAACACAGCGTTCGAATTTAGCATTTAATTTAGTTAAAATAAAAGATTTTGGCTAGCCAACCAAAGCTAATTCAATAAAAATTTGAGTGTATAAAGATTTTGAACTTGGACAAGGAGAATAAAAAAAGCCTAAGCAATAACTCAGAAAGTCAATGCTTAGGCTTAAAATGTAGACCAGGAAATTTATTTAACTATAGGGCGACCATATTGTTGGGCCCCACTAATTTTTCCTTGTAAATCAAATTGGAAAAATTCGACGATTCGCTTCTCCCAAACGGTTCCGTCTTTTAATACACGTTTTTCTGTTGCTGAAACCATGATACCTGAAACTGGATCCGTATTTGTGATTTTAAAAGGAAGGATCATGTTCGGTTTCCACTCTAAAGATTTGAACATAGCAAAATAAGTAGGCCAATCACTCTTTTTCATAACTGATTTCTTTCCGTCAAAATCAACCATATTTATTTCATCGGAAAACATCTCAGAAACTCCTGCGACATCCATCGCGTTATAAGCCTTCGCCAATTTCTCTATGGCCGCAATTTCGCCACGGTTTGAAAATTGGAATGACCTTCCATTATTTTCATCTGCTGGATTTGTAGTGATCCATTTTCCTCCAGAAGTTTTTCCAAATTCATTGGTAGAAGGGATAGTTGAATACTGCTGGAAATTACTGACTTTTCCAGCTTTATTCACCGTAAATAATTCAAACAAATTCATTTTTTGCTTAGACCCATCATTGGCAACTCGATCCTCAACGGATTGTAGCAAAACAATTTCGTCCGTAGAACCCTGCACTTTAATAGGAAGAATGGATATAGGCACATCATTTAATGATTTCATAGATGAATGCCATTTACGGTTGAAATCTCCCCCAGTTTTCTGCATTTCTTCTGTCCATAAAGCCATCTCTGCTGCAGAACTATTTGAGTTATAAGCTTTAACTGCATCTAATACAATTTGACTAGATTTTTCAGAACCTAATTGGTATACTTTCCCAGCATTAGGACCAGAAAAGATTTTTCCAGCTGTTTGCGCCGAAAGCGAAATTGTAGATGCAATGAATGCACCTAAAAGAATGAATTTTTTCATAGAATGATGTTTTGATTAATATTTAGATTGAACATCAAATTAAAAATATCCCAATGGATTAAAGCAAAATATAAATCGAACTTGTTCCCTTTTATGCTTTTGGGAACATTTTTACAGATTGTGAACTTTGATAAATTAGTAACATTTTGATACATTTGAAAAACTAAAAACATACTATCATGATCAAAAAAACCATCCTTAGTGTTCTTTTAGCGGCAAGTCTTTTGGCTTGTACGAGCGAAAATGACAAAAATGCTGCCAAAGGCAAAGAAAATATTGCCTTCTATTCCCGAGTTTGGGAAGTAGCGATTAATGAAGGCCGAACGAATATCCTTGACTCTGCGTATACAGACGATGCGGTTCTTCACACAGTGCCAGAAACTAAAGGCAAGGCTAACGCCAAAGCTTATTATGAAAATTATGTAACAGGATTTTCTGAGCGCCAATTTATCATTAAGGAAATCTTTGCTGATGGCGATAAATTAGTGAAATACTGGCAATTTAAAGGAAAACATACGGGAACATTCTTTGGCATTCCGGCTACTGGAAAATCAGTTGACGTAATCGGATCGACCATCGTTACCATGAAAGATGGCAAGATCGCTGAGGAACAAGACTTCATGGATAACATGGTGTTTATGCAGCAATTAGGCTTATTGCCTGCCGCTAAATAAAACCCTTTGACTGAGGCTAAACGCCTCAGTCAAAATTGTTTTCTTTGATATAATTAGAAGGAGTAACTCCTTTTCGAGCTTTAAAAGCATCTATAAATTTAGACCTCGACACAAAACCGGAGAGGGTGGATATAGCTTCTATCGTCAGTTTTTTTGCGTTTCCATCGTGTATCAACCGGCTTGCGTATTCAATCCTTAAATCATTTTTCCATTCCCCAAAAGTTTTATTCAATTCCTTATTGAAATAATTGGACAGCACGCGTTCTGGAATTTTTAGGTCAAATGACATTTGGGATAGCGTAAAATCTTTTTTGACAAAAGGCGATTCAGCTAAATAAGGCAAAATCATTGCATTAAAATCGATATCCCCTTGAACACTTTTCAGAGGTTTAGGAATACTTAATTTTATTTTGGTAAAATTTGTTTCTTCCCTCATCCCTTCTCTGTAAGAAATATTTCCATAGAGTATTTTGGGAAAAAGAAACAAAAAGAAGTTTTGTATAAAAAAGCCTCCTCCACAAATTCGGAAGAAATGTTCTTCACTAAAGAGTTCAATGGATGAAATACCCAAAAATGCAAATGGCTTTGTATACAGCGTAATCATATGCCCTAAACTCATGCTGGCAATTAATACCTGTAAAAATACTAAAGTGAAAAACCAACGCTTAATCACATAGTGATTGGATGGAATCATGCCATATTTTTTAATTAAAATCTGCTTATTCCAAAAGAAGTATATGACGCTTGAAAATGCATAAATAATCAAATGAATCGAACGACCATATAACAATTGCTCAAAGGTTACCCAATTGAAATCCAATCGATAATCCTCTGTTATGTTCACAATTTCATGAGCCATTTTTGTTTTAACGTCAAAGGGCAAACTCGTGAAGGGCCAACAAACCATCACAACAAAAGCAGCTGGAAGCAGATGTAAAGTGTCTATCTGTCGAAACACCTTATGTTCAGAAACAGAGTATTTGACATAGAAAAATAATAAGGGACCTAAGAGAAAGGAGAGCGGCAAGAAATGAACAAAACAAACACCTTCCCAAAACTCAATTTTGCTGTAATGAAGTCCAAAGTAGACTAAAACAACCAAGTTGCAACAAAGGAAAAAGAGCGCTAAAAAGACATTGGATCTGTTCAAAGAACTCAAATAATACAACAGAATAAAAGAAGTAAATATGCCAAATACAGGCGCTAAAATTTCCAAATTTCAAATTATTTTACATCCAATGTAACCAATTTAATCTTAATCATTTCAAAACCATCGAATAGGTCAAAATGAAAACTAAATTTTATTGCAATTACCCATTTCGTTAATGACCTTTTCTCTTTAGTAACAAAAGAATACTAAAATTATCAAAAACGGATACAATAACAAGTAACATCGATCATTTAAAAAAACAAACAGATACATAGATTTTTTCGACTTAAATTCGGATTTTAGTTCAAAATTTTCGAAGAAGACTACCTTACAATAAAAGGAAAAATACGATTAGCCCAATTTTTGTATGCGACTGCCGAGGGGTGCAAACCATCCTTAGCGACCCAGGTGGGATTTGATTTAGCCTCTCTACCTAATACAGTGATGTCTAAGTATTGACATTTAAAGCTATTGGCTAGATTTTTATTTAAACGATTGAAGAGATCAATTTCTCTTTTGATTTTAGTTGTATCTAGTTTTTTGCCTTCAGGGGTCAAGCTATAATCGGGGATGGACAAAACTAAAACGTGTTGGCTTTCCCCACGAGTCGCCAGAATGGCCCGATTTAAAATCGATTTGAAATTCTTACTATATGTGCTCGTATCAATCCCTTGAAACTGATCATTTACGCCAATCAACACCGTCACAAAATCATAATAGGCCAAATTTTGTTGGCTTATCGATTTATCAAGCTGACCGGAAGTCCAACCCGTAGTCGCTACGTAGGTTAGTTGGGCCGTTTTAATCGATCTCAATTTCAGCAAATCGAGCGTCTGCGCCGGAAAACGTTCTGTTGAATTTACTCCCTGACCGATCGTGTAGGAATCTCCTAAGGCCAACCATGAAATAGAGGTGGAATCGTCTTTAGCCAACATCTCCGAACCAACAGGTGTCTGACAAGAAAAAGAAACGACTAAAATGAATAGAATCAATAATCTATGCATGAACAAAAAACGATTGAAAATACAAATTTTTTTCATTCACGAGCCTGAAAACAAAAATGGGACGAAATGATTTTATTCGAAATTTCGTCCCCATCTTTAAAACTGATAATAATGATTATCTAGACTGCTTTCCAGGATACAAAATAGTTTGAATCCGATCGATGCAATCCTCTAAATGATATAAGGTTTCCGTGTCCTTGTATTTGATTTTGGCTAGATTGATGGAGGCCAACAATGCCTTTAATTCTCCGCGGGCAGTCGATCGCACATCCGATTGTGCCACCGAATAATATTCTCTGTTGGCCGGCGAAGGAACCATTTGTTCGGTCAATAAATACTTCATCCGCTCAATATAGGCCTTTTGTAAATTCCTTCTAAACACTTCCAACTTAGCACCTGACGCAAGTTCGCTCCATAAGCCCAAGCGTAAATCTTTACAAAACTCCACCGATTTATAATAATTAGCCTCAGAATGCGAACTATTATCCAATCGGGCTAATGTCTCAAAACTCAACAAATCGTTTAAATGAGTTACCTGTAAAACCCTAATTTTTTCATTATAGCCCATCATTTGATGCGTAACTACATCCTTGTTGATCAACCAAGCCACATCTGAAAACGCATGTTCCAACAACCATTTCGTGGCAGTTTGTTGTCTCGCTTTAGGCACCACGATGTAGGAAGCAACTTGTTGGTTCGGCTTCGAATAGCGTTCATAATAACCGCCAACGCTAGTGACTACATGACCTACATAACGAAACCAAGCTGTCAATAATTCATCATTGACCTCAATCAAATCATCGTAATTATTAGTCTTCTTACTGGTCCAATCGGCCAAATTCTTCGCCACAACTTTCAAGTTTTTCATGGCATAATTTCCTGCTCGAACGGGATCATTTCCTATATCCTCGGTCTGCGAACTTGGGTCAAAAGTGGTCCCCTGATTTCCAAATCGAAATCGTAGATCACCAGCTTTGGCTTCAATCCATTGGTTTAAGGTAGGTATTTCATCTTCAGGCTTAATCGAATTTGGCAATATTCGATAACCCCAATTCACCGCATAATCATCATAAGGACCCATTTTACGAATGTAACGAACGCCCTTGTCTTCCGGCTGAGCGATGTAGTTAAAACGCGCATAATCCATGATCGTCGCCGAAATACCCTGTGTTTTAGTAAACTCCGCATTTCGATAATCTTCCACCTCATACGAGCTGCTAGCACCCATATTATGTGGAAAACCTAATGCATGACCTACCTCATGCGAAATAACCATTTCCATCATTTCACCGATATCCTCTTCACTGGTTTCCAGCGTTCTAGCTTTGGGATTAGAGGCAGCGGTCTCCACTAAAAAACGATTTCGGTACGAACGCAAGTGGTTATGGTACCAAATAATATCAGATTCAATAATTTCCCCCGTACGTGGATCGCTTACACTTGGCCCCATCGCATTTCTCGTAGTACTTGCCACATAACGAATCACTGAATAGCGAATATCCTCCGGTGAAAAATCGGGATCCTCTTCTTTGGTCGGTGGATCCTTGCAAATAATCGCATTTTTAAAACCCGCTTGCTCAAAAGGCTTTTGCCAATTTTCAACTCCCTTTTTGATATGCTTTCTTAATTTCTCAGGAGTAGCCGGATCTAGGTAATAGACAATTGGTTTAATGGGTTCAACGAGTTCCCCCCTTTTATATGCCTCCATGTCTTTAGGCTCCAAACGCCATTTACGGATGAAGGTTTTTTGGTCCGACTTAAGTTCTTCGCTAGAATAATCGTACTGTTTTTGGGTAAACCAACCAACCCGCTGGTCAAACAAACGAGGTTTCATCGGATTCTCAGGCAATAAAATCATCGATTGATTCATCTGAATACTGATGGACTCCGTGTTGGCTGTCGAGGAAGGTTTAGACGCCGAATAAGTAAAATCCTGAACCACTTCAATATTCAAAGGAAATGACTTCACCGAATGAATAAAACTACGGCTCGGATCTAAGCCTTTCACTTTATACGCTTCTCGTAAGGAAGCATTTAAACCACTCATGGCCGGTATGTCGCTGCTATAAAATCTCGTCACATCGATCACCACATTCAAAGAATCCTTGCTATACGTCTCTATATCAAAGGCATACAAGGTCGGCTCGTAATTATTCGCCTTCACCGAAATACTGATGGGCAAGGAATCATTAGCCACCGCCGCATATGATTTAACTTTAATCAATATTTTCTCTTGGAATTTTTCCCAAACGATCAACTGCTCATTCGTAGAAGTACCCGCATTAAAATACCCACCACCCAAACCATTGGGGATTTTTGAAATTCTGCTGACGAGCAACATATCCTTTCCGAGATACTTTTTAGGTATTTCAAAATAATACTTATCCCCTACTTTATGGGTTGAAAAAACTCCTTTTAGCGATTTGGCTTCTTTGGTAATGACCTGATCGTAGTCTTTCGATTTCTTTTCTACTTTTTTCTCCGCAGCAACTTCCGCTGGTTTTACTGGATCCTTGACTGGAGTTTTTGATGATTGAGCGACGGATAGATAGTTGGCACTTAAAAATGAGATAATCCAAAATAATCTTTTAACGTTTTTCATAAGTTATATTGATGTACAAGTGTTTATTTAAGGACGAGTTTTATGAAATATATTTTCAATTTCAGCATATTAACTTTCAAAACCCAATTAGGCGTAATTTGTTTTATACAATCAGATTAATTGAAATCATGTCCCCCTATCCGTTTTTGGAACATTATTTAATCTAGATTTAATTTTCTAAAAATCAAATTTATATATCTTAGCCATTCTAAATAATCACCTTTTAAAAAATCATCATGAAAAAATCTTTCGTTATTTTATCCATTTTATTAATGGGTATCAGCATTAACTTATCAGCTCAATACACATCCATTAAATTAACTGCTGCAAAGGATACTATCCATTTAGGAGATGGAGGTAGTGGCATTACAACAAAAGTTTTAACCTTCAATTATGAAGCAAAAACGGAAGCAGCTTTTGCCCAAGCATCCATGGAAGTTCATCACATTAACCCATTTGATCTTCCTGAGATTTATGTGAATGGGAAATTAATGCATGCCAACATATACTTCCCTACGTTAGCTGCGTCAACTAAATTTCATTTCTTTAAAGTTAAAGGCCTGACTGATTTAGTTGTCAATTCTCCAGTAGGGAATGACCATGCTAAGCTAAGTTTTATTTTAACCGCTCAAGACCTAGTCGCTGGAAAAAATGTTATTCGAATTACCATTGGCAATAGAACCATCGAAAACTTAGATGATTTTTGGATCACCAATCCTAAAATTGAAATGAGAAGTAAAACAGCGAGTGATTCATTCTCTGACTATTCAAAATAAATTTCCATTGTTCTACATATAAAAATCCACCTATTCGGGTGGATTTTTTTTAAGCATATCTGTCAAAAAATCTATTTGGGCATCGCATGTAAAAGCTCCATTCCGGTGGAATATCGCGGTTTAAAACCTTTCCAAAGCTTATCATTGGAATTCTTCTGAACATCCAAATATTTCATATAATCCAATTTTTTCAAATGAATTCCCAAGAAGGCCGTCACAAAATGCTGGTTATTATTATTTAAACGGTATTCGTTCCAAGTGGGCTCCGAGTAATGATTGTATTCGCTTGGACTAACACCCTCAGCAAACGTTTCCGCAGGTGGTGGATTGGGTGCCACATTGTGACGTGCGTTTTGGTAGGTCAATAAATACCTGTTTGCATTAATCGCTCCCTCATAAATTGCTTTGATTCCATCCTCATAGCCAGAGACATCGTCTAAACTTCCGGCCACAAAAAACGTGGGTGTTTTCAATCCTTTTAAACCTTCCGCATCCCAAGAGCCTCTTTGCATGCCCCAAGGAGCAAAAGCAACTACTGCTTTAATTCGAGAATCCAAAGAAGCATGGTATTCCGGTTGGCCCAACAAACGAACTCTAATCGCATGACTACCGCCCGAAAGTACGGCAAAAGTCGAATCCATTTTTTGACTATAACCAGCACCTGCCACATTTAACACCCCATATCCGCCCATAGAATACCCCACAATTCCTGTGTTTTCTACATCCACAATTCCCGATAAAAAATGTTTGCTCCCTTGGCCAGAAAAGCCAGCTAATGAATTCAATACAAACAAGACATCCTTAGATCGATTCAATAAGGTACTTTGAAAAGCTGCCCGGTCAGAATACGTAGATTCCGTATGGCCAATGGCCACCACGACATAACCTTTGGAGGCTAAATTTTCGGTCAAATAACTAAGCAATAAACGAGAACCAGGATAGCCATGAGATACAATGACCAAAGGATATTTACCTTCAGACCGATCGGGTTGGGCTTCCCTCAATGCACGCCCCAAATACGTATACGGAATTAAAGGTCGCTTGGGATCATTAAAAAGGCCTAAGGTGGATTTATACGTTTCCAAAGCTTTTTGGCCTGCGGGAATCACAGCGGGGTACCAAACTTCCAACGTAAGCGATCGGTCGTATAATGGGTCCACGCCAGCTTTTGAATTCAGTACGTCCACTTGATTTTTATTCACTACTTCAATGGTACGAACACCTACCGAATATTTTCCTCGGGGAGCTAACTCAGGGGCATTGGGTAAAGCATCGCCGACAATAAAATTGGGCGAGGGCAATTGGGCCCACAATGGATTTAGACTGCAAAAGCTGAATAATAGCAAAAATGCAATGGATTTTATCTTAAATAGGTTATTCATTTAAAAGAGTTTTTTTAAGTTTAATTAATCAAGCATAAACTGTTTTGGATGCGCTTCGTCATAATTAGTTAGGTCTTGGTAAAACTTAGCAACACGCAGAATCGTTCCTTCGTCGTAAAGCTTCCCTACAAAAGATATTCCCGTAGGAAGTTTTGTTTTTGAATCAAACCCGTTGGGTACACAAACCACCGGATGACCGGTTAAATTCGTGATGGCCGATTGATTTCCTCCACCCCGGGAAGGGCAAATGATGGCGTCAAATTGAGACACCACGGCATTCACTTTTTGCATTAACAGATACCGATGTCTTTGGGCATTGATGTATTCCACAGCAGGTATAAATCGAGAAGTTCGAAACCGGTTAGGCAAGTCTGATTTGTTTTGTCGGGTCAATAAATCATCCACATTATTCCGAGTCAGTTCGTCAAATTGAGCTCCACGTTCAGCATTAATCACCACATCTATGATGTTGAAAGGATAAGCCGTTGAATCTGGAAAATCGACGGGAATGAGTTGGACCCCCTGCTTTTTTAGCAAAGAAATAACCTTCCATTCATTCATTGTCGTATCCTTAATTTTATCAAAATAGTTTTTGGCATATCCGATTTTCATCCCTTTCAAAGAACGATTGGCATCGTAATTAAATGGCCGATTAACCGCGGCTAAATCTTGGCCATCGGTTCCATGAATAAAACTAAAAACAATGGCCGCATCATTTGCGGAGCGGCAAATAGGGCCAATTTTATCTAAACTATAACTTAGGGCCATGGCACCTGATCGACTTACACTCCCGAAAGTTGGCCTCAAACCCGTAGCCCCACAAGTCGTAGAAGGCGAAACGATGCTTCCCCAAGTTTCTGTGCCTATCGCAAAAGGCACTAAACCAGCTACGGTAGCTGATGCCGATCCAGCAGATGAACCCGATGAACCATAGGTTAAATTCCAAGGGTTTTTTGTTCTTCCCCCGTACCAATAATCACCCATCGCCAAAGCCCCCATTGAAAATTTAGCGACTAATACAGCTCCTGCGTCACGAAGTCTTTGGTATACATAAGCATCTTCGTCAATTGTCTGATCCTTATAAGGCGCCGCGCCCCAAGTAGTTTTTGTTTCTTTAATTGCAAACAAATCTTTTAAGCCATACGGAATTCCATGAAGCAAACCGCGGTATTTACCTGTCGCGATTTCACGGTCGGCCTGCCTAGCTTGCTTGAACGCAATCTCTTCTTGCAAACTAACCACACATTGCAAAGCATCCCCGTGTTTCTTAATGCGTTCAATAAAAAAGCGAGTTAAATCGAGCGATGTTATTTGTTTCGACTTAATCAAATAAGCTAATTGGTCAATCGAATAAAATGCCAAATCAGATTTATTCGCGGGTAATGTAGCGATTGATTTTGGCCAAATAATAGGCCTTTGTTTTTGGTCAAATTTCATTCCTGGTAAAGCAGGATTTTGCCAAAGACTCAAAGGCACATTGTTATTTAAGCTTAGTTTATGCATGGCCTTGTAATTGGCCAAATTATCAAGGACATCAGAATAGAGCGTGTCTAACTCTTGGCTCGTAAACTCAAGGTCAAAAACGCGAGCGGTCCCTTGAAGATCTGATTTTGTTTGAGCTAGGGCAGGAAGGCAACAAAGCATCAAAAACAAGATTTTTTTCATGTTAAAAAAATAGTTTGTGGAATGATTATAAAAAATCAAGGAAGGCTTTCGCCTTCCTTGATAAATTAAAAAACAAAAATGTGAATTAGATCGTGCAACTCATATCAGCTCCACAGCATTGAGGTGATTTGATTTTACCTTCGCAAGAGCGGCAAATAGAAATTTGAACTTGATTTCCATCGGGTAAAGTCAACATATCATTTTCTAAAGGTTGATCACATTTTGCACAAGAAGCATTTACTGCCATTCCACAAGATTTACATTCGTACGTAGCCATAGTATATTTTTTAAAAATGATTGACAATGATTAGCCCATTTGAGTCGAGCAAAACTTATTCTTTAAAATTAGCAAATAATTTATTTAAAAAATACTCCTCTTTTTAAATATTGTATAAACTTTTAAAATACTTGATTGTTTGCAGATTTCAATTTTCCAAACAGCACAAAACGTCTTTTATCACTGATACAAATACATTGGACGCTTTGGTATACTTTAACTTTAAGCATCCAAATGTATCAACAAAAAATGGATCATTTAACCGGCGCAGCAAATCCGATCTTCGCTAAATCATCAAAAAGTTTTTGAACTTTTGAAATCCCTTTTGTATCATTTAGGTCATAATATCGATACACTTCCATGTCGGTTTTGTGTATGCCATTTTCCTGAATCGCTCCCTGTGATTTATACTCAGAAATCACCCAATCAGCCACGATCTTATAACTTACCTTATCATTTTCCTTAAAACGAAATGCGCGATTCAAGGTGAACGTTGGCGCATCCGCTTTTATTTTGGTCTCTGGATATCCTTCTAACATACTAAATTCCATCGGTTTGCTTGTGGCATTCATGGGAGAACCAGCAATGACAATGGGTTTACGAGGACCTTTAAACCTTTGAACCGCTCTCAAGGCCATTAAGACAGATGTTTTATGGTGACCATGCTGTCCCGCGTGTGGAAGCATCGTGATAATGAAATCATAGTCGCGGTCGGCCAACAAGCGATCCATTCTTCTTTCGACATAGGAGATATCCCAATTTTTTCCAGAGATGTAGGGCTTAACATCCGTCGTGTACCAATCGTCCGGCTGCTCCATAAAATAGATATTACGAACGCCCATAATTTTACCCGCATTCAAAATCTCTTGCTTTCTCAGCATCGGTAAATGTGTACGGGCTACAATGGAATCCGTTAAGTTTAAATTGTAGTAGAGGGCGCCCAATTGTGAATCGGCAAAGCCTCCACCTCCATCGGTCATCACAGCCATATCCACAGTCCCCTTCATTTCATGGGTAATCTTAAACATGGTCACGGAAAAACCTGTTTCATCATCGGGATGCGCTGTGACCACTAAAACTTTAGGTCCTTGACCTAATAAAGTCAAGGTCATTAGGGAATAAATTAACGTAAAAAAAGAGCGTGTACGTTTCATAGGTATTGAGTTTTTATAATTGTATTATTTAGCGTTAGCCAATTGATGTATCGTATTTTGAACAAATCCATCAATCGATTTACCATTTTGGCCCATAAGGTTGTATTTTATTTCCATCCCCCAAGTAGGCTTAATCTCGGGTATAGTCAAAAAAATCGATTTCATATCAGGCCCTAATGCTGATTTTTCCACTTGGATGGTTTTTTCATCGTAATGTTTGGATCCATATTTTCTTGACCTTTTAAGATCCCAAATTTTGATGCGAAAATTAGTCAAATTAGAAACACTACTAGCATTTAATGGACTGGCAAAAACCAATTGAACCCCTTTGCTCGTCGCATGAATTTCCAAAGGCACATTCAATGGTTTATTGGTCGGTTTTATCCGATATAAGCCGCCTAATTGAGATTGCGTGGAGCCCCAGGCCGACAAACCACACAGGTACAATTGGCCATCCTGCGAATTAAATCTTCCCCGCATAATTCCCGTAGAGAATCTTGGCATCGGTAATTCGACCATTCCTCCCTGCAACTGGCCACCTACTTTCTCATGTGGAACTAAAAAAACCTTCCCATATCCATAGGAAAAATTCAAGAGCTTACCATGTAAAGGTCCCCAAGCTGGGCTATCGACCCACAATAATTCCGACGGCGATTGATCCAGTTCTCGATCCACCCAAACGAGCGGCTGCTCCATACTTGCATTTGAACTATCTGGATGCGCATGATAGCTGAACATATTGCCATAAAATCCGCCTTTATTGACCCAATTGATGCGATTCATCGGATTCCAATGTCCCTCTTGGTCTGTGACGATAAAACTGCCATCTGGATTTATACAAACCCCATTGGCCGCCCTAAAACCCGTCGCGATAATCTCCGTTTGCAAGCCATCTTTGCTCACTTTAATTAAAGTCCCATGCTGGGGTACTAATGCTTCCCTAGCATGCCGAGCGCTTTTGGCATAATAGAAGTTCCCCTCTTTATCCGCCTGCAGACCCATCGCAAATTCATGGAAATGATCAGTCACCTGATGATCATTATTAAAACTCTCATAAAAATCAGTTTCCCCATCCCCATTAAAATCGTTCAACCTAACTAATTGGTCCCGGCAAGTCACATAAATTACTTCGTCAATGACTTTAATTCCTAAAGGTTGGAATAACCCAGAAGCAATGCGCTGCCATACGAGTTTACCCGAGTTATTAGTAAATCCCTCCACCTTCCAAATGTCACCATCACTCGAACAAACCACCCCCTTATTTTTATCTTGAAAGAAATCTATTCCACTTAATCTTAATTGGTTTCGCCAAATGGGATTAAAAGGTGGATTCAAAATATCCACTTGGAATGCCCCCTCATCCGTTCCGGCAATAATATCTGTGGTGATTTTTTCTGGATATCGCGTCTTGCCTCCACGAGTTAAGCTTTCCAATGAAATGGGATCTTGGCTTGTTTGAGCCCAAGCCATAAGGCCATCGACCGAGCCTTTAGCCATAAATAATTTCACTTGTACCTCCACCTGAGCAGATACTTTCATGACAATAAAACCATCCTCTTCGGCTAAAATGGCCCCGGTACCTTTTATGGCAACCGAAGTGCCTTTAGGAGCCACGCGCATTTTTAAAGGATTTGGGGATTTAGTTATATTTAAAGTCCGGGTAAATACAGGACTATTCTGCATCATTTCCATGCCAAACTTCTCCAATACCATGGAATTGCCAACCGTATATTTAATTACTTCTTGATCTCCATTTTGATATATTCCCTTGTAATGTGCCCATTCTTTGGGCAGCGGACCAAAACGCCTTTTATCTCGAGCCATAAAGCGAAAATCCTCAAAAGATCCTGTGAGCGGGTTGGCCCAACCAGGTCCCACTGGATTGGAAAAATGAAGATCGCCTACGGTTCTTGGGGATATATTATGCTTGCCATTAAATAATATGGCTTCCCAATCGATGAATCCATCTCCCGTCCAAGCGCCAGCGACTCTCAGCACATCATGGTCAAACATCATCCAAGCTTTTCCAGCAGCTACGCCCCCTTTTCCAGGATCCAACCGTATCGCAATTCCCTTATAGGCAAAGTTTGCGTTACCAAATTTTTCATCCGGAAGTGGTGAAACCGGGCCTCCCGATCTTGGTCTAGGAGCCGCTCCCAAACCGACCAACTCATACGTATTGATTAAAAAATTGCCATAATCCATTTCGGCCCAAGGCTTATAAGCTTTAGGCAAGGGCCCTTTTGACTCACCTTTTGGCAAACTACTTAAATATTTCTCATCCCATTTCGTTAGAGAAACAGCCGAATTTTTAGCAATAAAATTTTGCTGAATATAATGAATGACATCGTATTTTTCGACGGGTGTTAAATGCATTTGGGGAGGCATAGACCCAAACCCTTTCGTAATGGTTTGGTATAAAGCGTAAGAATCATGGCCCCATTTAAAAGGCTCCGCCCAAAATTTCCTCGCCGAGGGAATGCTGCCGGGATCAACAGGCGTTCCGTGGCAACTTAAACAATTGTTTTTGTATATAACTTCTCCGCGGGTCATTGACTCATCAAAGTGATCATCAATCGCCAGCATGAATCCTTTATGATCCAGGTCCTTTTCATACCCGGGTAAATCCACGTCTGAAAGTATAAAACGAGTTTTTACTTCTTTATTTTTTTGCTGCAGAGGTGAACACGCGCAGATGCAAATGAAGCATAAAAAATAAAAGATAGCCTTATTGTGATTTAGCATAGGAAACAAGATTTTTTATCTGGTTAGGATCATAAAAATATACCTAATTAAAATAAATTTACAATTTTGAAAACTCCTTTAACAACAAATCAGTAATCATTTTATAGCCTTTATCAGATGGATGTAATCCATCAAAAGTCACATCGGAAGCCTCTACCGGATATGGATATTCATCCGTTTCAGGGTTAAATTGCACGTCAATAAAATCGGGATATTTAAAGTTTTTGTACTCGCTAGTCAGTGGATCTTTTAATCGCTTAAATTTAACTAAATGCGCATGGTCCATCTTTTTAGCATGGTATAAATCGACCACAGGCATATGTTCAAATCGGGCTATATCCTTCACAGCATTCGCAAAACTTTCTAAATTTTGACCCTTTTTATCACGATATGATCCATAGGCATTATTTTTGAAATTATTGATGTAGACAAAGTCCACACGTTGCATCGGCGTAATAAAAATAATTTTAGCATTCGCATTTAAAGACTTTAGTTTATTGACTATAATTCTAAATGAACCATGCACCGTCCCATTGCCTGTGTTATTTTCGTAATCAGAAAACTCACCCAAGGGCTTCGATCCCCACCAATCATTTGTTCCTAAAAAGATGGAATAAACATCCGCTTTTTGAATGCCTAGGTTTTCAATTTCGGTGGCTATTTTAATGGCGGTCCAACCATTATGCCCTTGATTCACAAAATTAATATGGGGCATTTTTTCAACCACCCTAGTCATGTAGCCTTTGGTCGTTCGGTTGCCCGTCTCATTAGGGTGATCATTTAAATAGGTGATGGAATCTCCAATGGCAACCCAAGTGATATTGGGAGGTACAAATGAAAATTGGACCAATACGAGGCAAAGGAGTAGAATAAGTTTTTTCATCATAGGTTTTCAAAAGCAATACAGTCGAAAAATAAAACAAAAATCGGGCCCCAATTGGAAGCCCGATTTTATATTAAGAAGCTTTAACAATCGCAAAACTCTGCTCCATATCTGCTTTGATATCATCGATATGTTCGATGCCCACAGACAAACGCAAAGAAGCTGGTTTTACTCCAGCGGCCATTTGCTCCTCATCGCTTAATTGTTGGTGCGTCGTGGCAGAGGGCTGAATAATTAATGTTTTCGTATCACCCACATTGGCCAAATGGCTAATCATTTGTAAAGAATCCACAAATTTAGTGGCTGCTTCTTTTCCTCCTTTGATTTCAAAAGATAAAACTGCTCCAAATCCACGCTTCAAATACTTTTTAGCTACCGCATGATTGGGGCTACTCGCTAAACCTGGATACATCACCTTAGAAACCTGAGGATGTTGCTCAAGCCACTCGGCGATTGCCAACGCATTTTCTGTATGGCGTTGCACACGAAGTGACAATGTTTCTATCCCTTGTAACAATAAGAATGAGTTGAACGGAGACTGAGAAGAACCAAAATCACGTAGGCCCTCCACACGCGCACGAATGATGAATTGGATGTTGCCAAAAGGACCGCCAATTCCAAAAACAGAATTAAACACTAATCCATGATATCCTTCCGAAGGTTCTGTAAACTGCGTAAACTTACCATTTCCCCAGTTGTAATTTCCTCCGTCGACAATCACGCCGCCAATACTCGTTCCATGTCCACCGATCCATTTGGTCGCTGATTCAACCACTACATTAGCTCCATGTTCTAAGGGTCTAAATAAATATCCACCTGCACCAAACGTATTATCAACGATTAAAGGCAAATCATGTTTTTTCGCAACGGCTGAAATTTTATCAAAATCAGGCACATTGAAACTAGGGTTACCGATTGTTTCGGTGTAAATGGCTTTGGTATTTTCATCGATCAAAGACTCCATGCTCGCCGCATCATCTCCCTCAGCAAATCGTACTTCGATTCCCAAACGCTTGAAAGCTACTTTAAATTGATTATAGGTTCCTCCATATAAATACGATGAACTCACAAAGTTATCTCCCGCTTGTAAAATATTATTCAAGGCAATGAACTGAGCTGCTTGGCCAGAAGAAACAGCTAAAGCTGCCACTCCACCTTCTAATGCAGCCATGCGTTTCTCAAAAACATCGGAGGTAGGATTCATAATCCGGGTATAAATATTACCAAATTCCTTTAGCGCAAATAAATTGGCCCCATGCTCTGAATTATTAAATACATAGGAAGTGGTTTGGTAAATAGGAACCGCTCTTGCACCGGTTGTTGGGTCTACTTCTTGGCCCGCATGAATTTGTAAAGTTTCAAATTTTTGATTTTGTATTGACATGACTTCGTTATGATTAAAATTATTTTTTTCTAATTTTTAAATTTATAAAAAAATATAGGCAAAATGATTTTTTCAAACCAAATTTAAATGTGTTTTTAAAGACGCTTATGAACTTACAAGAAAAAATGCCGAGGCAGGCCAACAAAAATTTGATTAAACATACATATAGTAGGTTTTGGCTTTTAATCGGATTGTTATTTTTTAATCCATTCACATCGCCTTCACAAAAAATCACCTTAAATCCACAAAAAACATTTCAAACGATGCACAGCTTTGGCGCGTCGGATTGTTGGTCCATCGCGATGGTCGGAAAATACTTCCCACAAGAGAAAAAAAATAAAATCGCCGAGTGGCTTTTTAGCCAAGAGGTTGACGCACAAGGAAATCCAAAAGGGATCGGTCTTTCCATGTGGCGATTTAATATAGGGGCTGGTAGTACGGAACAAGGAGTTGAGAGTAAAATCACCAATGAATGGCGGCGGGCTGAAAGCTTTTATTCGGAAGGTGTTTGGGATTGGAAAAAACAGGAAGGCCAACAATTTTTTCTGCAAGCCGCAAAAAAATACGGAGTGCCCTATACGTTAGGGTTTTTAAATTCTTCCCCTGTACAGATGACCAAAAATGGATTGGCTATTGGCTCTGGAAAATTAGGCGAATGGAATTTCAATCCAGATAAAATAAACGAATGGACTGATTATCTAATTAAGGTTTCGGCACACTTTAGGTTCAACTACCTAAGTCCGTTCAACGAACCACAATGGGACTGGGGTCCTGGAAAAAATGGCAAGGCATCCCAAGAAGGTACACCGATAAACAATACCGATTTGGCATGGGCGGTTAGAAAATTAGCCGTACATTTTGAAAGTAAAGGTCTTAAAACAAGTATCGTCATTCCAGAGGCGGGTCAAATTGATTATTTATATCAGAAAAATTCGAATCGAAAAAATGTCCAACAAGACAATCAGATTGAAACTTTTTTCAGCCCTACAAGCCCGCAATATTTAGGCAATTTGAAGTCCGTTGAAAAATTAGTCTGTGGACATAGTTATTTCACCACCTCACCTGAATCTTTGTTGGTCAAAAAACGCAATGATCTACATACGGAAGCCCAGCAATACAAGGTAGGATACTGGCAATCGGAATATTG
>CAMBGA010000020.1 GCA_945866095.1 Spirosoma fluviale
GGTAGTTCCTTCCCTTTGTCCTTCTTGAAGTATCGCTAAGCGATCTTCTGGTGTGAAAATTCTTCTTTCTTTTTTCATAATTCCCTAATTTAATTGGTTCTAAACTCTTTTTAAAATTTAGTCCAGTCTATTAGGGGGCTAGTACAGAATAAAAACTGACAAAAATGTAAGACACTACTACTGTCCACTATCCGAGAGGAAATTCAATAAAATTATTGATGAGGGTAAGACTTGTACTATGAAGAGGTGTTTAAATATACCTATCACAGACGAGGTACTTTGGAAAAATATAATCGACGTGTTGGGTAATTCAGTTGAATTGAAGGAGTGGATGAGTTCTAAAACCATTATAGGAAAAAGTCTCAAATCAAAAGAGATGGTAGATATAATCCAAAATAAAGAATCAAAAATAACGGAGTTGACTAAGGTACTGAATGACTTAGAAAAGGGACTGGTCAAGGTAGAAACAGAACAGATTTTGAATCACTATCCATCTATTGAAATTTACAAATCTCTGAAAAATGAACTAACCAAAAAATATCAATTAACTAAAACTGAGATAGAAGAACTACGTAACTCACTAGTACAGATAGGAAATGATCAACTATGGTTTGGTTGGTTTGATAGGTTTAGTGAAGAGGTCAAAGACAGACAGGACTTATCTGATGACCTTAAAAAGGATTTCTTAAAGTTGGTTGTAAAAGACATCGTAGTAGAATACGACCACACCGATAAGGTACACGTCCTGACCATAAACTTCAAAATACCTGTTGTTTTACGGGATGGAAACGAGGGTCTGACGCAGTCGACCCGAGTAATAGTAACACCACCTAAATCGGGTCGAAAACCTTCAAACCAAAGTGTACCCTTCCTTGACTACTCCACCGTCACCGATTTAGCTAAATTTCTTGGTTTATCCACATCTAGGCTTAATTCTACCCCAATGTAATAGGATAATAATTGGGTCGGAATGACGCTTAGCAGCGGGGCCAACAACTCATCCACCTCCGGTACTTCCATCACGTGGTCTGTCATGCTACGAATTAGCGTATCTTCCGCTGACACAACGGCAATGACCTGACCCTTCCGCGCTTTGATTTCCTGAATATTAGAAACAATTTTTTCATAGTAGGCATCTTTCGTGGCGATGAATAATACGGGCAAATTATCATCTACCAAAGCTATAGGGCCATGTTTCATCTCCGCCGCTGGATATCCTTCGGCATGGATATAAGAAATTTCTTTTAATTTTAACGCGCCTTCCAAGGCCACCGGGAAATTATATCCACGACCCAAAAACAAGAAATCACGCGCCGCAGCATAATGAATGGCCACCTTTTTAATCGCCTCATGTGTGCCTAAAACCGTTTTTACTTTTTCGGGGATTAAAGCTAATTCGCTTAAATAGCGATTGTATTCTGATATGGAAAGCGTCTTTTTTTCAAGCCCTATTTTGATGGCTATCATCGCCAAAACGGTCAATTGGGCCGTAAAAGCTTTTGTGCTTGCCACACCTATTTCAGGTCCGGCATGCGTATAGGCTCCTGCGTGTGATAGTCGGGCAATCGACGATCCCACCGCATTGACTACGCCAAAAATGAAAGCTCCTTGTTCTTTTGCACGCTCTAAAGCAACTAATGTGTCAGCCGTTTCGCCACTTTGAGAGATGGCAATAATGACATCACCGGGATTAATGACTGGATTTCGATACCTAAATTCGGAGGCA
This sequence comes from Spirosoma fluviale, assembly GCA_945866095.1. GTDB lineage: Bacteria > Bacteroidota > Bacteroidia > Cytophagales > Spirosomataceae > Aquirufa > Aquirufa fluvialis_A. The sequence continues at coordinate 1,727 of CAMBGA010000020.1, forward strand.
TATTCCACTTCTACTGGAATTCGACAAAGCGCTTCGATCATGTATTCGGCGACTAAGCCGGCATGCCAACTCGTTCCGCAGGCGACTATAACGATTCTTTTGGCCTGCGTGAAAACAGAAAGATGTTGGTCTATCCCCGCTAATGTCAATACCTGATTTTCGAGATCTAGCCTACCTCTTAAACAATCCGTCAAACTAGCCGGTTGATCAAATATTTCCTTCAACATAAAATGATCAAAACCACCCTTTTCAATCTGCGCCAATTCCATATCCAATTGCTGGATATAAGGCGTTATATGCTCATTACCTAGATTTTTTAAAATAATTTCATCTTTGGAAATGATGGCTAATTCATAATCATTGACATAAATAACCTTTTTCGTGTATTCAATAATTGGGGAGGCATCTGAGGCTAAAAAGTGTTCGCCTTCGCCCACGCCGATCACCAAAGGACTGCCTTTTCGTGCAGCAATCAATCGACCTGGAAATCCATTTTCCATAACAATGATGACATAAGCTCCTACCACTCTTTTCAAGGCCACACGCATGGCTTCTTCTAAGTTGTAGTCGTTATTTTTTTGAATCTCTTCAATGAAATTAACCAATACCTCGGTATCCGTTTCACTTTTGAAGACATAGCCTTTTTGTATAAGCTCTTTCTTTAAGGATGCATAATTTTCGATGATTCCGTTGTGAACTAGGGTTAATTGGCCATTGTTCGATGTATGTGGATGCGCATTAGCATCAGAGGGTTCTCCATGTGTAGCCCAACGCGTATGACCAATCCCAACAGTCGCCGTCTCTATAATTTTCTCATCCCAAGCCTCCAATTCCGCTACGCGTCCCTTTCGCTTAAAGGTTTCCACTTGCTCACCAAATAGCGCTATTCCCGCACTATCATACCCTCGGTACTCCAGTCTTTTTAATCCCTTTAAAATAATGGGATAGGCTTTTTGCGATCCTATATAGGCGACAATTCCACACATATTATTGTATTTTTTATATATTTATAAAAATTAAGCCGAAACCTTAATTCTTGTAAATATCTTATTTTTGGCTATATTTTGCAAATTAATATGTAATAAATTACGTGTTAATAATTTTTATTAATAGTATTATTTTAATAAACGGGTTCCTAGGAGCTTATTTGAGCCAAATTTTTATGAGGGAACTTAAGAATTTGAGTTTGCGGTTTAGTACAAATTATATTCGTACTAACATGTGTGCTAGCTTTATGATTTTGTCAACTAAAAGACTAGTGAATTAAATCTTTGACAGGATAATTTCGAGTTTTTGAATTTCCAAGGGGCCATCATATTTCTCAATAGATTCCCGCATGGTTAATGGGTCAAATTGATTACGGTTTTCGATTAAAGTCCGAACTTCATTCGCTAGAACTTCTGGTCTTGAATCAAAACAAATTTTTCCATTTTGATCATTGACGATCAAAGAGGATCCGCCAGAATCTGTCGCAAGAACAGGTACTCCGCAATAAATGGCTTCCATCATCACTAAGCCCATACTCTCTTCTCTAGAGCAAGATAAAAACAAATCTGCGGAACCAATTTCATGAATATATTCTTCTTGGCTTATACTGGTTTTTATTTCAATCGCAGGATTTTTAATTGAATCTATATTTCTTCTTAAAACTTCTGAATATCCCGTTTTTGACCATTTCCCAATCCAAACAAATTCATAATTATTTGGGTCAAAGAGCTTACTAATTTCAACAAATATTTCCACTCCTTTTACCTGGCAAATCGTACCTGAGCCAATAATCTTTATTTTATTTTTTGAGGGTGAGGTAAAATTAATTAAACATGAATCAATATAATTTTTATCAATACATGAAGTAATCGTTGAGCAAGGTTTTTGAGTCAAGCATTTTAATTGATTATATATAATAGAAGAACATGCGATGTAATGGTCTACCTTATTTAAAATAATTTCAGTGTCGGCTAAGCTTAGGTGCCCTATTCCAAAAAGATTTTCATGAATATGTAAAAATTTGTAAGCACTAAAATGATGGCTATATTTTAATATAACTGCGTTGGGGATGGTATTAATATACCAAATATCGCTTTTGAACTCATTCTCAATCTTTTTTAATCGATTTAACATAACATCTTCTCCCAGATGAAATCTGATTTTATCAAAAAGAGTAAAGGTGCTTTCTAGGTAAAATAAATTAACATCTTCAGGGAGATTAGGGACTAATTCACCTCCTTGTTGCATCAAAACGATTCCTATGTCAAATTTTGAACGGTCTAAACTTTCAACGATGTTGAAAAGTATCATTTCCGCTCCTGTCCGGTTGAGGTCTTTGGTAAAGAATAAAATTCTCTTTTTTGTAGACATTTTTTAATTTGAAACAGATTTTGCCAACGAATTCACTAAAAGAATTTTTCTTTGTTAAGCAATTAAATCATGTAGCCTCAGAAGGAATCGAACCTTCATCTTAGGTACCGGAAACCTACATTCTATCCATTGAACTATGAAGCCGAGGCGGTAAAATTACGAATACTTCTCCAAAGTTTTAATCAGTACCCCAAAATCTTTTGGGTAGGGTGCTTCTACGGTCATCGGGCTTCCATCCATCAATTTAAAACTCAAACTAAAAGCATGTAAGGCCACTCGGCGCATGATGGGCAATTCCTCCGAGTCTTTTTTTAAATGATAATTTCGTTTTAAGTCCGATACATAAACATCAGGTCCGCCATACATTTCATCAGCCACAATAGGAGCTTTTAAACAGGTTAAATGAATCCTGATTTGATGCATCCGGCCGGTAATGGGCATGCATTCGACTAAGGTGAATCCTTTGTAGACCTTCAGTGTTTGAAACCAAGTTTCCGCATCTTTTCCTTTGTGGCGGTCAATAATCACCTTGCCATCTTTTAAAGGAAGGATAGGGAGATTGACCAACATCCCATCCCAGTTGTGCATTCCTTCCACTACGGCGTGGTATCTTTTCGCGGTTTCCCGATGCTCAAATTGCATGGAAATATGACGATAGGCCTCCGGGTTTTTGGCAATGATTAAAGCGCCGGTGGTTTCTTTATCTAATCGATGGCCAACCTGCGCATCTGAGCTATATTCTTTGGCCATGCGTAGAATTGCAGGTGCAAAAACGTCCTTCCGTTCGTCTAACGTCGCAATCCCCGATGGCTTATTGATGACAATAAAATCTTCATTTTCAAACAGAATATAATCCTCAATTTTTTGCTTCATACAAGTATTAAAATGGCAATGAAATTTTCCCCATCGTTACCCATGGAGAATCGCCTAGTCGGCGCACCTTGCTTGCCCCAGCATCCATGATGGTTTCATTCGCCAACAAAGCAAATAAAACAGCCTCTTTGGCATCTGTGGGTATGCCGATCTCCGAGCTAAATCCCATTTTTACCTCAGGTAGTAATTCCGAAATTCTTTGCATCAGCAGCGGGTTCTGACTTCCCCCTCCACTCACATAAAGATTGGCTTGAGTTTCAGGGATGTATTTTTTTATCGCCAATGCCATGGATTGCGCACTAAATTCAGTCAACGTTCGGATTAAATCCGTCGGGGTTAATGTCCATTGGTTCGCTTGAATCAATTGCTCAACTTTATTTAAATTAAAATATTCCGGCCCAGTACTTTTTGGGAAATCCTCTTTAAAAAAATCTAAGTTCATTAATGCTTTTAACAAGCCGGTATGCAATACCCCCTGCATTCCTAATCGGGCATCTTTGTCGAAGAAAAAACCCGGAAAATGGGTGCGTACACAGGCGTCAATCAAGGTATTTCCTGGGCCAGTATCCGTCACCAGAATTAAATTAGGATCCTGATTCGCCGGCAGAAAAGTAAAATTCCCAATCCCACCGATATTCAATAGGATGCGATTTTCGCCTTTTTTTGAAAATAGAAAGTAATCGCCATACATCGCTAATGGAGCACCTTCTCCGCCAGCGGCAACATGCTTTTGCCTAAAATCTGAAAGGGTGATGATGCCCGTTTTTAAAGCGATATGATCTCCATCGCCGATTTGCAAAGTAGAATTCGGCTGATTTCCGTGGCGCATCGGGCGATGCATCACCGTCTGTCCATGCGAAGCGATCAGATCAATTTCTCCTGGTTTTATTCCCCACGATTGCAGTGCGCTTAAAATGAGTTCCGCATGTTTAATTCCAATTTCAGAATTGAGCGTACTGAGACTAGGAAAATGTATCTGTTCTTTCGCAAATACAGCCTGTATACTCTCCTTAAATTCAGAAGTATAGGGCAGTGAAACAAACTGTTTTAATTTAAATTTTGTGCTTAATCCCGAACCCTCAAATTCACATAAAGCAATATCCAAACCGTCTAAGGAAGTACCCGACATTAAACCCAAAATCATTCTTTTGGATTTATTGGCAATCTTATACAAGGTTTCAATTCCCGGATTCATTAAGTTTAATTTTTTATTTCAGCATCTTCAGAATGTAACCTAGCTGTTAGCTTTACTAAATTTAGAAATTTAGTAAAGCTGACAGCTAGACACATGAGGAGCGTGGCAAAGCTACAAAAAATTAACCTTTTGATTTACCTAAAATATTCAGTCTCTTGATAATTTTATACCCAATCTCCGATCTGAATTTCGTATATTTGCCCTCCAATAAATGAATGATTCCGATGGCTTTTGATGTAATTATTGTAGGAGGAGGTATTGTAGGTTTAGCGACTGCGCATAGATTATTAGAATCTAAGCCTGATTTAAAAATCGCTCTTTTCGAAAAAGAAAATATGGTGTCTATGCACCAATCGGGTAATAATTCGGGTGTAATCCACTCGGGTTTGTATTATAAACCCGGTTCTTTGAAGGCTAAAAACTGTATCGAGGGATATCATCAACTCATTGAATATTGCCAAAAAGAAGACATCCCTTTTGAGTTGACAGGTAAGATTGTAGTCGCAAGTTTTGAACATGAGGGTGGTGCATTGGAGAATTTATATCAAAGGGGAATTCAAAATGGGCTGGGGGGATTAAAGAAATTAAGTTTGAGTGAAATGAGGGAGCATGAACCTCATGTGACGGGTGTGGAGGGAATGTTTGTGCCCCAAACAGGAATTGTTGATTATCGAGTGATGGCTGTCAAATTAGCCAATGGAATACAAATTAAAGGCTGTGAATTGCATTTGGCCGAGCAAGTTGTCAATATAACTAAGGGCTTAACCTATTCTATTGTCGAAACAAATAAGTCGACCTACGAAGCAAAATTAATCATTAATTGCGCCGGACTTTATTCCGATAAAGTAGCCCAATGGACGCAGAAAGAGCCTTTGAATGTTCGGATTGTACCCTTTAGAGGGGAATATTTTAAGTTGAAGGCCGACAAAGAATACTTGGTTAAAAACTTAATTTATCCTGTTCCAGATCCTAATTTTCCATTTTTAGGGGTTCACTTTACTCGCATGATGAAAGGTGGCGTGGAGGCTGGACCTAACGCAGTTTTGGCATTTAAAAAAGAAGGATATAAAAAATTAGGTATCGATTTTAAGGAGCTTTGGGATACATTAACATGGCCTGGTTTTCAAAAGGTGGCGACTAAATACTGGGAAACGGGTTTAGGCGAAATGTATCGCAGCTTTTCTAAGGAGGCATTTACGAAGGCACTCCAAGTATTAATTCCTGAGATTAAAATAACCGATTTAGTGGAAGGGGGAGCTGGGGTTCGTGCTCAAGCATGTGACCGAAATGGTGGTTTATTGGACGATTTCTCCATTGTGGAAGATCCGAAAGTGATCAATATTTTAAATGCTCCAAGCCCCGCGGCGACTTCTTCGTTGTCGATTGGCAAAACGGTAGCCGAGATGGCATTGACCAGGTTTTAATTCAGGGGAATAGACACGAGGTATCGCGTCTCTACATTTTTTAGACGTGATTTCGCGTCTCAGCAAAATATGAAATTATTATTTACCTATTTACAGCATTACCGTTGGCGCGTCATGGCGGCACTCGGACTTGCGGCTACCAATCAGATTTTCTCTTTGATGGATCCTTATATTTTCAGGAGGATCATTGACGATGTGGCGGCTGTATATCGTTCTGATACGCATACCATGGACCAATTTATCGCGGCAATTTGGCCATTGGCCTTGGCATCTGTGGGTGTGGCTTTTGTCAGTCGGGTAGCGAAAAATTTCCAAGATTACATGATTAATACCGTGACTCAAAAAGTAGGAGCTAACCTGTACTCGGATGGAATTAGGCATTCACTTGAGCTACCTTATGAGACTTTTGAAGACCAACGATCAGGTGAAACTTTGGGTAAGCTTCAAAAAGTCCGCACCGATGTAGAGAAATTGATTACCCTGGGAATTAACATTTTATTCCAGTCGGTCATCGCTTTGGTTTTCATTTCGGTATACGCATTCTCGGTGCATTGGATGGTGATGCCTTTGTTTTTAGTCACAGGTCCTTTGATCGGTTATGTGTCTTCGGTTTTGAGTAAGAAAATCAAAGTCATTCAGATTCAGATTGTGAAAGAGTCGACGGGTTTGGCGGGTTCGACGACCGAGTCATTGAGAAATATTGAGTTGGTGAAGTCATTAGGTTTGGCTGAGCAGGAGATAAGCCAATTGAATGCTACGACGGATAAGATTTTAAAATTGGAATTGAAAAAGGTACGCTATGTTCGTTCGATGGCATTTGTCCAGGGGACATGTGTCAATTTGCTTCGGATGTTGATGGTGGTAGTTTTGATTTATTTAATTTATCAAGGTAAGATTACCATAGGCCAATTTTATTCTTTAAACATTTATTCTTTCTTCCTTTTCAATCCTTTGCAAGAAATTGGAAATGTGGTGAATACATATCGAGAAGCTGAGGTTTCTTTGCAAAATTTTGAACAGATTTTAAATATCCCAACGGAGCGTAAGCCTGAAAATCCAATTTTGATTAAGCAGATAGATCGATTGGCTTTTGATAAGGTTTCGTTCCAACATCAATCTGCGACGACTTCAGCTTTGAACGAGATTAGTTTTGATGTGAAGGGCGGCGAGACGATTGCTTTTGTAGGGCCATCCGGCGCCGGCAAATCTACTTTGGTTAAATTATTAGTGGGTTTATATCGTCCCAAACAAGGCCAAGTTTTCTATAATGGAGAATCTGGAGATGCGATTGATTTCGACCAATTAAGAAAAAAGATCGGGTTTGTGACACAGGATACCCAACTATTCTCAGGGTCCATTCGAGAGAATTTATTGTTTGTAAATCCTGATGCAACCGACGAACAATGTATGTCGGTGCTGGATAAGGCCGCATGCCAAAGCTTGTTAGCTAGGGCCGATAAAGGATTGGATACGATGATTGGCGAGGGGGGTGTAAAAGTTTCTGGAGGCGAAAAACAACGTTTAAGTATCGCCAGGGCATTATTAAGAGAGCCTAATTTATTGGTGTTCGACGAAGCCACTTCCTCATTAGATTCGTTGACCGAAGAGGAAATTTCAGAAACAATTCGTTCCGTATCTCAGGCTTCTGCGCATTTAACGATTTTGATTGCCCACCGTTTGTCGACGATCATGCACGCGACTAGGATTTATGTGCTGGAAAAAGGTCGGATTGTTGAGCAGGGCAATCACGAAAGTTTACTCGAGGTAAAGGGTTTGTATTATGCCATGTGGCGCCAACAAGTAGGAGAGAATAAACCTGCCGTTGTTTAAGGATTTTATGCTAATTAATTCTGTTATTCGTTAAATAACCATAGTTTATTTGGTAAAATTTAGGGAAGAACAAATTGCTTTACCTATATTTGTAATTTGAAAAAATTTGATCAATTGCCTTATGTCATTAAATAAATTCTCCAGAACACTTACGCAAGAAATTACGAATCCAGCTGCAAAGGCTATGCTTTATGGCATTGGCTTGACTCCTGAAGATATGAACAAAGCGCAAATTGGTATTGCAAGCACTGGTTACGAAGGTAATCCTTGTAATATGCATTTGAATGGTCTTTCAGTTCATGTAAAAAAGGGAATTCAAGAAAATGGGATGGTCGGTCTTATTTTTCATACCATTGGCGTTTCGGATGGTATGACGAATGGCAATGATGGAATGAGTTATTCACTTCCGTCAAGAGATATTATTGCTGATTCCATTGAAAATGTAGTGGGCGCGCAATGGTACGATGGCGTTATTGCCGTGGTGGGTTGTGATAAAAATATGCCGGGAGCTATGATGGCTTTGGCTAGATTGAACCGTCCGGGGATGTTGGTTTACGGAGGAACGATTCGTTCTGGAATGTACAAAGGAGAAAAATTGGATATTGTCTCGGCTTTTGAGGCTTTAGGAAAGAAATATGCAGGAACGATTTCGGATGAGGATTATGAGGGAGTGATTCGAAATTCAATTCCAGGTGCTGGAGCTTGCGGAGGAATGTATACAGCTAATACCATGGCATCTTCAATGGAGGCAATGGGTTTAGTTTTGCCAAATTCTTCTTCCTATCCTGCCACGCATGAGGGGAAAAAAGAAGAGTGTTTAGCGATCGGCGCGGCGATGAAAGTATTATTGGAAAAAAATATTTGTCCGAGGGATATCATGAGTCGACATGCATTTGAAAATGCGATGACGGTGGTGATGGCCTTAGGTGGTTCAACCAATGCAGTTTTGCATTATTTGGCTATTGCTCATTCAGCGGGAGTATCCTTCACCATGAAGGATATTCAAGATATTTCAGATCGCACGCCATTGATTGCTGATTTAAAACCTTCTGGAAAATATTACATGGAGGATGTGTTGGCGATCGGTGGAATGCCGGCCATTTTAAAATATCTATGGCAAAAAGGATTTTTGCATGGGGAGTGTTTGACCGTAACTGGAAAAACGATGGCTGAAAATTTAGCGGAGGCTCCCGATTTGAATTTTGACACACAGAAAATTATTCACCCCATTGAGGATCCCATTAAGGCGACGGGGCATTTACAAATATTATATGGCAATTTAGCGCCTGATGGGGCGGTGGCTAAAATTACAGGGAAAGAAGGTGAGCGTTTTGAAGGGACTGCCAAAGTGTGTGAGCGCGAAGAAGATGTGATGGAGTATTTGTCAAAAGGGGAAATAAAAGCTGGACATGTTGTTGTGATCAGGAATGAGGGACCTAAAGGCGGGCCAGGAATGCCAGAAATGTTGAAGCCCACATCAGCTTTGATGGGTGCAGGTTTGGGCAATAGTGTAGCGATGATTACCGATGGACGTTTTTCAGGAGGTACTCATGGATTTGTGGTAGGTCACGTGACGCCTGAGGCGTTTGATGGAGGTAATATTGGCCTAGTGAAGGATGGAGATAAAATTACGATTGACGCAGTCGACAACAAAATCATCTTGCATGTCTCGGATGAGGAGCTGGCTGAAAGACGTAAATTGTGGAAACCGATCGTTTCCCCTCATACTTCTGGGGTGTTGCGGAAATACATTAAAAATGTAGGTCCGGCAAGCTTAGGCTGTGTGACTGATTTGTAAAAAATTTCGATTTAGGTTTTTTTCTAAATTTTGAAGACTTAAATTAGCCACTCGATTATATTTTAAAATAAAATTCTGATTAAACATGGGACTAACCCAAACCAAAACTGCTGAATCAAACCAACCGGAACAAAAGAAATTTTTGTCGGGTGCTCAGGCCATCATGCAGTCTTTGGTTGAGCAGGGAGTTGATACCATTTTTGGATATCCGGGTGGGGCGATTATGCCAACTTATGATGCCCTTTTTGATTATCAAGATCGATTAAAACATATATTAGTTCGCCACGAACAAGGTGCTGGACACGCCGCTCAAGGCTATGCCAGAATGTTGAACAAGGCAGGCGTTTGTTTAGTGACTTCAGGTCCTGGGGCTACCAATTTAATTACGCCCATTGCGGATGCGATGTTGGATTCCACACCTATGGTTTGTATTGTGGGCCAAGTAAAAGCAAATTTACTGGGAACGGATGCATTTCAAGAATGCGATGTGATCGGTATGTCGATGCCTGTGACTAAATGGAATTATCAGGTAGTTGATGCCAACGAGATCCCTGAAATAATAGCTAAAGCATTTTACATCGCGGAAACGGGTCGTCCTGGTCCCGTTTTGATTGACATAACACGTACGGCACAAACCGACTTGATGACGATTCCATATCAGTATAAATTGTGCAAAACGTTAATTTCATATAAACCCCGTGTGGAGCCTAAAGCCGAACATGTGGAGGCTGCGGCTAAATTAATTAATGCGGCCAAACGTCCTTATATACTAGCGGGGCATGGAATTTTAATTTCAGGTGCTGAAAAAGAATTAAATGAGTTTGTTGATAAAACAGGTATCCCAGTCGCTACGACGCTTTTAGGGATGTCGGCCATGGATGCGGATCATCCACTTTTTGTCGGCTGGCCTGGCATGCATGGAAATTATGGAGCGAATGTTTTGACTAATTCATGTGATTTGTTGATTGCGATCGGAATGCGATTTGATGATCGAATCACGGGTGATTTGTCAACCTACGCTAAGCAAGCCAAAGTAATTCATATTGAAATAGACCCAAGCGAGGTGGATAAAAACGTGAAAGCGGATGCACCGGTGGTGGGGGATGCGAAAGCGGCATTAAAAGCATTATTGCCTTTGGTTAAAAAGGCGGACCACTCAGAGTGGCGCGCTGAATTTAAAAAATACGATGACGAAGAGTACGATAAGATAACGAAGAAGGATTTGTTCCATGAGGGAAATCATATCAAGATGGGAGAGGCTGTGGCTTTGTTATCCGATAAAACGAAGGGAGAGGCTGTGGTTGTGACCGATGTAGGTCAGCATCAGATGATTACGAATCGCTATTATCGATTTAAAAAACGAAATTCCATTGTGACCTCAGGAGGTGCTGGAACGATGGGATTTGCATTGCCGGCGGCATTTGGAGCTAAGGTGGCTGTTCCTCATCGGGAAGTTGTGGCTGTTATCGGAGATGGTGGATTCCAAATGACGTTACAAGAATTGGGTACGATTGCACAAAGTGGGCTTCCCGTTAAAATTATCATTTTAAATAATAATTTCTTGGGAATGGTTCGTCAGTGGCAACAATTGTTTTTTGACAATCGCTATTCTTTTGTTGAATTACAAAACCCAGATTTTATTACGATTGCCAAAGGTTTTGGGATTGAAGGTCATAAAGTAAGTGACCGAAGTTTATTGAGTGAATCTTTAGATACATTGTTGAACTCAGATAAGCCCTATTTATTGGAAATTGTTTGTGAAAAAGAAGAAAATGTATTTCCAATGGTTCCTGCTGGAGGTTGCGTAACGAGTATAAGGCTAGAGTAACATATGTTGATAAATTATACGATTTCTGTTTTTACGACAAATACGGTTGGTTTATTAAACCGAATCACGATTATATTTACGCGTCGGCGCATCAATATTGAATGCTTAACTGTTTCTGAGACGGAGCGAAAAGGGGTATCTCGATTTACGATCGTTATTCGCAGTGAAAGCCGTGAGTTTGTTGAAAAGTTAGTTAGGCAAATACGAAAAATTACAGATGTATTGGCCGTTTTTGGGTATTTGGATGATGAAATAGTCTTTAATGAGATTGCCTTATTTAAGATCTCAACACCTTTGGGAAGTGAACCTTTGGATGTTAAAACGATCAATTTAGATTGGAATGCTAAGGTGGTTCATTGGGGTTTGGAATATGTGGTGGTCGAAAAAAATGGGACTGAAGAAGAAATCCATGAGTTTTATTCCTACATGAAAAACTGGGAAATTTTGGAATATGTTAAGTCTGGACGAGTGGCGGTTGGAAAAACGGAGAAAGGCTTAGTGGAGTTTTTACCTGAAGAGGGTAATTGGGAAATTGTATAAAAAGAAAGAATAATAAATTAAACAAGAATTAAAATGGCAAAGATTAATTTCGGAGGTGTTGTAGAAGACGTAGTTACTAGAGAAGAGTTTCCATTAGAGAAAGCTAGACAAGTATTATCAGATCAAACCATTGCGGTGATCGGTTACGGGGTACAAGGTCCGGGCCAAGCATTAAACATGAAGGACAATGGCCTGAATGTAATTGTAGGTCAAAGAAAAGGAAAAACCTATGACAAGGCTGTTGCTGATGGCTGGGTTCCAGGTGTATCCTTATTTGAAATTGAGGAGGCATTAGAAAAAGGTACTATCATTTGTTACTTATTATCAGATGCAGCTCAAATCGAGTTATGGCCTACCGTGAAGAAATATTTGACGGCTGGTAAGTCGCTTTATTTCTCGCATGGTTTTGGAATTACGTACAAAGAAAAAACGGGTATTATTCCTCCAGCAGATGTGGATGTGTTTTTAGCTGCTCCTAAAGGTTCAGGTACTTCGCTTCGTCGCATGTTTGTGGCAGGAAAAGGATTGAATTCTTCTTTTGCTATTTACCAAGATGCGACAGGAAAAGCACGTGAAAAATGTATCGCCATGGCGATCGGTGTAGGTTCAGGCTATTTGTTTGAAACTGATTTTTACAAAGAAGTTACTTCTGATTTAACGGGTGAGCGTGGTACTTTGATGGGTGCAATCCAAGGAATTTTTGCTGCTCAATACGAAGTTTTAAGAGCTAATGGCCATTCTCCTTCAGAAGCATTTAATGAAACTGTTGAGGAATTAACGCAATCATTGATGCCTTTAGTGGCGGAAAATGGAATGGATTGGATGTATGCCAACTGCTCAACAACGGCTCAAAGGGGTGCTTTGGATTGGTGGAGACCATTCCGTGATGCGACTAAACCCGTTTTTGAAAAATTATATAATTCAGTGAAGACACAAGCGGAGGCTGCTCGTTCAATTGATTTGAATTCACAGCCGGATTATCGCGTTAAGTTAGAAGCGGAATTAACGGAATTGCGTGAGTCAGAAATGTGGAGAGCAGGAGCCGCAGTGCGTAGCTTACGCCCTGAAAACAACTAATTATAATCTGATTATTACATTTTTGTGATTTTCGGGTCATTCTCTTAGGAATTTTAAAGGAGGTGCAATATGCACCTCCTTTTTTGTAAATTTGGGGGCATGGAATTCAACAAACTTAGTACTGTTCCTAGCCTATCAGATATTAAAAAGGTGGCCCAATTATTAGTTGGCGTAGTCAAACGCACGCCCCTAGAATATTCGGTTCCTCTTTCTGATCGCTATGGTGCACAGATTTTTTTAAAACGTGAGGACTTACAAACCGTAAGGTCCTATAAAATCCGTGGGGCCTATTTTAAAATTTCAAATATTCCTGATGCATTAAGGCCTCAAGGAATTGTGGCAGCTTCTGCTGGCAATCATGCGCAAGGAGTCGCCTTCGCCTGTGCAAAAATGAAAATTCATGGCAACATTTTTATGCCAAAATCTACGCCCATTCAGAAGCTTGACGCCGTTCGGTTTTTTGGCCAAGATTACATTCGAATTAATTTAGTAGGCGAAACCTATGATGAAGCATTTGATGCCTCTCGGAAATATTGCGCAGCCCAAAATGCGATTTACATTCCCCCATTTGACGACTTTGATATAATCGCAGGCCAAGCAACGGTTACCTTGGAAATTATGGAGCAGTTGGGTCAAAAGCTAGATTTTATTCTGGTTCCAGTAGGAGGCGGAGGTTTAGCCGCTGGCGCCAGTTTGGTTTTACGTGATCTTTCACCGGACACCCATTTGGTTGGTTTGGAGCCCGCAGGTGCTCCTTCGATGTCCGAAAGTATCCAAGCACGCGAATTAATACACCTTAATGATATTGATAAATTTGTAGATGGCGCTTCTGTTAAACAGGTCGGCGCACATAATTTTTCGATATGCCTTGATGGCATCGATCAAATGTTGACCGTCGATAAAAACCATTTATGTCAAACGATGCTCAATTTATATGCCATGAAAGGAATGATTGTGGAGCCTGCCGGTGCTTTAAGCGTCGCTGGTTTAGACCTGATTCAGGATCAAATAAAAAATAAAGTAGTCGTTTGTATTATTTCCGGAGGAAACTTTGATCCCAAAAGATTTCCCGAAATCACAAAAATAGCCCATTCAATTTCTTGATCTTTTATCATTTTTTTCATAAAATTTTTATTCTACCTGTTTTCTACATTTAAGATTATAAATCTTAAATATGATATATTTAAGATATTTTAATCTAAAAATATATATTTATTGGTTAATTTAAGATTTATAATCTAAAAATATCTAAAGCATATCTTGCTTAAAATTGCTTCGTAATATAATTAAAGGTAGTTTTGTGGCTATTTAATTTAAAAAAATATGAGTAGCCGCATTCAGATATTTGATACAACTTTACGTGATGGGGAGCAAGTTCCGGGTTGTCAATTAAACCGGGAAGAGAAAGTGGAGGTGGCAAAGGAACTCGAAAAATTGGGTGTTGATATCATTGAAGCTGGATTTCCTATTTCTTCTCCGGGTGACTTTGCCTCGGTTAAAGCTATTTGTGATGCAGTGTCTGAGCCAACCGTTTGTGCTTTATCTCGTGCAAAAAAGGAGGATATTGATGCGGCTGCTGAAGCTTTGAAGACGGCAAAAAGGCCTAGAATTCATACAGGCATAGGTTCTTCCGATGTACATATCATTCATAAGTTTAATTCAACTCGAGAAAAAATTATCGAACAAGCCATTTGGGCTGTTGATTATGCTAAATCTTTTGTTGAGGATGTTGAGTTTTTTGCCGAAGATGCGGGTCGGGCTGATTTGGAATTTTTGGCAAAACTTACCCATGCGGTGATAAAAGCCGGGGCTACAGTTGTTAATTTGCCGGATACCACGGGGTATTTGTTGCCACATCAAACACACCAACGCATTTCATATTTATATGAGCATGTCGACAATATTCACCAAGCAACGATTTCGATGCATAATCACAATGATTTGGGATTAGCTACGGCCAATACCATTGCAGGAATTCAAGCGGGTGCGCGTCAAGTCGAAGTGACGATCAATGGAATCGGGGAACGCGCTGGAAATACATCATTGGAGGAAGTTGCCATGATTTTAAATGTGCACAAAGATTTAGGATTTACCACAGGCATTAACCCTCAATATTTATATCCAACCAGTTGCTTAGTTTCTAATTTAATGGGGATGCCCGTACAGGCAAACAAGGCGATTGTTGGCGCAAATGCTTTTGCCCATTCATCAGGAATTCACCAAGATGGATTTTTAAAGCATGCTCAGAACTACGAAATCATGAATCCTGAGGATGTGGGTGTACCTTCTTCAGCTATTTTATTGACCTCAAGATCGGGTAGAGCTGCACTTAGGCATCGCTTAAGTTTGCTGGGTTTTGAATTTGAAAAGCCGGATTTAGACAAATTATATACGCGTTTTTTAATCATGGCAGACGAGAAAAAAATGATCCACGATGCCGATTTAAAAGAATTGGTGGGTTAATTTGCTAAGTCCAACGCTTATTATTTTACAGAGCTAGCTAATTCAATTCCTTCTTTTTCTAAAATTTTCAGAATTCCTAAGTTGATTTCCTGCTTGACCAATTGAAATTTAGAGAAGTCTTTACTAGATACAAACATTGTCACGGAAATATCTAATGAATAAGTCCCAAAGCCTTCAAACACAATTTTAGGTGCTTTTTTCTTACAAAGGGCTTCCTTTAAAATAAGAGCTTCGATCTCGGTCATGGCCTTTTCAATTTGAGAAGGCGTCGTTTTTAAATCACAAGTTAAATTGAATTTGGCACGGCGATAATCTCGCTCACTCATATTCTCCAACGATTGAGAGGTTAATAGTCGGTTTGGAATCATGATCAAATTTCCGTCTGCTCCACGAAGCCGTGTACTTCTGAATCCAATCTTTTCGATATCGCCTGAAATTCCACCTACCTGGATGCTATCGCCAACCACAAAGGGTAAATCTAAAAATATCGTAAATGAGGCAAATAAATTTTCCAAGGTTTCTCTTGCGGCTAATGCTAACGCCAAACCCCCAAGTCCCAAACCTGTAATTAATGCGACTACATCCACTTGGAATACCCGACCTAACATCACAAAGCCAGATGCCGTAATGATAAAGACCATGGACAAGTCATTTAAGAATGGGATAAATTGTTGTTTAGATTTTTGCTCAACCCCTTGCCATTTTTCTTGGGCTACCAAAATGACCACTTTCATCAACCGCACAATCACCCAAGTCACCGTATAAATAATGGCTATTTCAAATGCTTTTTTGATCAGAAATAAAATTCCAAAATCTTGAATGGGTGTGAAATTCCATTGGGAAGGAACTTTTAAATTTTGTGCGGCCAAGTATAAAAAAATCCAAAAGATCAATAATTCAAATGGCTTCCTCAATAACTGAACACAATCTTGAATGGAAATAGACTCTTCCGGTATGAATCGGAAAACAATTTTAGAAAATGAATTAGAGAAAAAACGTTTGAGCGCTATTCCCAAAAGTATTATCCCTAAAAATAAAATTAAATCAAAGGCTGAATTTTCTAATAGGTACCAATTTTCTAGTGCGTCAATCATATGCTTATTCTATTTTGAATTCAAATATAGCCAAATACTTAATCGAATATGAAATAAAATTACGACCTTTGCAGACTAAATTGACTGAAAGAGCGTATAAATACTGTATGATTTATAATCCATTAACATCGAATTGTCTGTTAAACAAAATGCATAGAGCGGTTTTTATCCTCGTATCTTTTTGTTTGTTGTTTTTGTGCTCCAATTTAAATGCCCAATCCATTCTAAATTCACCTTTATCCTACATTGGGATGGGGGAATTGTATCCAGCAGAGCCTGCAACCAATTTGATGATGGGTGGAATAGGCGTTTCCAATTCGAACGGGATTTATGCAAATTCCA
The DNA here is from genome assembly GCA_945866095.1 of Spirosoma fluviale. GTDB lineage: Bacteria > Bacteroidota > Bacteroidia > Cytophagales > Spirosomataceae > Aquirufa > Aquirufa fluvialis_A. The sequence continues at coordinate 18,549 of CAMBGA010000020.1, forward strand.
TCAATCCTGCTCTTTTAGCTCGAAATCATTACACGGTTTTTGAAGTAGGGGTGAACACAGAACTTAAAACGTTACAGGATTATCGCCAGAAACAACAAGTTTTTGGAGGTAATTATGAGTCATTGCAATTAACCTTGCCGATCAGCAATCGCTGGACTGCTTCCATTGGAATTCGGCCTCATTCCGCAGTGGATTATACCACCAAATCATATCGCAGATTAAATTTATTGGGTGTGGATAGCTTGATCTATGGTTATCAGGGAAAAGGCAGTATTACAAAATTAAGTTTTGCCAATGGATTTAGAATAGGGAAGGAGTTTTATCTAGGTTTAGAGGCGAATTATCTTTTTGGAACGGTCAACAGAAATGTGTCCACACAAAATATGTCGGACGGTCAATTTTATAAAATCCAATTAGAAAATTTGAATTCGTATTCTGATTTTTCATTCAAAGCAGGATTGGCCTATCGCAAATCATTAAAAAATGATCTTTTCGTGAATGTGGGTGCTACGATGGATTTGACTTCGAAAATGAGCGCGACCCAACTGAACAGGTTTGCTATTATGGATTTGTCAGGTATGAATATGATTAATGCAGATACGCTCAGAAATACGTATGATTTTTCTCAAAATTTACCAGTAACTACTCGCTTTGGGCTTAGTTTGGAGAAAATTGCTGCTTGGATGGTGGGTATTGACTATTCTCAAACCGATTGGTCAAAAGTGGATAACAATTTAGGAAGATCTACGAAGCAACTTCCTGTGAGTACAAAATGGTCGATCGGTGGAGAATTTACACCTGATTTTACCTCTGTGTCCAATTATTTTAAGCGGACGACCTATCGTGTTGGTTTTTCATATGCCAAAACTCCTTACGATTTTTCTTCCAATGGTAATTATGCCATCGACAAAAATTTGAGTTTTGGAATTGCATTTCCATTGAGAAACTTGTCGTATTTCAACGTAGCCTACCAAGTAGGCAAGCGTGGAGTTTTAGCTGACAATGGAATGGAGGAGCAATACCATCGCATTACCATCGGCCTAACCTTGAGTGACCTTTGGTTCCAGAAGCAAAAAATCAATTAATATCCTTGCTCATGCGCAATTCGAGAAACCTCTTTTTGCTGCTCCTGTTTTTTATAGTCGTGGCTTGCCATGAACGCGAAGTAAAAAGTTCCGCTAATTACAAAGGACCTAAATCCCAATTGACTGGTATAGATATGGTTTATTCAGACTCTGCGCGCTCAGTTTTGCGTATGGTATCAGAAATCCAAATCACCACTGATGCGGAGGATCGAATTTATCCGAAGGAAATGAAGCTTTGGTTTTATGATAAATTGGGAAACATTACCTCGCAAATCAGAGGAGACTCAGCTCATTTTTTCCGACAAACCAACTCATACAAATTAATGGGCCATGTCGAAATCTTTAATATTCAAAAAGGAGAAACTTTAAAAACGGAAGAGTTTACTTGGCTACCTGACCAAAAAAGAGTTTTTACCGAAAAACCCGTTTCCATCCATACAAAAAAGGAAATTGTTCATGGCGTGGGCTTAGATGCCGCTCAAGACTTTTCCACGTACTCATTAAGAAGAGTCACTAATTCCGTTTTGACCGTAGACGGTCTTCCGACTCAATAGATTTCAATTCAAGCTCTTTATAACGAGCGATTTTTGAAGACCATTAATTTAAGGGCAATTTTTTAACGCATAGCGCGCGCTATCCAAACTGAATATTGTTTTATTGGGCGACCATTTTTCCCTCATGTAGGTCATGAGTTCAGCGATATCTAAGGCTTGCAGTTTTGGATTAGCTGGCATATAGGCATTATATGGTTTTCCATTAACCCGTATAGAATCCTTTTGGCCATGTTTAATAATGCAGGCTAATTCACTCATTTTTACGCGTTGCCATAAATCAGTTTTAGCTAATGGGGGGTATAAATCTTTTAACCCTGACCCATCCACTTGATGGCAATTGGCACAATTTGTTTGATACAAATTCATGCCTTCTACTACGTATTGTTGGCGTGTAATCTCCTCCCTACTTTCGCAGGAAATTCCTATTATCATAAGGCCTAAAATGGCAAATTTGTTGATCATATTATTTTTTTCTTTTACTCTTTTAATAACAAGGTCATATCTTCAATTAAATGGTTAACATCCTCCTCCTTAGTCCCATCATAAATCCCACGAACATGCCTGTTTTGATCCACTAAAATGAAGGCTCCGCTATGAACAAATCCGCCCTCTTCATTGGCATCTTCTTGAGCAGTAACCATATAGCTTTTTTCACCTAAACGGTAGATGTCTGATTTTTTCCCTGTGACTAAATTCCAACGAGGGCTCGTGATGTTCAGTTTTTTAGCATAGTCTTTCAGCACTCGCACTCCATCATATTCGGGGTCAATAGTATGCGACAAAATTCTAACCCGATCGTCTTCCGCAAATTTGTCAAAGATACGAAGCAATTGCGTTTTCATTGTTGGGCAAATGGTAGGGCAAGTAGTAAAGAAGAAATCGGCCACATAGATTTTTCCAGCCATATCTTTTTGGCTTACCCACAGAGAGTCTTGATTTAGGAATTTAAAATCTGGGATTTTATGATAAAGTGTATCACCCTGTTTTCCAACCTCCTTAGGCCCTAAAAAAGGAAGTTTTTTTTCCTGTTGGCACCCTAAAACGACTAAAAATACAAAGACAATTTTACTTAATGGTATACGTTTTTGCTGCATGTACACTGGAGTCAGTTGATTTCTCTAAATTCTTAAGCGCCTCTAATTGCTTTTTTAAATAGCCGATTTTATTTGACATATCCATTTTATCTAAGCTATCCAGAGAAAAATGATGCATCCAATCCATCATGGATTCATCGGCTTTATTTAATGATGCGATAATTTTGTGGACATTAATGGAATCCTTACCGGTTGATAAACTATCTAATCTCCTTTTTAGTTTTAAAACATCTTCTGTTTTACCCATTAATTGATCATGTAATTGCATCACTTGATCATTTAGTTCTTGGCTTACCTTTTCCTCTGCTTGATTGCAGGAGCTAAGGATTAGTAGGATCAACAAAAAACTCATGAATTTTTGTGCCATATTATTTTTGATTTTCTACGATTAACTTTCGGACATTCTCTTTTAGATCCATGTATCCTTTTTGGCCGCCGATCATTTTGGCGATTTCTTCCACACGTTCTTCGCCAACCAGCTTTTTTAGCGCTGAAATTGTTTTTTCGCCGCTATGATTTTTATATACAAACCAATGGTTTTGACCCGCGGCGGCTATTTGTGGAAGATGAGTTATGGCAATAATTTGATGTCCTTGGCTCATTTGCGTCAGCATAGCCCCCATTTGGATGGCAATTTCTCCAGAAACACCCGTGTCGATTTCATCCAAAATCAAGGTAGGCATCGCTCTTTTTTTAGCAATTAAATGTTTGATGGATAACATCAACCGGCTCATCTCACCGCCCGATACAATTTGTTTAAAGGGTTTTGGCGCGAGACCTTTATTGGCCGAAAAGAGCAATTGGATTTTGTCAATTCCCTGCGCATACACCTCTTTTTTATTTATTTCCCAATCCAGGCTGGCATTCGGAATGCCCAGCGATTGCAATGATTTTGTTAGTTGGGCCGCGATGGAACTCAAAACCTCCATTCTGGAATGACTTACCTTTTCTGCTGCGGTTTGGCTTGTTATTTGAAGTCCCTTATATCGATTGTCTGCGTTTTCTAATTCTAAATCTATGTTTTCAAAAGATGAAATCTGCTCATCAAAGGTCTCTCTCACTTGGATTAAATCTTCCATGTTGTTGACATGGTGCTTTTGCATCAAGCGATTTAATACATCTAATCTTTTCTGCTTTTCGATTAGGGCGATGGGGTCCGAAATAAAATTTTCTGCTTCGTATTCAATTTCGGAGGCAAGATCTTTCAATTCAATCCAAATCGATTCTAAGCGTTTTCTCCAAACCTCAAAGTCATCTCCATACTTGCTCAAAGATTGTGCTTGCTGTAAGGCCAATTGTAATTGCTGGATCGTAGATAAGTCAGAAATACTGACCAAATTCCCTAAATTGGCTAATTTCTCTCGAATCTGTTCCGCATTTTCTAGTTTATCTAAACTGGATTTTAGGGCATCAAATTCTCCTAATTGGAGATTTGCCTTATCTAATTCTTCCCATTGAAATTTTAAAAAATCTAAGCCTTTTGATCCTTGAGAAGCTTGTTTTTGGAGCATCAAGAATTCCATTTTGGCCATTTGCATCTTGTCGAATTCAGCTTTAAATACACTTTTTAAAGATTGGTTTTGGGCAAAACTATCGATGATATCTAAGGTGAAATCTGGATTCGACATCCAGCCGTGATCTTGTTGGGAATGAATGTCAACGAGTTCAATCCCTATTTTTCTCAGTGATTCTAAATTGACCGGCGTATCGTTGATGAAAGACCTTGATTTACCCTGAGGGTTTATTTCTCTGCGGATCAAACACGGATCCTCAAAATCAATTTCTTCCTCGATGAAAATTTCCTTTATTTGTTGATGTAAGTCCAAGTGAAAAGTACCTTCAATCACACATTTTTTTTCAGCGTCAAATAAGGTCTTTGTGTCGGCCCTTTGGCCTAGTAACAAACTAATCGCCCCTAATAAAATGGATTTACCAGCCCCCGTTTCTCCTGTAATTACGCTAAGACCGCTCCCTAGATCAAGATCTATGGAGTCAATGAGTGCATAATTTTGAATGTGGAGGTGTTTGAGCATTCTTTTTTAAATCAGACTAAATTTACACAAATATACTATATCAAATTTTTCTTCCTTTGATTGAAAAGGTTTTTGATAAATTTTATCAATAATTTGTACCTTTGAGAAATTTTTTTCGCCTTAGTTTATATAACCCACATCACATGAGTGTTTTAGTTAATAAGAATTCAAAAATTATTGTCCAAGGATTTACGGGTACAGAAGGTACGTTCCATGCAGAGCAAATGATTGCTTATGGCACTCAGGTTGTTGGCGGTGTTACTCCGGGAAAAGGGGGAGCAATGCACTTAGATCGTCCTATTTTCAATTCAGTTGCGGAGGCAGTTACTCAAACCGGTGCTGATACGTCCATTATTTTTGTTCCGCCTGCATTTGCTGCGGATGCGATTATGGAAGCGGCTGATGCGGGGATAAAAGTGATTATTTGTATCACAGAAGGTATTCCGACTAAAGACATGATTGTGGCTAAGGAGTATATTAATAACAAAGATTGCCGTTTGATTGGGCCAAATTGTCCTGGTGTAATGACGGCTGGAGAGTGTAAAGTAGGTATAATGCCTGCCTTTATTTTCCAAAAAGGTAAGATTGGTATCGTATCTAAATCGGGTACATTAACATATGAGGCCGTAGATCAGTTGACAAAGGCTGGTTTAGGTCAAACAACGGCCATTGGAATTGGTGGAGATCCGATCATTGGAACTACAACCAAAGAAGCGGTTGAGTTATTAATGAACGATCCAGAAACAGAAGGCATTGTGATGATTGGAGAAATTGGAGGGGGTATGGAAGCGGAGGCGGCTAAATGGATCAAAGCAGATGGCAATCGCAAGCCGGTTGTCGGCTTTATTGCGGGTCAAACAGCACCCAAAGGTCGTAGAATGGGTCATGCAGGTGCCATTATTGGCGGTGCGGATGATACGGCTGAAGCTAAAATGAAAATCAT
>CAMBGA010000021.1 GCA_945866095.1 Spirosoma fluviale
TGTTGGATGAAACATAGTTAAAATTTTGATTTAGAAATTCATCAATTTCATCAAAATTGATTGTTCCGTATGTTTGATCACTAAATAAATCAATGTCTATAGAGACCCTGTGTCCAATTTGTAAACTAAGTGCAGTTCCTCCAACTAATTTAAATTGATTAAAAATAGCAGCCTTCATCACAATTTGAAGGGTATTTTTCAACAACTCGTTAATCGTATTATAATACAGCATCTTTATTTTTTTGATTAGAATAAATCCTGTAAGGTGCTACTGAAACTTTTTTCAAAGCGTTATCGAAAGTTTCTTGACCATAGAATCGTTTGATTTCATTGATTTCAAGCTCATTCCCTCTTTCTGCTACTCTTTGAATGATTGCTTTGTATTGTTTGACCCAATCAATTTGATTGATGTCCGTATCCCAAAATAAAGATTTCCGTAGAATTGATAGATGAGGAACGTTTTGATTTAGCTTTCTCTTTTCTTGTTGGATGTCAAATAAAGTTTGTAAAAGAGCCAAAGTACCTTCTTCTAAACCTAGTTTTGATTCAATTTTTAACGCAATCGACGTATTTAAATTTCGTTTTCCTTTAGTAATGGCATTTAATGTTTGTGGATGTTCGCCAATCGAAAGGGCAAAGGGCCGCTGTAAAAGCGCTCTTTTTTTTAATTCCCGCTGCAATATAATGCCAGGATGGATGCCTTTAAATCTTTCAATATAGGTGTTCATGCTCCAAATGTAAACAAATTTGTTTATATAATAAGGTTTTCAGGTAAAATTTCCTACTCTTTATACCGTATAATTTTACATTAATTATAATATAATAATGATTTGTAAAACCACCAGCATTTAACCAGGATCACAAGACTCCGAATCAAAAATATTATTTAGTATTAAATAAAGCTGTACTCCCAAGAATTAGAGTTATTAAAAAAAGCAGCAAACAAACGAGCACAAGGAACTGATTTTAAACCACTTGTATCGAATTGAATAAGTCAACTAAATTGGAATAGATTAAACTTGTTGAGACTCTGATAAGATTGAAATTTAATTGTAGCCGTATCGACTCGACCTTTGGGGACCACCAGAATCAACCTCAAAAGGGTGGATTCTTTTATTTCACGGGAGTGGTAGCACGGGAGGGTTTTCAGATGAAATGTAGGTTTGTTTAAATTTAAACGAAGTCTAGAATTAACCTTTATCGGTCTGATTTTACTGACGATTTACAAATCTTCATTCTCGCTACATGAAAATCAAGGTATACGTTAAATCGTGGGGACTTTGTTGTTTTTGCGTGAGCTTTGCGTCATTTTTTACCGAAAACACGAACCTTTATTGCTGATATTTCCATCACAACTTTTTCAGAGAAGATGCAAGCATACACCCATTTCAACTTTGTAAGTACCAAGATTAAATAATTGTTAATATGGAATATATGTAACACAATACAATTATATTTTTTTAAGTTTAAACAGTGGAGCCTAGAAATCACTTTGAAAAACGGGGCGTATCCGAAAAGCCTTATGAGTAGGAAAACAATTTAAATTTTTAAAAATGATATTTAAAATGAAAAAAATACTTTTATTGAGCGCATTCGTTGCCGCTTCGTTCATTACAAATGCCCAAAAGGCTGGTAAAATTTTAGTCCAAGAAGACAAAGGAAAAAGCTTCCAATTAGGTTCTGAAAAAAGTGTCCAAACAGTTTTGAAAGCGGTGGATGCTTTTAATGCTATTGACCATGATGCAGAAGTTAAACTTTGGTCAGATGAGTATGTGAAAAGAAGTGGTGAAAGTCATAAGAAAGCTGTGGCAACATTAAAGTCGGTGAGCAACAAACCAATGACCATAGTGCCTATCAAGGTGGAAGGTTCGAACAGGGAAATCGTGATGGTTCAATCGACGGAAGACCGTGTTTTCAAAAATGGCTCGAAACAAAACTTGAATTTATTGGAGATGTTTTTCATTGATAAAGCTGGAAAAATCGAAAATGTCGTACAATATTCATCGATTCCTGCTAACAATGAATTCGGTAAAACATCCGGAGGAAAATACATCGCAGAGAAGCCCGGATCTGATGGAGATGGGAGATCATTCCAATTTTCAAACCGCGGGGAAGTCGTAGCCATTGAAAATTTTGCGAAAGCTTATAATGCGATGGACGCCCAAGGAGTAGCTGCTATATTGGCAGATGTAGTAACTATTAATGGTTTGGATGGTTCAGTCAATAAATTGACCAAAGAAAACATTCCTACCTTATTCACCAATTACAAGTCATTAGATTGGAAACCCACTTACATTCTTCCTTTTAAATTAAAAGATACCGATCCTGTTTCAGGAATTATGGTATACTCCACGGAGAAACGTGTATCCAAAGATGGCACCGTTTGGGACAAAAATCTAATGGAGCTTTTTAGCTTCAACTTGGACGGCAAAATCGATTCCGTTACTCAGTTTTCAAGAGAAAAATCTAAATAATCAAATTTGCCACCAGAATCCACCTCAAAAGGGTGGATTCTTTTATTTTACGGGAGTGGTAGCAAAACAGGTAGCATGGGAGGGGTTTTCGGCCGATATTTAAATTGTTTAAATTTAAACGAAGTCTAGAAATAACCTTTATCGGTCTAATTTTTTTGACGATTTACAAATTCCTATTTGTTGGTTTGTTGTTGAGTTTTTAATCGTCCTTCACTTGCGTGTAAGTGCTACTATCAGATGTTATTCTTTGTTCTCTAATATTCCTAATAGTATTGAGTTTAAATATAGTTTCTCTTTCCCCACTTTTTCTGATTTCAAAAAGCCGTTTGCTTCTAACGCGATCAAGTAATTTCCAACTGTCTTCAAATTTCCAATATTTTCATCAATCAAATGCTGACGTTTGGTATATGGCAAACGGAATAAAATCTCAACTAAGTCTTTAGAATAAACTTTTGGCAACTTCTTTTTGATTTCAGCGGCAGTTTTTTCCATTGCACTTGTGATTTTATTTAGTCTTTCAAGTCCTTTATTGGCAGTCACTTCAATCATATCCAACATATACAAAATGTAATCTTCCCATTCGCCTTTTTCGGTTACATCTCGTAAGCACCTATAATATTCAACTTTATTTTGAATAATATATTCACTCAAGTAGATGGCAGGTGTGTCCAATAAGTCTGAAAGTTTTAGATACAATAACAATAAAATCCTTCCTGTTCTTCCGTTACCATCCGAAAATGGGTGTATCGCTTCAAATTGATAGTGCAACATGGCCATTTTTATTAATGGATCTATGGTTCGACTTTCCTCGCCTAAAATGGTTTCATCTTCGTTTATGAACTTTTCTAAGTTTGCTAACTTCTCACGAATAATCACTTCACCATTTGGCGGGGTGTAAATAATATCGCCTTGTATGTTGCTCAAAGTAGTACCTGGGACATTTCGTATTGATGCGTTGTTTTGTTTAATGCACTGGACAATTTTGACACAAAGATTAGTTGTTATGAATGGTTTTGTTTTTAACTCTTCTAAGCCTAACCATAATGCTTCCTTATAGCATAAAACTTCCTTGGTAGCTGAATTTTCTATTTTTCTGTCAGCCACTAATGATTTGTAGAGTTCATCGTTTGTTGTAATAATGTTTTCTACTTCTGAACTAGCTTTCGCTTCTTGTAGATAAATCGTATCTAAAAACAGCGTTGGATTGGGCAAATTGAGTAAAGTTCCATTTAGTTGTGCCAATGCTCGTCCAGCCGAAATTGTTTTTCGAAGTATGCGTTTTGTTTCTATATCTGCCTTTGGTGGTAGCAAGGGCAAGTCGTTATAAGGAATTTTTCGGTCAAACTTTGCCATTATGTTTAAGTGTCAGTTTTACTTTCGTTATTACTATAAGGGTAAAAATACTAAAAAATTACTCTCGTTTGTAAAATGAAGGTAAAAATTACTCTCGTTCAAATTAAAATTGAATGTCTTGTTTGTCGGTTTTTTTAGCCTTGCCGGAACTCACTAATACCTTAAACGATCTTTCACATAGCCCCATATTAAAATATGTATTGGCGTAGGTTTGTTTCGATTTACAGCATATCAATAAGGTTGGTTAAAAGTAATTAGCAGCAACCAAAGTAGCACAAGGAACTAATTTTAACCCGCTTGAAACGAATTGAATAAGTCCAAGAAATTGGAATAGAATAATCCTTTAATGTATTGATCCGATTGAAATTTGATTGTAGCCGTATCGACTCGGCCTTTGGGTACACCCAAATCCATCTCAACAGGTTGGATTCTTTTATTTTACGGGAGCGGCAGCAAAACAGGTAGCACGAGAGTGGTTTTCAGGTGAAATGTGGGTTTGTTTAAAATTAAACAATTTCTAATTCTCTTATAAATTTCTTAATTTCAAAATCTTTTCTTACCACAAAAATCACACCATGGAAGTACATCACCCTCACCACCCAACGCATAAAAAGAAATGGGCTGAATACATTATTGAATTTGTGATGTTATTTGCTGCTGTAACTCTTGGATTTTTTGCTGAAAATGTAAGAGAACACAAAATCATGATTGAACGTAAAGATCAAAACCTATTTTCTATTTTACAAGATTTGAAACAAGATTCAATTTTTATTGAGAGGACAATTAAGTATTCAGATGATGGCATACGATATTTTCAAAAGTTAAAAGCTAAATTATATGAATTTCATGATAATAGATTAAGTGAAAATGAATTCATTAAATTTACTATGGACAATATTGATAGTTCGTATGTCAATCAAACAGTTTTCCTAAATAGCTCTTCCTATAAAAATATGATTGCTACTGGTAATTTAACTTATGTTGAATCTAAGGATCTAAAGTGGAAGCTATCTAATTATTATGAACCATGGAATAAAAGAATGGAGTCTAATGGGGAAGGAGTAGATAAGACAACTGAACTGTTATATAAAGAACATCTTCCAATAAGAAACTTTTATTTTAATCATATTTTAGATAGTCTTAATACAGATGTATCAAAATCAAACTATAAAAGATTTTATTTTAAAGTTAAATTAATTCGAAAAAAATTACTTGATGAAAATTTAATTATACAAATAAATATTATTGAAACTAGATTATTAGATTACAATAAAAAAATTAAAATTTTCAAAAATTTTAATAATGAACTCTTAGAGATATTATCCAAAAAAGATACTCACTAATTGTATAAAAATTTAAACAAATGAAACATCTAATCATCGCGTTAGTATTTTTCCCAATGATTTCTTTTGGACAAAATCCCAAAATAAAGGATTTTAAGATCACTATACTTTCCACAATGCTTTCTGATTCTCATATCGGCGAATGGGGATTTTCAGCAATGATTGAAGTTGACGGGAAAAGAATTTTATTTGATGCCGGTTCAAAAGAAAATACAGTTCTTCAGAATGCAAAAGAATTAAATATCAATCTTGATAATATTGATAATATTTATTTAAGTCACAATCATAAAGATCATACAGGGGGTCTTATAACGTTAAAAAAGGAATATCCCAACTCCTTTAAAAACGCGCATGTAGGGGAGGGAATTTTTTATTCAAGACCTAATTCAGAAGGAGACGATAATTATATTTTAAGTAATAAGAATACTCTTGAAAATTTAGGAATTAAATTTATTAGCCATAAAAATCCAACACAACTAATACCTGGTTTGTGGACAACTGGGCAAGTTCCAAGAAAATACGATGAAAAAAATTGGAGTGGTGTGAGCAAAATGATTGACAGTAAAGGAAATATAGTCGAGGATATTATACCCGAAGACCAATCTTTATTTTTCGATACTAAAAATGGCATTGTTTTAATAAGTGGATGTGGCCATGCAGGACTTGCTAACACACTTGATTATGTACAAAAGATTATTCCAGGAAGGCCAATTTATAAAATAATTGGAGGTTTTCATTTGTTAAAACTTAATAATGATAAGTTAGAATGGACTGCGAAAAAAATGCGAGAAGCAGGAGTTAATTTCTTTGTGGGAGCTCATTGTACCGGATTAAACTCAACATATTCAATACGCAATTTTTTAGGCCTTACGTCAAAAAGCGCTTTGGTTGGTTCAGTAGGCACGGTTATAACAGCAAAAGGAATATTTCCCGGTTATATGGAATAAGTAACGCTTAAATTTCTGTGTCATGAAAATACCCCCTTGTACGTCGTCAAAGTAAAGTGGAATTTTATTTTAAGGGAGCGAAAGCAAAACGGGTAGCTCGAGAGGGGTTTTCGTCCGAAATAAAACTTTATTTAAAATTAAACGATCCAAGAAAATAATCCTAGCGATCAAATCACGCTGACGATTTACAATAAATATAAATTGGCATTTACAAACCTTTTGTAAAATTATCGGTTTATGATGATAGGTTGTTTATAGTTTAATACAATATTTTGCTCATAGAGTGACAACCATAATATTTTGGTTTGGTATTACAAAAAGGGAGTAGGGTTTAACCCTCTCCCTTTTTTGGGAGTTATTGAACAGGATTTTAAAAAATCTATTCTGCTTATCCATTATGATAAAAATCGCTTTTAGCCCAATCTATTATCATGAGCTTCCAGAAGGACATCGCTTTCCTATGTTAAAGTATGAGCTTATACCTGAGCAACTACTTCATGAGGGTACCATCAGTCGGGATAATTTATTTGTCCCAAATAAGTGTGATAAAATGGATATTTTACGAACGCATAATGTAGATTACTATGAAAAATTAGTCAATCAACAATTAAGTCCCTCCGAGCAAAGAAAAATTGGATTTCCGCAGTCTCCTGCATTGATTGAACGTGAATTAGTGATTACCCAAGGGACGATTGATTGTGCCTTATTTGCCTTAGAACATGGATGCGCATTAAATATCGCTGGAGGAACCCATCATGCATTTGCCGAAAGAGGGGAAGGTTTTTGTCTCTTAAATGATATGGCAATCGCTGCAAATTATCTTCTTCACAGAAATTTAGCCAAAAGAATATTAGTGATAGACTTAGATGTTCATCAAGGTAATGGCACAGCAAAACTTATGGAAAAAGAGTCTAGGGTTTTTACTTTTAGTATGCATGGCAAAAATAATTATCCATTTCATAAAGAAATATCGGACTTAGATATACCACTACCAGATGGCATTACGGGCCAGGCGTATCTAGAAATTCTAGATCAGACATTGGTGACATTATTAGATACAGTACATCCTGACTTTATTTTTTATCTATCAGGAGTAGATATTTTATCAACTGATAAATTTGGAAAGTTTAATATCAGTATAGATGAATGTAAGCAAAGAGATGAGCTTGTTTTAAAAATAGCATATGATAATAAGATCCCTGTTGCAATAGCTATGGGTGGTGGCTATTCACCGGATATCAATGACATCTTACAAGCCCATTGCAATACATTTAGAGCTGCCGCTAGATTATTTTAGTTAAAAAATATAGCTTTATGAGTATAAAATAAAAATCCCCACATGACTACAATTAATAATTCTATCAACGTTTTTAATGAACCATTAATGATTTGTGGAACAAGTCCAATGACGGGGGCATATAGAGATGGTTGCTGTAACACGGGTATCAACGATAGAGGTACTCATACGGTTTGTGCTGTAGTGACGAATGCATTTCTACAATATTCAAAAAGTATGGGTAACGATTTGACCATGGATTACCCTGCATCTGGCTTTAAAGGTTTAGTGGAAGGAGATAAATGGTGCCTTTGTGTTTCAAGATGGATAGAGGCATATCAAGCCAATGTTGCACCTCCAATAATATTAAAGTCAACACATATTAAGACCCTAGAGTATATATCAATAGATGAACTAATGAAATTTGACTATAAACCATTGGTTAAATGACTGATACCGATTGAATTAAAATAAATTTTAAATTAGATAAAGTATAAAAAAGTTATTATTTATTCCGCTAATACTTATTAATTGTCTTATCATGGCACAAACAGCAGCAGAGACAATAGGCAACCCAATTAGAATTGGGAACTTAGATATTGCACAATTTGATTTCCCACAAAGGATGAATTGGCATAATGCAAAAAAGGCTTGTGCTAAATTGGGCAAAGGCTGGAGTCTGCCTACAAAAATGGAGTTAAGCCTGTTGTATCAAAATCAAGTTAAGATAGGTGGTTTTTCAACCAGCTATTATTGGAGTTCGACTGAAACGGATATTGAGAAAGCATGGAGACATAACTTCAGTTTTGGGATGACTGGATTCATTGCTGACAAGGGTAATGAATATTTTGTTCGAGCTGTAAAGGTCCATTAAGTCTTATTATTTAAAATTCAAGTAGTAATTTATTTACAGCTTTATAAAAAAATGAAAAATATCATCAAGAGGGTTTTTTAATACTATTTAAAAGTGTAAAAAAAGATATGACCGAAACCAATGATAAAGTAATTATCAATAATATTAGTTCCGTTTAGACGAGCTAGAAAAAGATTGCTGGATTAGATTAGATTAGATTAGGAAATGGTGCTATTAAATTAAGGAATATCATTAAAAATTCAGTAATATATTCTTTCCACTTTTTGGGATGATGTGAATGATGATGAACTTCCATTTTATGTTGTTAATGTGAAAATCAAGGTCTGCGTTAAATCATGGGCCCTTTGTTGTTTCTGCATGAGGTATGCGTCATTTTTTGCCGAATAATGATGGAAACGCTCTACTGATTTTAACCAATCAGAATCCACCTCAAAAAGGATTTTTATAAAAATATTTTTCTTGTTGAATTTTCTCTTGTCGAATTTTAAATTGAGCTCCATTAGTCCATTCACGGATTTTTTCTTTGGGAACAATTAATGTATTTTTTCTTCTGAAGTAATAATCATCTGAGTTGGATGCGGATGGAATTTGATTTAGTTTATTCATTTGTTCCAAATAAATAGATTTCTTTATGCTGAAGCCTCCATTCAAAGAATCTTTATTTTGCACATCTTGCGCATAACTAACTATAAATAATACGGATAGAAGATATGAAAAAAATAATTTTTTCATGATTTTTTGGTTGAACTACATTTGTAATAAACATCCGTTTTTTATTGTGGGTTCTGGACTCCACATATTGACTAGGTCTTATTTATAAAAGGAATCATAAAAAAGAGACCCCATTTTCAGAGGTCTCTTCTCTATTTTATAAAAATTAACACTTATTTACTCGGTGCGGCTGATGCGACCTGAAACCAACCAGAAACATCATAATATTCATCGTGATCATAAACTTTATGATCTTTATCTAGTTTGAAGGAAAAATAAGATTTCAAATCTGTTTTAGGAGCATTATTTACAAAATCTGCTGACCATATAACATATGCTCGCACAGAACCATCTGGCTTTAAAGTAACTTCATCTACCCCGGGTAAAAGAGTAACTTTTACATTGACATTGTTAATTAGTTTAAAAAAAATAGCACTTCTTTCTAACATTTCGGCTTTATTGATATCCCTTCCACCAAATTGAGCGCCATGAACCTTAATTGAATCAGCTTGGTAGGTAGCGAATTCTTTTAAGTCTTTCTTACTAAATGCTTTAAATGCAGCATCTACCACTTTCGCATTTTCTCTGAACAAAACCATATTAGGATCTTCTCCTTCCGTTTTTGTTTCTTGACTTGTACAAGCAATCATTGACGCTAATACAAGAATACCTAAGAATATATTTTTCATGATTTTTTTGGTTATGATTTTTCAGATGTGGTTTTCAACCAGGTTGCGCCAATAATAATTAAAAATACAACTGCCGCAAAGATGATACTAGGTAATTCTGGAGCAAGTGCAGGATACCCGTCACTCAAGTTGATCTGATATCGACTTATCGCAGCTTCTGAACCTGCAGATAATTTAACTCCAGTAGCCTTAAGTTCTGATAAGCTGTAGGCTAAGCCTTTTTGTTGCAATGACAAGTACGAACTTACTTGTAGTAAAAAAAATGTGACCATAATTCCATATAAGGTCACTAATGATTTCCCGAGAATATTCGCATTCTTTTCATTTGCAACTCTTGCAACTCTAAATGCAATAAAGGTCGAAATCACCATTGCAACTGTGTAAATTGCGTTTTGAATAAAACCCAGTTGGCTGTTGTTTAAAATTTCAATTTCTGTCATGTTTTTTTGGTTTAAATTGTTTTTGATAAATAATTTAGAAGTATTTAAATTGGGGTTTGAACTCCACCTATTTTGGAAAGGTACAATAATTTATTACTAAAGTACTATTTTATAAATTTCATTTTAAATTAAACAAATCCCGACTGATTTAACGGTATAAAAGCAAACGAGATAGCACAATAAACTGATTTTAAACCACTTGAATCAAATTAAATAATCCAATATTATTTAATTATAAAGTTTGGGGTTTGGTTCTGATCCGATTGAAATTTGATTGTAGCCGTATCGATTCGACCTTCGGGTACACCATAACCCGTCTCAAAAGAGTGGATTCTTTTATTTTACGGGAGTGAAAGCAAAATGGATAGCACGCGAGAGAGATTTTCGGGTGAAATTAAAATTGTTTAAATTTAAACGATACAAGAAATAACCATTATCGGTCCAATTTTGCTGATGACTTACATTAGTCTTCCCTAGTTTACTTATTTAAAATCAAATCAGAGCTATTCTAATGTTTCTTGGGTTTAGATTCTTAAGTTCTCATATCTTTTGGAAAATTAAGAGCACTAAAATTCAGAGAAAAGAAAACAGTTTTCAAAGATAACTTGACCTTGGTTTGGAATTGCTCGGAAAAAAGGATTGAAACCAAACCAGATAATTTTTCCTTTATCTACTTTTTGAACCCCAAGCATCAATGAATTAGCAACTATTTGTTTTTTATGGGTCCCTATAAATCCCATAATTTTGGGTTTTGAAGAGGTTTTCAGTATCGGAGTAAATCCTTTTTTCAGGGTAACAAATTCAGAACTTTGGTTGATGATAAACATCTGTTGATCATCAATTCGAAAAGCTAATGGGTGGGTTTTTTCTACCTCTAATTCCAATAAATTTCCTGCTGACGTTTGGGAAATTTCAGCTCTTTCTTGGATCTCATAAGTTGAAGCATGCTCCACACTATCTTCTTTTACCTCTATATCTTTCCCTCCTAAAATCTTATGTGCCCCTTCAAATAATATTAATTTACCGCCTTTCCCCATCCAATCTTGCAATAAAATGGCGTAGGTATTGGATAACTTATTGTATTTCCCATCCGGGAAAATCACATGGGTATATTGAAATAAATTTGCTTTAAACAATTGATTTAAAGGAATAAAACTAGGTTTTAGGCCATATTTTACGGTCAAAAAATAAGCTAATTCTCCCTGTTGGTTTACATCATTCAAAGGATCTACCACTACGGCTATTTTTGGCAAAAAAATTGTTTTAAAATGTGTTGAGCCTAAATCTTTTCCATTTTCTGATCTGAAACTAGTCAAGGGTTTTAGCAAAATTTTTAGTGAAGCAGCCATTTGAACCAGTTCATTTTTTTGTGACTCTAATAATTTTGTAATCAATAGGGTAATCTGTCCCGATTGAACATCTGAATAGCTTAATAACCCTCCTAACTTCAGGGCAAAACGCATGAATTCTTGACTTGATTTGAAATTGCTTGGATAAAAAGAGTAGCCTATTTCTGCTGAATTGTTGGTTTTCAATGGGCCAATTTCATATTTATCTTTTTTAAATGAGATTTCTTCCGATAAACCATATGCCTTTAATCCATTCAATTGAAATAAATTCCAAGCGGTTATATCATAGGTAATGGAGTCTTCTAGAACAATGTTTGGATCTAACAAGGCTTGAATTAAAGCCGAGGATGTCTGCCGAGCATTGATAAATAAGCCTGTTTGGACGGGTAAATTAAT
Source organism: Spirosoma fluviale (assembly GCA_945866095.1). Lineage (GTDB taxonomy): Bacteria > Bacteroidota > Bacteroidia > Cytophagales > Spirosomataceae > Aquirufa > Aquirufa fluvialis_A. Next base: position 11,853 of record CAMBGA010000021.1, read on the forward strand.
GAGCTTGTTCTCCTTGTATGCATAGGCACTTAATAATGGCTTTGTTAGTTGAGTATATCCATATTTAATGTCATTTTTTTCGAGTAATTCAATAAATTCTTTGGCTTTATAAAGCTCTGAATCTGGTATGAAATAGCTTTTAAACCTGTTTGTTGGATTTGTTCTTGATTTATTGTGATTTCCGTAAAAAGATAATTTTATTGCTTCTGAATTTGCCAATGACCACTCAACTAAATTTAAAGCTAAACTTGTGTGATGCTCCACCCGGGCGCTCAGCGAAATTGAATCCCCATTGTTTTTAGCTGTATTTAGCCCTCCCCGAATTCCTCCTTGTTCCAAAGTCATTCCCAATGCGCCATTTAATATTGGATACGTATCTCCATATCCTGGATACAGCAAATCATATACTTCCGACGTAAAATATGGCCATTTTTTAGCATCAAAAAGTTTGGAAAATGATTTGCTCACATTGGCTTGAAGTTCTAGTGTGCTAGGAGATAAAAAATTCAAATAAGGTTTAGCTGCGGGTGGAAAATAATACGTGTGTTGAAAACTTTGTTCATGAAAATCTGCGTGCAACATGGGCATCCATGACCGATATAATTTGACTCTTTGTTGCGTTTCTTTTTGCATTTGCCATACCCAATCTCGATTTAAATCAAATGAAAAATGGTTATAACGTCCTGTGGTATTTCCTTCAAAATGCTCTTGGTCATTTGGATCCGCATTTCCTTCTGTTAAAAAGTTTCTTCGATTAAATTGGGTTACATATGCTTCCCGACCATCAGGATTCAAACATGGATCAATTAAAATTACATAATAGGTGGATTTGTTTTTCGATGAAACCAATTGAAACATAGTTTTTAAAGCTGCCTCGCTTCCTGCCGCTTCATTTCCATGTACATTAAAGGATAAATTAATGATGAGTGGCATGGACTGATCAGAATTCTTCCCCTGAATGGCATTTAGATGATTTGCCTGAATTTCATTTATTGAAAGGCCTTTTGGTAGATTTGAAATCAATAATTGTCCTAATTCTCTATGCTCACTTGTTTGTCCATAAGTTATCCATTGGGCTAATCCATCGCTATTTTCAGCTAAATAGCGGCTGTAAGAAATGATTTGATGGTGGTAGGTAAACCGAGAGCCCAAGGGGTAACCCAAAAATTCTTCAGGTGATTTTACTTGGCTAAAAGAGGTAAATGATAGTAATAAATAGATGAAGGATAATAATTTTTTCATTGTTGAGAATTAGTTGATCCTAAATTAAATAAATGTGGGTGAATTAAACGCATCCTTGCTTAAAATCATGTTCAGATGTTCTCTAAAATGGCCAAAATCATTGTAAACGAAGTCATTTCATTTTCTTATGCTCCTTTGTATTACAATTTTCAAAAAGAATTATACGTCGTCAAACTCAATTTGACTTTTCCTTGGCGAATGTTTGATATTGCTTTAGAATATTTGAAATAAAAATGAATTACAATTAATCTGCAAACTTTCAAAATACTGTTTTTGAAAATATAAAAAATGCATAACTACCAAAACTAGTCACTAGCTTAAAAAAAAAACACGAATAGGTCATTCAACCGTATTTTTTGGCCTAATTCCTAAGGAATATATTAAATTTTAGCCAATCAATGACCTTGTTTATTGATATAATTGATTAAACAATAGCTTAAAGGTACTATGCACCTGGCCACGGAACGTGATTTCTGGACCATAGACGAATAATTTGCCGGCGCCAACCTTCGCCTCAAAAGCTGCCACACCATCCTGTAAATAGGCCTGACCAAAGGCCCAACCGCTTCGCAAGGTTTTATCTGAGGCATACCAAGCCAAAGGCTTTACAACCTGCTGGGCGATCGCATCCGGCTGTAATTTAAACACCGGACTCATACTAAAATATACATCGGCCTTCGTCGACATACCCCAGTTCGCCCGCGTATCTGGATCCACTGCCACCTGCATCACACTGCCCGGAATGTAAAATTTCTCTCCAGGTAAATTCCGCTCCTTGCCCGCGACCATTTCCACCAATGCATTCCGAACGGGTAATCCCAAATGATAGGCTAAATTGGCACTCGACCCAATCGTCACAATATCCCCTCCCGTTTCCAAAAAGACCTTTAACGAAGGGATGGATTTCACGGTAATCTTGCCCATTTGCGCATGGTATTCTGTTGGAATATCCGCTTCCTTGGGTTCTCTTTCAGAGTTATCATCCCGAGAAACCGATTGGCCTGTTAGTCCAGGAATCGCCCCACCCATGAACACGATGACATCGTATTTGGACTTCAAATTACCAAGATCGATTTCTTTGGCATATAAAAGGCTAAATGTAAATTGATGCTGTTCCAAAATCCAACGCACCCAGCCAGCTGACATCGACCCTCCATAGGTGTCCCATAAAGCAATCCGACGAGTCTTCACCGGAATCGTAGCCGAACTCGCCGATAAGCCTTGAACCTGAATGCCATATTTAAGCGATCCTTCGGCCAATAATTTCTTTGCCTCCTCCGAAGATTTAATAACAAAATGATCTTTGTTTTTTGTCAACTCCAACCCCGCCTTTAATGCCTCATTCACCAATGAAAACGAAGCATTATCTTGAGTAGAAAAACCATAATAAGCAAAATTCCCCGCCGGAAATCCACCCACCGCTTTTTCCAATACCCCATACGGCAAGGTCTCCAATGGCATATCTACCGCCTCCAAAATCCGATCAAATTTCACCCCCATCGTGTACGCCGGCGTCCAACCCACCGAATCATAGGGACGCACAGGTGGACCCCCTGGATATAGAAAATCATTCGGATGATCTTGCGGCTCAAACATGTCCAACACATGCGGCCGGAACGCCTGATTCGTTTTCACTACATAAGATCCTGCTGGATATTTTTTTCCAGCGATTTCAAAAGCCGTTGTGGCCTTTTCAATCCGAATTCCACTTTGTATCAAAATGTTAATAAATGCTACCGCCGAGGTGCTTTGATCTGCCGGAACCACATAGGCGCGTGGATCACGCAAAATCGAGTTTTGATATACCTTCGCATAATAGGCCAACGGCAAGGTATCTATCCGCGCCTCAGGATTCTTCATGTCTGTTCGATACAATTCTTGGATCGATTCTACCTTTTTGGGCGAAAGAGTCCAATAATCTTTGGATCCGTTTTCAATCGACTTTCGACCCATCTTATAAATGTTCATTATCACCTCGTCCTTATAGCGGGCCGCATAATTTAGCATCGCATAATTCATTGAAATCGAATAATCGATGGAATTCCTAAATAGCCATTTTTGAGGCGTAATCGGAAAGGGTAAACTGCTATTCGGGATTAGTCGCTGCGGAACCAGTGGAATTTTCATCGGCGTAGGACTTCCGATGATTTCGGTTAAAACACCGACGATATTGTGGTAATAAGCCGTCGTCCGTAAACCGCCATTCCACCAAGTCGAATAGGTGGAGCCCCCTTTCATCGTGTAGCCAGGTTTTCCCTCGGCGTTCAGCCGACTGCTCATCGCCGCCCCTATGGCATCGATTCCAGTGATCAATAATGGATCGAAGACATAATTAAATGGATCGCGATATGGAGGTCCGGCCACTACAGTTCCTAACGGGCCTGTTTGGTGGTGATTATAGAGAAATTGAGGCATCCACTCGATGTATTGCTGGCGACTCATATTCTTCGACTCTCTCATGTTCATCATATAAAAATCGCGGTTATTGTCATGACCAATGTACTTTTGGTACAAACGAGGCAAATTCGCATAAGACCGTTTCAAGGTGTCTGCATTCCGCATGTACCAAGATGATACCAATTCCTGCCCATCTGGATTCGCATGTACAAAGAGGATGATGGTATTTTTAAGAATACGTTGAGTTTCTTCATCATTGCGCGTCAAAAACTGGTGCATCGTTTCGATCCATTGGTGGATTCCCACAGTTTCGGTGGCATGCAAACCTCCGTCGATCCACACGACCGCTTTTCCTTCTTTGGCTAATTGACTCGCTTCGGATTCAGAAAGGCCTTCGGCGCGGGCCATTTTTTGGGAAATGGCTTTATATTTGGCCAAATTCTTGATATTCGCTGGATCTGACACAATCACCATGTATTGATTACGACCTTCTTCGGTTTTGCCAATGGATTGCAATTTCATGCGAGGCGAAACCGCGGCAACTTTTTTCAAATAGGCCTCTGTTTGGATAAAAGTAGCTAATTGATAATTATCCCCGATGGAGAACCCGAAATGAGATTTAGGACTTGGGATCGATTGAGCAAGGGCAAAAAAGGAAAGACAGACAAAAACGAATGTATATTTTTTCATGTAAGAAATTTTAAAATTTTTGAATAATCAGTTGGCAATCATTTTGCCTTTACCTTGGGCAATTACAAAATTTGATAAAAGAAGTAATACTATTTTTAATTATTCATTAGAACTTAAATTAATGAAAATCTTGTTAGCCGACATCAAACTAAATTATAATTTTGTTTAAGAAGAGTTTCGATTGATATCAAATTTAACATTAATTTCATTTAAAATAAAACAAATCCCAACTGATTTAACGGTAGCAAGCGATCACAAGGAACTAATTTTAACCCACTTGAATCGAATTAAATAACCCGATATTATTCAATTATAAAATTATAGGTTTCGTCTTGATCCGATTAAAATTTGATTGTGGCCGTATCGACTCGGCCTTCGGACACACCCAAATCCACCTCAAAAATGTGGATTTTTTTATTTTACGGGAGTGAAAGCAAAATAGGTAGCACGAGTGGAGTTTTCGAATGAAATCCAAATTGTTTAAATTTAAACGATGCAAGAAATAAGGCCATTAACATTCCAATTTTATTGTCGACCTACAATCAAAGAATTAGAATTTACTTTAAACAAATAGGTGTCTAGAGATCAATCCACTACTTTTCTTAATCGTATTTCCCTCAAATCTAAAATGGCCCCCACCTTAAAATAATCATTCGATTTAAATCGAATTCGCTCATTACCTCTTTTTAAAGACAATTTCCCCACAATTTCCGCTGCGTAGTTTTCCCAAGATCCACTAGGTCTTACTTGTTTCTTTAAACTACCTTTTGAACTAGATAGTAAGAAATATTTGCCCGCTTCCGCATCATCCACTGACCATTCCAAGAGCACCTCATAATTTCCAGATTCAGGAACTTGGACATCCCAAACCACCTCGTCTTTGGCAGTAAACCAACCAAACGCACGCCATTCAGGCATGTATTGAATTTTAGGACCGATCGCCCTCCCTTTTTCAGCCGTCAATCGCAAAGAACCGTCTTTTTCAACCAGAACCCGGCTGGGTCGATTCACCAAATCCGCTGGAAATGGAGTATTTACCAAGTCATTTTTGAAATAATCACCCACTACTTTTTGAACATCGGCCTCCACAGAAGAGGTAAAAGGAGAAACCGTTTCCACCTCATAGCCTCCCAAAACATATTCCTTAGCTGTGGGAATATAACCCAACCAGCCATTCGTATATCCATAGAAAAAGGTGTTTTCAAAGGGTGAAATTTTCCTAATTTCATTGGAAATCTCACAAAATAATTCACCAGGTAAGCTCCAAATAGCCAGTGATTGATTGAATTTTAAAAATCGAGCAGGCAAAATAACCACATCTTCCCCTGCCTTATTTTTCTTTTCATAGGCTTTTAATTCCGGAATCCATGTGAGTGATTTTTTCCTCAAGCTCTCAATTTGAGTAGCGCCGGAACTTATTCGCATGGATTGAGTAAGTTGGTCAATGGATTTGTAAATATCGACTATTTTATCCCCCAAAGCCTCTTTAAAAAACCTCATGGAAGTATCCTTAGACACTACTTTATCACCCAAAGGCATTGTATTTGGAGCTAAATTACCAGCGGCCCCATTGATAAATAAGACAGGTGCTTTTAGTTTTTCTTGGACATACCTAGAAATGAGACCAGGAACATCCCCGCTGATATACAAATTATCCTGCCCAAAAAACGTCCCATGAATAGGGAAATTGGCTATTATAGCTAGCGGGCTTCCATCTAAATTATCTAAACGAATTAAGCCAATTTGATTGTCTACAGGGCCTTCCGGGTAAAATCCCAAGGCTATTTTACCATTGGCCTTTCGTTCCCTCCGATTGATATTGGCCTTAGATTCTCCCATTCCAAATCCAATGTTAACTGGTCTCAACATTCGCCTAGCCTCCACAATCCCATCGATTAATTTTTGCTTAACCTCTTTAAAATACTCGAAATCAATCGGATGCTGGTAGCGATCACCCATAAAAATGGCAGGAAGTCCAGGAGTACCCAGTTCCGGAGCCGAATGTGTATGTGTCAACGTCCACCAAAAATTAATGGGATTTATTCCAAGTTTTTGATCTACCTCGGCCGCTACTTGATCATAGGTGGCCGGAGACATCACACATAATTCAGAAGAAACAAGCAAAAATTGGGTAAATCCATCATCCATCAACACGATACGGTGAAAAATACGATCGCGCACGCCGATCGACTGCCTAGCGCCATAACCTAAGAGCATTTTGGCGCTTTTGGGCGTGATATCTACCGTTACTACAGAGGCCCTAAAATTAGCCTTCATTCCAAAAGATATCAATAAGAGGAATAATAGAGCATATTTTTTTATCATAAAATCATAAACCATTAACTATGCAAAAAATAATAGATTAAACTTAATCAAGAATAATTAACAATTATTTTCTTTTTACCAAGTTACCCAATCCATCAGGAAGAGTATTTAAATAAGCCATTAAATTAGATAATTCGATAGGAGTCAACTGGTCACCCAATCCAACAGGCATCATCGATATACTGATAGGTTCAATTAGGATAATCTCTGACCTAGGAATACGAACCTGTAAACCGGGACCTGTCGAGATGATTATAGCATCTGATAATTGATCCTTAAGAACGCCTACATAAGTTGCCGTTTTAGTTGTAATCTTAGTAGTCTCATATTCGCGTGCAAAACTAGCACTTGGGTATAGAATGGCTTCTAAAATATCGTGATTAGAGCGAATTTGTCCTATATTTGTTAAGTCAGGACCAAAAATTGCCCCTTTTCCAGCCACTGCATGACAAGAAGAACAGGCCCCCTTGCCAAAGAAAATTTTTGCTCCAGAAGCCACATCGCCCCGTGTTAATTGCGCCTCAATATTAGTTAGTTTGCTCAATCTTCCGGCATTTCGCTCGGCCAAACTTGCCAAGAGTGGATCTGCCAAAATCTTAATTTTTAGCGAATGTGATTTAAATAATTCTTTCAAATCTTCTTCAGAAACATTATCCAAACGAAAAGGTGTGGCAATTAAAGCAGCTACCAAAGCCAAACCAATTTGTTCGCTTTTATTATTTTTAAATGCACTCAAAAGACTAGGTAATAGGTAAAGATCGATTTTTGCCAACTGTTCAACGGCAAGTTTACCTAATTGAGCTTCGGTTAGTTTCGCATTAGAGATTATCCTGGCAGACATTTGCCGAATGGGCAATTCATTTGTTTTCCCTAAGTAAGAAAACAACATATTAAATTCTTTATCCGACAAATTGGGTTCGGAAAGTAGTTTGGAGCTCAGGGCTTTCAAGCGAAAATCAGGACGAGCAAATTCCTGTTGAATAATCTGATTAAGTTGACCATTCAAAGATTTAATTCTTCTAGATTCAATCAGCCCTAATACCCTTGATTTTATTTCTTCATCACCATTTTCTAATAATTTAACTAATGATTGAACCCAAACAATCGGAATACCCACTACATGAGCTTGAGTAATGACATCCATTAAAAATATTTTTTTGGCGATTGATGATGTTTTACTTTCAAGCTGTTCAGAAATAAAAACCTGTAATTTATTATCATGACTAAAGGTGATCATCAGTTCACGCATTGATATAATATCATCTTCATAAATTTCATTAGTACTAAAACGGCTTTTTAACAAGTTAATGACAATATCTGACCATTCGGGATGATGAGAAGCAACCCATATTCCACTTTTTTGCAATGATGGCTTTTTGCTCGCAAGGAAAGCAGCTAAATTTTCTTTCCTCAAAGCATCCCCCCCTATTTGATCTAAAGCAATTAATGCTATTTTTTTAACATTATCGGATGAGTTATTTAATGCTGCAAGTAATGGATTAATATTATTTAATTTAATCAAGGCATATACAATAGCATGCTCTTCAAAACGATCATTATTGGCGGCCGAGGCCCTCAAAAGTGCGCTTATGGCACGTTGATCACCAATCTGACCTAAAGCTGTTGCAGCTTGCCGACGAACAGCAAAACGATCTTTTTGCACCAGCTCCATCAATTTATCTACCGAAAGTTTATCTTTTGCTAGTCCCAAAGCGCGCGCAGATGAGGTTCTTACTACCGCTGAAGGATCCATTAGGCCGACACGGACGCCAACCATAGCATTAGGCGTTGCAATTCGAGAAAGGGCAAATATTCCTGCTGCCCGCATTTCCTCGCTGGCAGAATTAAGTAATGAGTTGGTAATTGGCAATACGGCCACCTCTCCCTTAATAATTAATAGTTCAATCGCACGGTCGCAAACTGCCTTGCGTGAGTCTTTAGTAGCGTCAACAAGTTCTGAAATTGTCATTGAATTTAAATTCAATTTTAAACCCCAAGGATCACTTATTTTAGCGGAGCCCATTTTCCTAATTCTATAAATACCTCCTTGAACATCCATTTTTGCTTTCCTAGAAAGCGGACAGCCTAAAATAAACCAGCCCCCCGTATTTAAAACAAGTAAACTTCCATCTGCGTCCTCCAGAACATCCGTCAGATGTACATCCTGAATGCTCGACGTAAAGAATGGCTCATCAATCGTTTTATAGGTTGCTCCGTCGGCTATAATCTTATGACGAATAATTCTCCCTGTATTAAATTCTGCGCTGAAAAAATTACCCTGAAATTCTTTGCCAAAACTTTTGCCACGATAGCGCATTATTCCAGATGGAGCAACTCGAGCCATTTTATTCATGACTGGCATCAAATCGCCAGTTAAAATGAATTTATCCTTTTCAATAACGGGATTATACTTTGGATAAACCCCTCCTTCTACCCAATGCATAATTGCATCCCTCATTCCCGCTTGCGGTTCAATAAAATAGGTCATTGACCCAATGGTCTCTCCTGAAGGCATAAATGCCAACTCTATTGAATTATCGAAGCCACCCCCCGCCATAGATTCCAAGCTACTGCCATCTGGCTTGCATCTCCAAATACGAGCGCTATTCCCTTTCAGATTTGATCCTTCTTTAGTCTTGATATCAAATCCGCGACGAGCATCCGTCATATATAACCATCCATCGGGACCCAAAAATGGTCCACCCAATAAGGCTCCGTTTGAATTCAATACCCAACCGCTAAGGACAACTTCCCGCTTATCTGCGATTCCATCTCTATTGGTATCGGTCAAACGTAAAAGATTGGGAGAAGAACTTACATATAAACTGCCATTATAGAATACACCACCCTTCGGAAAAGAAAGTGAGTCAGCAAAAATCTTGCTCTTATCAAATTTTCCATCTCCGTCTGTATCTTCCAACAATCGAACATGATAGGATGGTTTATTTAACATTCCCTCATTTGTCGGGGAACTGCCATCCGATTCGAAGACAAATAACCTTCCATCCGAATCAAAAGAGGCAAACATAGGATAGGCAATCATTCCAGGATCCACCACACGCTCAATGACAAAACCCTTAGGAACTTTCAGCCCATCTAATTGAAGAATTATTTTTTCTCGCTCTTTGTTGCCCAGTAAAAAAAAGATACTGCACATTAAGAGTAATATTATAATAAATCTTAAAGATAATTTTAAGGCATTTAAAAAATAGTCCATAAGTTATTTTAGAATTTTAAGATCAAACTTCGATTCATCAGAAATTTTCTTATAAAAATTTTATTATGCTCTAATAATATTAATAGCAGTAAATAACTTTTTATTTTTGAGTATAAATAACATGCTAATTAGCTTACGATTAAAAAGATAAGTGTAACAGAAAAACTATTAATTCTAAATGTAAAATCCACATAAAGAATTCCTCGGCAATTATAATATTCTTTAAATTATATATGAAAATAGAAAATATTTTTATTAGAGATAGTGTACGTTGGCAAACTAATTAGTGTTTCCTTTAGGAGTGTTTGATCTTGTTTTGAATTTAAATATTCTTTTTTTTCTGTGCAATATTTGACTGTTTTTATTTTCTTATTGTTGAATCATCTAATTTCTTGAATTGGAAAATTGGGGTTTCGTCTTGATCTGATTAAGATTCAATCGTGTAATGATCAACTCGGCCTTCGGGTACGCCCAAATCCACCTCAAAAGACAAAAAAATATGAAAAATATATATTAGATTCATTCCCTAATTAAATAAATATGAACCCTATCAGAATAGCCACTGCTCAATTTGAAAATAAAAGTGGCGACAAAGCCTATAACCTCTCGGTGATCGATGAACTAGCCAGAAAAGCAGCTATAGAAGGCATTGAAGTACTTTCATTTCATGAATGCTCTATCACTGGCTATACTTTCGCTTCCAAATTAAACAAAGAGGAATTTTTAGCCCTAGCAGAATTTATTCCAGATGGAGCATCAGTTCAAGCTTTAATTAGCATTGCAAAAAAATATAAAATTATTTTATTAGCAGGCTTATTTGAAAAAGATAAAAAGGATAAAATATACAAAGCCTATGTATGTGTGGATGAAAATGGGCTTATAGCAAAATATAGAAAATTAAGTCCCTTTATTAATAAACATATAAGTGCGGGAAATGAATATTGCATTTTTGATTTAAAAGGATGGAAATGTAGCATACTCATTTGCTATGACAATAATATTTTTGAAAATGTAAGGGCCGTAAAATTATTAGGTGCTGAAATTATTTTTATGCCGCATGTAACCATGTGTACCCCTTCTACCAGACCAGGTGCAGGGTTTGTTGATCCTGCATTATGGCATAATAGACACAATGACCCTATTACCCTTATAAACGAGTTTGATAGTTTAAAAGGAAGGGCATGGCTAATGAAATGGCTGCCTTCAAGGGCTTATGACAATGCCGTATATGTGATTTTCTCTAACCCTATTGGAATGGATGATGATCAATTAAAAAATGGCTGCTCCATGATTATAGACCCCTTTGGTGATATAATGGTAGAATGCAGAACATTTGATGACGCCTATGTTTCAGCGGAATTAATACATGCTAATATAGAAAAAGCAGGAGGCACCAGATATTTAAATGCGAGAAGACCAGCACTCTATAAAGACATCATTGGTAAAGATCATGAGACAGTGCTTAAAGTAGTTTGGATGAATAAATAGTTATTAGAAATAAAAACTCCGAAATCATACGAAATCGGAGTTTTTTTGGTAGCTGGGCTACAATAAAAGGAAATAGTTATTCCTTATAAATTATTTAAATTTATATAGGAAATCTACCTTAACTGGTATAGTACAAGTGCGCATTGCATTAGTAATTTTTTCATATTCAGATGATTCAGC
>CAMBGA010000022.1 GCA_945866095.1 Spirosoma fluviale
GTCTTAAAAAACGTAACCGAACTTAAACTTGTTTCTGGTGTTATTACCAAAAATTCAGCTGTGCAACCTGATAATCCTACGGCTAACAAACAGCTTAATATGATTTTATTTTTCATTTTTTCTAAAATAAACGTTTAATATTTAGCTAATTAAAAGTTGAAGTTTGCACCCAATGTGAAAGTTCTTGGTACTGGATAGTTGGATAAATCTATACCAGGACTCAAGTTACCACCGTCACCTTGACCGTTTCCTTGCGCACTTGTTTCTGGATTTGGTCCACCCCAATAATTAGTGAACACATAAGCTTGTTGGCATGATGCGTACACACGTACCGACTTGTAAACCTTCGTTGGCTTAGCAAATGTATAACCCAAGGTAATGTTACGAATCGTGAAGTAAGATGCATCCGCAACAAAACGGCTATTCATCCAGTCACGCTCGATACCTGTTACGTTACCACCACCCACAGTCGTTCCATACATTCCCATTCCTGGATTAGCCTCCGAACGGAAACGGTACTTAGCTCCATCCACCATGTTAAATACACCGTCCAAATTGGCCGTCGAATAAATATGACGTACAATTAATTGATTACCATAAGAACCTGAACCAATGATATTGAAATCCCAATCTCCATAAGTAACATTATTCGTGATACCATAAACAAAATCAGGGAATGGATTACCCATGATAACACGATCATCCGCGTTTCCACCGTAATCAATTACTCCGTTTCCATTCGCATCCTTAAGTTTGATACTTCCCACGGTGGAACGACCTGGAACTTTAGGAGAAGCAGCTAAATCTGCCGCATTTTTGTAAACACCATCAGCGATCACACCATAAAATTGACCAAATGGCTGACCTACTTTAGTAATGTGGTGTTGTCCATATACACGGTCAATACCTGGAGCTAAAGCAACTACTACGTTTCTATTGAATGAAATGTTCGCATTAGTAGTCCACTTAACTTTACCAGTAGTATTTGTTGTATTTAAAGAGAATTCATGTCCCCAGAATTTAATTTCTCCAATGTTATCATTGAAGTTACCAAAACCAGATTCTTGAGCAATTTGTACCGCATATAATAAGTTGGTTGTATTCTTAGTATAATAATCATAAACAAAATTGACACGATTATTAAATAAGTTTAAATCAAAACCTAAATCCAATTGTTGAGTTGTTTCCCAACCTAAATTTGGATTAGCTAATGAACTTACCGCAGCACCTGTAGCAACTGTATTTCCAAACACACCATTCACAGTATTGTTAATCAATGCATATGAAGTATAGTTACCTAAGTTATTATTACCAATAATACCCCAGCTACCTCTTAACTTCAAGAATGTAACAGCAGGTAAATCTGACATAAATGCCTCATCTGAAACAACCCAACCAGCACCTAATGATGGGAAAGTACCCCAACGGTTATTAGCACCGAAACGAGATGAACCATCACTACGTATCGCTGCATTAAATAAATACTTGCCTTTGAAGTTATAATTCAAACGAGCTAGATAAGAAGTCAATGACCATTCTTGTACGCCTGAAACAGTCGAACCTCTATTGATGTTAATTGCTCCTTGAATCGTAGGAAGACGATCATCCGCATAAGTATCCGCTTGAACTTGAGTTGACTCTTGACGGAAATATTGGTTTGTATAACCTCCTAATAATTCAAATTTATGATCATCCCATAACGTCTTCGCGTAAGTAAGCGTATTCTCATTCAACCAAGACAAGTTTTCAACATTTTGACGAATCGAAACGGCTGTTGTAGGAATAGGCGTATTGATCGCAGAAGTTGCATTCGCTGGATTAAAGAAGAAAAATTTCGTTCTCAAAATCTCTCCGTTCATAGATGACTTAAATTTCAAACCTTTAACAGGCTCAATTTCGATAAATGCATTGGACAACAAATTAGTAGTTGTAGTTTCATTAATCAACTCATCAGCCGAACGTACCCAGTTGGCATATGCGAAAATATTACCCGTACTCGCTGGAAAACGATTGAACTTAGTCAATGTCTTACCATCTGCCTCATAAATAGGCATAATAGGCCAAGTGTGTAAAGCGTTAAACAAAATACCTGTTCCACGATCACCATCTGTTCTTGGCGTATTATCATAAACCATTTGAGGAGCTACGTTGAAACCAACCGTAACCTTATCAGAAATATCATACGTTGAATTTAAACGCAATGAATAACGCTGATAATCTGTATTTCTAACCACACCTTTTTGTTGCAATACTCCAGCCACTAATGACGTTCTAGATTTCTCTTTGTTAGAAGAAATTGATAAATTATAACTAGAGATAGGAGCATCTTTATTAATCAAAGCACCGTACCAGTCATTATCTTTATCCTTATATTGAGAAGGATTTTGGAATTCTACTGGAACAGGTTGCTTAGCATCTTCAAAAGACTCTTTCTTAAATTGAGCAAATTCCTCTGCATTCATCATATCAAGACGTCCCTTCATCGGTACATTTTGAGTTCCTGTAAATGCATTAAAACTTACTGTCATTCCAGCACCCTTACCTTTCTTTGTTGTAATTAATACAACACCATTCGCGGCACGAGAACCATAAAGTGATGTAGAAGATGCATCCTTTAAGATGGAAATATCTTCAATCTCATCTGGATTCATAGCACCAATCGAACCTGTGATAGGAAAACCATCCACTACATATAATGGATCAGAACCAGCAGAAACAGATAATTGACCACGAATACGAACGTTCATTCCTGTTCCTGGCTTACCTGTTGTTTGGTTAATTTGAACACCTGCTAATTGGCCTTGTAATTTTTGACCAATTTGAGTAACAGGTAAATCTTTCAAATCCTTATACGATATTGTTTGAACAGCTCCAGTAATCTCTTTTTTGTTTTGACTACCGTAACCCACAACAACAATCTCATTTAAGGTTTTGTTATCTACTGTTAATGTTACATCAATAGACTTCTGTCCTGTGTAAACAACATCAGCAGAGTTGTAACCCACGGAAGAAATCCTCAAGGTTTCATTTCTGCTCACATTAATTTTAAAATTACCCTCTCCGTCAGTAGAAGCACCACGGGAAGTACCAACAACAGAAACAGAGGCACCTATAACAGGTCCGCCATCTGATCCCTTCACTTTTCCTGAGGCAGCTTGTTGTTGCGCCATCATGGATGTGGACAGAATTAGAAATAAACCGAGGAATACTCCCCCAATCTGACTTCCAATTCGGTGTGCAATAGAATTGTTTTTCATAAAAAATGTTTTAGGTTAAATAAATTAAATAAAATAAGTTTAGAGGTGTTAAATCAAGATTACACTCTTTTAAACAATACAAGTTTAACAACCATTATCTTATTAACTATCCTTATAGGCATTAGGATAGTTAAATTTTTTATGGATTTATTTAAATAAAAATTTTATTTATCATTTTATTTCCAAAGTGACAAATTGAATATACTTGGTATATTTATATTAAATAATTTTTAAGATATGCAATCAACTCGAAGATCCTTTTTGCAAATTTCTAGCTTGGGGCTAATTAGTGTCCCCAAGATTAATTATAGCAATATTTTTTCATCTAAAAATAAAAAAAGTATTTCAGAGGCACCTTTCATTCAAAATGAAGAACGTATAACCCGTATTGAAAAAGCACAAAAACTATTAAATCAAAATAAGATGATTGCGCTGGTGTTAGACGCGGGCACCAACATGGAATATTTTTCTGGAATTCATTGGAATCCTTCCGAAAGGTCTATGTTGGCCATCATTCCGGCTACCGGAGAAATTACTTACATATGCCCGTCTTTTGAGGAAGATCGATTTCTTGAGGTTAAAAAAATAGGTTCAAAAGTTCATACCTGGGAGGAACACGAAAATCCATTCAATTTACTTATTCAAGTACTTAAAAAGGCAGGTTTCAAACAAGGGAATATTGCCATCGAAGAACAAACGCGATTCTTTATATCAGATGGAATAAAAAAAGCGGGCAAAGGATTTAAATTAGTCAGTGGGGATCCGATTACGATTCCTTGCCGACTCATTAAATCGAAAAACGAAATAGCCCTGATGCAGAAAGCCAATGATATCACGGCCATTGCCATTCAATACGGCTTAACATTTTTATCTGAAGGGATAAATCCGGCCACTATTTCACAGAAAATTGCCGCCAAACATGCTGAATTAGGTGGCCAACACCGTTTTGCTTCTGTAACTTTTGGAGTTGCCAGCTCTTTTCCTCACGGCAGTTCTCAAAAACAAATACTCAAAAAAGGAGATATCGTGATGCTTGATTGCGGTTGCAGTGTAGGAGGTTACGAATCTGATATTACAAGAACAATTGTTTTTGGTCCCGCATCCGAAAAGCAAATTAAAATTTGGGAACTCGAAAAAAGAGCACAAGCCGCGGGATTTGCCGCTGCAAAACTGGGTGATCCCTGTGAAAATGTAGATTTCGCCGCTCGTAAAGTAATCATCGACGCAGGCTATGGCCCAGGATATAAATTGCCGGGACTACCGCATCGAACTGGGCACGGAATAGGAATGAACGGCCACGAATGGGGAAATATGGTTAAGGGCAACCAATTAAAACTCCAAGTGGGGATGTGTTTTAGTATTGAACCAACCATCGCCATCCCGAATGAATTTGGAGTGCGCCTTGAGGATTGTGTATATATGACTGAAAATGGACCTAAATGGTTTTCAAACCCAAGTCCTTCCATCGACCAACCTTTTATTTAATTACCCTAATTTCAAATGCTGGTTGACACAGGACGGAATATCACTCGCATAATGAGACACATAAATGAGGGTGGTTTGAGTATTTGAACAGATATAGTCTAAAATTTCTTTGACCCGCTGAATTTGTTCCTCATCCAATCCTTGGCATGGCTCATCCAAAATCAACAAAGGAGGATTCTTAACCAAAGCCCTGGCTAATAAAACCATTCGCTGCTCGCCCGTTGAAATTTGTTGAAACATCCGATCTGCCAAATGAGAAATCCCAAAAACACCTAAGCACAAAGCAATCCGCTGATGTTGGTCTTCCGAAATTTTCTTGTATACCCCCAAAGTATCGAATAATCCCGATCCTACGACATTAAAAACATTTGCTGGCTCCCTAAAATAAACATGAAGCTCAGGGCTTACATACCCGATTCGTTTTTTTATATCCCAAATACTCTCCCCAGTCCCTCGCTTTCGGTCAAATAAAATAATGTCCTGTGAATATGCCTGAGGATTATCTGCCGTAATCAAACTTAATAAAGTTGATTTACCCGCCCCATTGGGTCCCGAAAGGGCCCAACGATCACCTGATTTGACTTCCCAAGTTATGTCGGATAAAATTACTTTTTCCCCATATTGAATGGTCACATTCCGTAGGTGTACAGCCTGTTGGAATGATTCAAAAACGTGGGCCGATGCGATTAAATCATCCATCTTCGACCGATCAAAAGTTAATTGACCTACCTTGCGTGCCGATTCATACTTTGAAACCAGACCATCCCAGGCAGCACGACCATTATCTAAATAAATAACTCGATTGACACATGCAGGCAAAGCTGCCGGAGAGTTAATCAAAATAAATTGAATGGCATTTTCCCGAAGCTTCTCCAAACAATTAGCTAATATCTCCCTCCCCTCCACATCAAGACCCAAAAAAGGATTATCCAAAATAAGCCAATCGGGATCCCTTAGAACTGATTTCACTAATTGCAAACGCTTATTTTCACCATTAGAAAGGGTGACTAAGGGTTTATCTCGTAGGTGATCCAGCATAAAAAAGCCCAACCAAGCTTTGACTCGAATTTCATCTTCTTGGGACAATTCCTCCAGAATCGTGTAAGCATCCCCAGCATCCGCTGAATTAAAGCGCTGCTGGAGATAAAAATCCTGCATATTGCTCCGATTTTTAAAATGATGCTGCTGCTCAACCAGTAAAATGCTAGGATGCACTCGGGTGGTTCTTGATTTGAAATAAACAGTTCCTGTTCTAAATAATCGACCGGATAAGGCTTTGGCTAAGGTTGTTTTTCCGGAACCGACAGGCCCTACAATAGCCAAACAATCATTATCATTAAGTGTAAAACTTATATCAGACAAGACTTTAGCACCTCCATAGGAAGCACTTAAGCCCTCAATGACAGCTATAGGTTCCCCCATTAAATTCGTTCGTCTTTGATTTTTTCTACCACCGCAGGATCCAATAAAGTTGACGTATCCCCTAAATTTGACACATCCCCTTCGGCTATTTTCCGCAAAATCCGACGCATAATTTTGCCCGATCTAGTTTTAGGTAAGCCGCTCACAATCTGTATTTTATCAGGTCTAGCAATGGCACCAATTACCTTGGTCACCGTAGCTGAAATATCTTTTTTAATTTGAACTGGATCATGTGTTGCATTTTCCATAATCACATAGGCATAAATTCCTTGCCCCTTGATATCATGTGGGTAACCGACCACAGCAGACTCGATGACACCGGAATGCATATTTATGGCATTTTCAACCTCAGCGGTTCCAATGCGGTGACCTGAAATATTCATCACATCATCTACACGGCCCGTAATCCGATAATACCCATCTTCATCTCGCAAACAACCATCCCCTGTGAAATACAAATTTTCATAAGTAGCAAAATAAGTAGTTCGACATCTATCATGATCGCCATAGGTAGTTCGAATCATGCCAGGCCATGGGAATTTAATACATAAATTACCTGAAACACCATTTCCAATGATCTCTTCCCCCTTTTCATCTACCAAAATGGGCTGAATTCCAGGCAATGGTAAGGTGGCAAAACAAGGTTTAGTAGGCGTTATATTAGCCAAAGGAGAAATCATGATCCCCCCCGTTTCCGTCTGCCACCAAGTATCGACAATGGGACAATTTCCCTTGCCAATATTCGCATGATACCAATTCCAAGCTTCCTCGTTGATCGGCTCACCCACAGATCCCAAGACCTGCAAAGAACTTAAATCCTTATTTTTGACAAAATCTAAACCAAACGCCATCAATGACCGGATAGCCGTAGGAGCCGTGTACAGTATATTGACTTTAAATTTCTCCACGATATCCCAAAAACGACCTGCATCTGGAAAGGTAGGAATGCCCTCAAACATCACACTCGTTGCACCTGAAGCTAAAGGCCCATAAACAATGTAGGTATGGCCTGTAATCCAACCGATATCTGCGGTACAAAAATAGATTTGGCCTTTTTGGTATTGAAATATATTCTGAAAAGTATAGGTCGCAAAAACCATATAGCCCCCACACGTATGAACAACTCCTTTAGGTTTGCCCGTAGATCCTGACGTATATAATATGAATAGTGGATCTTCAGAGTCCATGGGTTCTGCGGCAAAATCCGTCAATCCCAAAGATTCCATGCGCAACATCTCTTGATCATAAAAAACATCACGCCCCTTTTCCATTGATATGGCTGAGCTTGAGCGCTCAACCACGATTACTCGTTCCACAGAAGGGCATGAGATTAGTGCCTCATCCATGATATTTTTCAAACAAATTTCTTTATTACCACGGAAAGAACCATCCGCTGTGACGACAATATTGCATTGTGCATCTTGAATTCGATCTGAAATAGATTGGGCAGAAAAACCACCAAAAACAACTGAATGAATGGCACCAATCCGGGCACAAGCCAAAACGGCTATTTCCAATTCAGGAATCAAAGGCATGTAAAGGCATATTCGATCCCCTTTCTTTGCTCCATTTTGTTTCAGTACATTTGAAAACGTACAAACTTGTTGGTGTAATTCGCGATATGATATATTTCTCGATGGCTCATTCGGGTCATTTGACTCCCAAATAATCGCAATGTCATCGCCATTATTTTCTAAATGTCTATCTAAACAATTCTCTGTGATATTTAATTTTGCCCCTCCAAACCATTCCATTTTGGGTTCTGAAAAATTCCAATCCAATACGCGATCCCACTTCTTTTTCCACGTAAATTGCTCGGCTATATTCGCCCAAAAAACTTCAGGGTTATCGACGCTTAATTGGTACGCTTGTTGGTACTCTTCAAAAGATTTTACTTGTAAATTCATTCTCAAGGCTATTTAATCAACTCTTTTGTACTCATTCTGCAGGGCATAAACCCCAAAAATACACATGCCTCCGGTCAACAAAGGCGCTAAAATAAAGGTATAAATAATGGCAGGAACAATATTGTCCATCCCTCCTTTTTCAAACAATTTTAAGGATTGTTCAAAGACCAAAAAGTATCCTGCGGCTAAGCCAAGCAAGATCCAAACTATTCCAAAAATCTGTCTTATTGCATTCATAATTAATCATTAATTTCTTTATCTTTTCCATTGACATACAAGAGTCCTATCACAAAACAAACCCCGCCAATAATAATGGGATACCATAAACCCTCTAAATAAGGTTTATCATAAGGAATTGCCTGGCCTGCAGCGACGGCCACTTCATTGGCAGTGCTTGCTTTAGCAGCTAAATAGGTCGCCACCGCCGGAAGTAATCCTCCAAAAATTCCATTTCCAATGTGATACGGCAAGGACATGGAAGTGTAGCGAATGGCTGTTGGGAACATCTCAACAAGAAAAGCCGCAATCGGCCCATACACCATGGTTACGTACAAAACTTGGATAAAGACCAACAAAATTAAATACCAAAAACTGGAGGTACCCACATGAACGATCCTTTTTACTTCAGGCTTTTGGGGATTTTTACCTGGAAAAATCGTGGTCAAAGAAGATTCCTCTAAAGTCAATGTGGAACCATCGGTATATGAAAATTCCGTCTTAACTGTTTTCTTTAAATCTACGCTTTTGGGTATCATAAAATAGTCCGTCTTAATCACCTTTGAACCTGCTACCTCGGTTTTTAGTGACACGTCAGCTGTCTCATACATGGCCTGATAAATAGGCCTGTAGGTACAAATGGCTAATAACATACCGGTCAGCATCACTACTTTACGACCAATCTTATCTGAAAGCCAGCCAAAAAAGATGAAAAATCCAGTGCCTCCCGCCAAAGAAGCGGCAATGATGTAATTACTTTGCTCAAATTCTATATTGGCCACTTTCTGAAGAAAAGAAAGGGCATAAAACTGACCTGTGTACCAGACGACTCCTTGGCCCATCGTGGCACCAAATAAGGCCAATAACACAAATTTGAAATTCAATTTTTTACCGAAAGATTCCTTCAGCGGATTTGCGACAATTTCACCTGCTGCTTTCGCCTTCTCAAACATAGGCGACTCGTCCATATTTTTGCGTATGAAATACGATATACCCACCATGACGATGGATATGAGGAATGGGATGCGCCAACCGAAATTTGCGAAGGCTTCTGCGCTCATCGATTTTTTGGTAGCTAGAATCACTAATAAAGAAATAAATAAGCCTAAAGAAGCGGTAGTTTGAATCCAAGCCGTTCGATACCCCCTTTTTCCCGGCTCTGAATGTTCAGCCACATACGTTGCCGCACCTCCATATTCACCGCCTAAGGCCAAACCTTGTAACAATCTCAAAATTAAAACAAGCAAAGGAGCAATAAAACCGATGGTCTCATAACCCGGAATTAAACCGATCGCGAAAGTTGAAAAGCCCATGATCAACAAAGTGACCATAAAAGTATATTTACGGCCAATCAAATCCCCTAAGCGTCCAAAAAACAAAGCACCAAAAGGTCGGACCACAAAACCTGCGGCAAAAGTAGCCAAGGTGGATAGAAATGCTGCGGTGGGATTATCGGAAGGAAAAAACTTAGTGGCTATCACGACGGATAAGCTACCAAAAATATAAAAATCGTACCATTCAATCAGGGTTCCGACGGATGAAGCGGCGATAACTTTACGAAGTTTTTTCTTGTCGACCTGTTCGGAGGATAAATTTGAATTCATATGCTAGGTTTCACGTGATTACATCACTTGTGATGACAAATTAAGCATTATTTCATTATTTTTAGAAAAAATTAATCTTAATGATGAAAAAAATACCCTTAAAACCGGTTGAATTCTAGGCATTTTAAAAACAACAATTAATATAGCAGGAAATTAAAATTTCGTCGCAAAAAATAGCTTCAAGGTCAACAATTCTCAAAAATTATTATATCATTGTGGTACATTAAAATTTACATTAAAACCTATTTCAATATGTCAAATCAAAACAATCAATCTCGTCGTCAATTTTTGATCAACGGGTCATTAGCTTCTTTAGGCGTTTTATGGGCTAGTCAGGCTGCCGTTTCAAGCACTTTATTCGCAGGAAAACCTAATTCCAAATTTGGTGGAGTTCAAATTGGAGCCATCACGTATTCGTTCCGCAGCATGCCTGGTAGTGTAGATGATTTAATTAAATACTGTGTTGAATGTAATATTAGTGCGATTGAATTAATGGGAGATGCCGTGGAGGAATATGCGGGCAAACCAAAAAGTACGATGGCAAGAGCGGCTTATGTTCCAGGCCAACCACGTCCACAGATGACAGATGAGCAAAGAGCTGCCATGGCAAAATTAAATAAAGATGTCGCTGATTGGCGCGCTAGTGTATCAATGGATAAGTTTGTTGAAGTAAGAAAAATGTTCAACAAGGCCGGTATTTCAATATATGCCTTTAAACCGAACGCTTTAGGTCTAAACAATACAGATGGAGAGGTTGAATACGCGTTAAAAGCAGCGAAGGCTTTAGGAGCAAATTCAGTAACCATCGAATTACCAACAGATTTAAAACAATCTCAGAGATTAGGCGATTTAGCCTCCAAACATAAAGTTTACATCGGATATCATGCGCATTTACAGGCAACAGATACTGCTTGGGATGCAGCTTTAGCACAATCACCATACAATTCCTTGAACCTAGATTGCGGACACTACATTGCTGCAGGTGGTCCAAATACAACAGCTACTTTATTAGCTTTAATCGAAGCAAAGCATGACCGCATTACCAGCATGCACATTAAAGACCGCAAGAATAAAGATAATGGGGGTCAAAATGTGGTTTGGGGTCAAGGAAATACGCCATTGAAAGATATCTTAGGATTATTAAAATCTAAAAAATACAAATTCCCTGCTTCGATCGAGTTAGAATATGATATTCCTACTGGATCAGATGCAGTCCAAGAAACAAAAAAATGTGTGGAATACGCGAAAGCGATCCTTTCATAAATTAATAATCTACCTATGAATCGCGTTGTTAATCTATCCTTTTGATTAGCAATGCGATTTTATATAAGCCATAAAACAAAAATTAAACTATGAAGTCAAAATATACTTTTTTCATCGTTCTGATGAGCTTTTTTACTTTCAGTATGCAGGCACAAGAAATCGCAAATCCGTATGGATTAACCACCCAAGTAAAAACTAAATATGGTACCTTAGAAGGAACCTTCGATACACGAACAAAAATTACCAGTTTTAAAGGGATTCCCTTTGCTTTACCTCCTGTAGGAGCGTTAAGGTGGAGAGAGCCGATGGATCCGAAACCCTGGAGTGGCGTTTTACAAGCTAAGAAATTTGGTCCAAAAGCCATCCAAGCTCCCTTATTTGGAGACATGGGTTTTCGTAGCAATGGAATGAGCGAAGATTGTTTATATCTAAATATTTGGTCACCTAGCCCAAAATCTACGGCAAAATTACCTGTGTTAGTTTATTTTTATGGAGGTGGATTTATGGCCGGTGATGGTTCTGAGCCACGGTATGATGGGGAAGTGATCGCACAAAAAGGAATCGTTACAGTTACGGTAAATTACCGCTTAGGCTTATTAGGTTTCTTTTCACATCCTGAATTAACGAAAGAGTCACCACACAAAGCCAGTGGAAATCAAGGTTTATTAGATCAAAATGCCTCATTAAAATGGGTTAAAGAAAATATTGAAAATTTTGGTGGAGATCCCAACCGAGTGACCATCGCCGGTGAATCAGCAGGGTCTATGTCGGTGAGTGCCCAAATGGCTTCTCCCCTTTCTAAAAACTTAATTCATGGCGCCGTGGGTGAAAGTGGGGCCTGGATTGGTTCAGGCTTAGGACCTGTAACTTTAAAGGATTCCGAAAAGGTCGGCCTTACTTTTGGCGAAAAAGCAGGTGCTAAATCATTGAAAGAGTTAAGGGATATCCCAACTTTAGATTTATACCAAAAAATGTTAGAGCCAGGAATGCCCCGTTTTTCAGCGTGCATCGATGGATATTTCATTTCAAAAACGTTGCCTGAGATATTTGCCAACAAAGAACAGGCGATGGTTCCTTTGCTTTTAGGTTGGAATTCAGAGGAAATGAATTACAAGTCCATGACGAAAGGACAGCCAATATCCACCGAGAATTATGCGGCGGCAGTTAAAGATCTATATAAAGAAAATGCCGACAAGATTTTAGCTCTTTATCCTGGTAAGTCGGCGGAGGAAGCAGAACAATCCGCCACTGATTTAGCAGGTGACCGTTTCATCGGTTTCTCTACTTGGAAATGGTTTGATATGCACCGTAAAAACAGCCAAAATCCAGTTTATCGGTATTATTTTGCTAAGCCTAGGCCTGAAATGATCATAAAAGGTGTACAAGCAGCGCTTGCTGGTGGTGTGGTGAAAGCGGATCCCAATGCGCCTAAACAAGCCGCACCCAAAGGTGCTGTCCACTCGGCAGACATCGAATATTTTATGGGAAATCTATCGACCAATTTGACCTATGGTTGGACCCCTGATGACCATAAAACCTCCAAAGACATGCAAGAGTATTTAGCTAATTTCATTAAAACAGGAAATCCCAACGGAGGCAAATTGACGAATTGGCCCGCAGCTGGCCAAGAAGCTCAACCAGAATTAATCATTTTGGATGCTAACCCTAGAGTTGTCAAAGGAACCAAAGATGCTCGCTACGAATTATTAGATTCGATTATTCTAAAAAAATAATTTCCAAATCTCGAAAAAATTAAAGGCCGTTTTTCAAACGGCCTTTTTTCATGTCTATAATTGATTATTTTTACCCGATCATTTTAATCTCAATATGTCAAACTCGATTATAAAATCAGCATTACTTTCCTATGGAATGTCTGGACGCGTATTCCATGCCCCATTCATTGACCTACATCCGGGTTTTTCCCTAGCAGGTGCCTGGGAAAGAACAAACAAAAATATTGAAAAGGACTATCCTGGGGTTAAATCCTATGCAAGCATAGACGAAATTTTATCAGATCCCTCGATCGACTTAGTCGTAGTGAATACTCCTATCTATTCGCATTTTGAATATGCATTAGCTGCTTTAAATGCGGGTAAACACATCATTGTAGAAAAAGCGTTTACGACTAATTTACAAGAAGCATTAGCTTTAGATACCTTAGCGAAATCAAAATCAAAACACATTTTTGTGTACCAAAACAGACGTTTAGATTCCGATTTCCTAACCGTAAAGAAAATAGTGGACGCTGGCGTATTAGGTGAGCTGGTGGAAGTGGAGATCAGATACGATCGTTTTAATGGAGCTCAATCACCCAAATTACATAAAGAAATTCCCGGACCCGGTGCAGGAATTGTAAAAGATTTAGGACCTCACTTGATCGACCAGGCCATTTATTTATTTGGCAGTCCAGAAAAAGTATTCGCAGATTTACGAATGACTCGTCCTGAAACCCAAGTAGATGATTATTTTGAAATATTATTCTATTACCCTAACCTGAGAGTGAGGCTTAGAGGGGGGTATTATTTCAAAGAGCCTGTCCCATCGTTTCAATTACATGGGAAAAAGGGAAGCTTTTTGAAAGTGAGAGCCGATAAACAAGAAACTGATTTATTGGCCGGTTTAAAGCCAAAGGGGGATGATTGGGGTACAGAAAATGAAGCGGATTTTGGATTATTACACATAGATGGTCAGGAAAAAATTAGAATTCAATCCGAAAAAGGCAATTTCATGTATTTCTATGAAAATGTATTTGACACCCTTCAAGGTCGAGCTGAAACATTTGTTTCAGCCATGCAGGGAGCTCAATGCATGCAAGTGATTGATGCTGTTTTCGAAAGCCATGAAGCGCAAAAAGTGATTCATTTAAATTCATTATAACTCAAAATGGAAATTCCGTTGATGCTATTCACGCAATTTGAACCTGAATTATCCAAAAAAATTCAGCAAGTTGGCGTTGTCAGAAAGTTTAAATCAGATGAATTTCTGATGAAGACTGGACAGTCGATTCGCTCCGCCGTTTTAGTTACCAAAGGAATTATCAAAGTGTTTCGAGAGGATGATGAAGGAAATGAAATTTTCATGTACAACCTACATCCTGGAGAGGCCTGTGCCATTTCGATGACTTGTGCGGCCCGACAAATCGCTTCTCAAATCATGGCAAAAGCCCTAATTGACACCGAAGTGATTGCCATTCCCGCCGAGCTAATGGATGAATGGGGTTCTAAATATAAATCATGGTATCAATTTGTGTTAGAAACTTATCGGTCGCGGTTTGAGGAATTATTAGACACTTTAGATCAAATTGCCTTTAGAAATTTAGATGAGCGTTTGCTTTGGTACCTAAAGCAACATCAAAAAAGCCTAAAAACGAATGTCCTAAAGGCCTCATTTACCGAAATTGCACATGAACTCAACTCGTCAAGAGAAGTTATTTCAAGGCTTATTAAAAAATTAGCTGAAAAAGGCCACATCAAAATGCATAAAAACCAAATTGAAATTATCGATTTAAAAGGACTGTGATAAAAGTCACCATTTAGGATGGGGAATTGATCTAAATTTGTCCCAACAAAAAAAAGAAATATGGAGATTTTAGGCTATTTCGCCTCTTTAATCATTGGTTTATCCTTAGGCTTAATTGGCGGTGGTGGATCCATATTAACCGTCCCCGTTTTAGTATATCTTTTCGGTATAAATCCTATTTTAGCTACGGCCTATTCGTTATTTATCGTGGGCGCAAGTAGTTTGGTCGGTGCCTTCCCAAAATACAAACAAGGTTTAGTCAATTTAAAGACGGCCCTTATTTTTGGAATTCCATCCATTGTATCCGTATTTGCTACCAGGAAATTCATTGTTCCACTCATTCCTAATGAAGTTTTTGTCCTAGGTGATTTCATGGTAACCAAGTCGATTTTAATGATGGTTTTATTTGCCATCCTGATGGTAGCAGCATCTATCTCGATGATTCGAGGTAAATGCGAACAATGTGAAAAAGAAAAGGATGAAAATTTCATAGACGAGGTACAAGTTTTTAATTACCCCATGATCCTTTTGGAAGGAGCGGTCGTTGGCATTTTAACTGGCTTAGTCGGTGCAGGAGGAGGTTTTCTCATCATTCCAGCCCTAGTTATGCTATCAAAATTATCTATGAAGCAGGCCATTGGCACTTCTTTATTAATCATTGCCGCCAAATCATTAATTGGATTTACGGGTGATTTGGGTCATCAAATTATCGATTGGAAATTACTTTTAACGGTCACAGGATTAGCGATTGTGGGTATATTTTTGGGGGATATCGTAAGTAAAAAAATAGACGGAAATAAGCTTAAAGTGGGATTTGGTTGGTTTGTTTTGATTATGGGAGTATTTATCCTAGTCCAACAATTAGCCTTTCCTATCCAATAATTTAAAAATAAAAAGCCATGAAAGTAGAGCAAATTTACACAGGATGTTTAGCGCAGGGAGCTTATTACATTGAGAATAACGGGGAAGCGGCGATTATAGATCCACTTCGTGAGGTACAACCCTATATAGAAAAGGCAAAAAGAAATAATGCTAAAATCAAATATGTGTTTGAAACTCATTTTCATGCAGATTTTGTTTCAGGTCATTTAGATTTGTCGGCAAAGACAGGGGCGCCAATCGTTTATGGCCCCAATGCCCAATGTGGATTTGATTGTATTTCTGCCACAGACGGTCAAGAATTTCCCTTAGGTGATGCCAAAATTCGTGTCATTCATACTCCTGGCCATACCATGGAATCGACTTGTTTTTTATTGATTGATCAAACAGGAAAAGCTACTAGTTTATTTTCAGGAGATACCTTATTTATTGGCGATGTAGGCCGCCCCGATTTAGCCCAAAAACTATCATCAGATTTAACTGAAGATATGTTGGCCGGTTTTTTATATGATTCACTTCAAAATAAAATCATGCCTTTAGCCGATGATATCACCGTATATCCAGCCCATGGAGCAGGTTCTGCTTGTGGGAAAAACATGAGTAAAGAGACTACAGATACCTTAGGGAATCAAAAGAAGACCAATTATGCATTAAACCCTGCGCTTAGCAAAGGCCAATTTATAAAAGAGTTATTAACGGGTTTGGTGGCACCCCCCGCATATTTCCCATTAAATGTTTTGATGAATATTCAAGGATACGATTCGATTGACAAGGTTTTAGAGCGAGGCCAACATGCCCTTTCGCCTGCGGCTTTTGAAGCGGCGGCCAATGAAACTTCTGCTTTGATTTTAGATACCCGAAATGTACAAACGTTTGCAGCCGGTTTCGTACCTAATTCAATTAACATTGCCATTGACGGTTCTTTTGCACCCTGGGTTGGCGCCATGATTCCAGATATCAAGCAGGAAATCTTATTAGTCACTGATGAAGGCCGTGAAGAGGAAGTCATCACACGATTGGCCCGAGTAGGATATGATTTTACGATAGGTTATTTAAATGGGGGTATTAAGGCATGGAAAGACGCGGGAAAAGAATTAGATCAAATCGAATCCATCTCTGTGGAGGAGACTTTGAATCGAGCCAAATCGGGTGAAGGGGAAATCATCGATGTAAGAAAAAATAGCGAATACCTTTCAGAGCATATTGTTGACGTGGAAAATGCCCCCTTAGATTTCATTAATGACAGTATGCTTAAAATCAATAAGGATAAAACATATTTTGTGCATTGCGCCAGTGGTTATCGATCGATGATATTTATATCGACCTTGAGAGCAAGGGGTTACGAGAATTTAATCGACGTGCAAGGCGGATTTAAGGCCATTAAAGAATCAGAGAAATTCAAATTGTCGGAATATGTTTGCCCTACGACATTGTTGTAGATTCGTTTTAGAGCAAAAAAAGCGTTAAAATAAATTACATTCACCCAATACTTATTACCTGATAATTGTTACCTATTACCTATTTTCGTTACCTGTGACCTAATACTTAATTAACTTAAAGAAATGATCGAAAAATTAACTCAGCCGTGGCCTTGGTATGTGGCAGGAGCAATCATCGGACTTATAGTCCCTACCTTATTAATTTTAGGAAATAAGCATTTTGGAATTTCGGCCAATTTGAGGCACATGTGTGCGGCATGTTTTCCGAGCAATATCCCATTTTTCAACTATGATTGGAAGAAAGAATCTTGGAATTTATTTTTCATTGGGGGGATTTTAGTTGGCGGTGTCATTTCCACCCAATACCTAAGCTCTCCTGATCCAGTGATTATTCATCCTGATTTAGCTAAGGAATTAACCCAATTTGGAATTACTGATTTTTCGGGTTTAGTTCCGATTCAATTATTTTCATTTGAAAGTTTATTTACACTGCGCGGATTAATCATGATGGTTGGCGGAGGATTTCTAGTCGGATTTGGCACGCGCTATGCTGGAGGATGTACATCAGGACATGCCATTATGGGCCTCAGTGACTTACAGTGGCCATCATTATTGGCAACGATCAGTTTTATGATCGGCGGATTTTTGATGACCAATTTAATTTTACCTTATATTTTAGCTTTATAAAGATGAAAATGAAACAAGAGGAAACGGATTTTGAAGTACGTTCATTAGACACCATGTGTGTCAATGAGTCTGAATTGGTCCATCCATGGTGGTATAATTTCAAGTATGCTGCGGTAGGCGTGATTTTTGGTATTGTATTTATCAAAGCTGAAATTATTTCTTGGTTTAGAATTCAGGAAATGTTTAAACTCCAAAGTTTCCACATGTATGGCGTAATTGGAACGGCCGTTGTTGTGGGAGCGATTTCAGTATTTTTAATCAAAAAACTGAAGATTAAAACGGTTCATG
This sequence comes from Spirosoma fluviale, assembly GCA_945866095.1. GTDB lineage: Bacteria > Bacteroidota > Bacteroidia > Cytophagales > Spirosomataceae > Aquirufa > Aquirufa fluvialis_A. Next base: position 17,967 of record CAMBGA010000022.1, read on the forward strand.
GAGAAGAAATCACCTTTACAAATAAGAAATTCAATAAAGGCCAAATATACGGCGGATTGATATTCGGTCTAGGTTGGGCCATTACAGGGGCATGTCCGGGACCATTATTTGCACAATTGGGATCTGGCGCCTTAGCCATCATCGTGGTGATTGCAAGCGCCATGGCCGGAACTTGGGTATATGGTAAATTCAGGGAGCAGTTGCCCCATTAGGGAAAAGCATCAGAAAAAAAATACAGAGAACTAGAAGTATAAACAAAAATAAAATTTGGCCAATCTTAATATATAATAATGGAAAAATTTATGATTAATATCCAATTAGAAGGATTGGACACTGAAACAAGAATGAAATTACTCCCAAGGGAACAGTAGCTAGTGAAAGAGCTAGAGCAAAATGGAACCATAATAGAAACCTATATTAAACTTGACATGTCGGGGATTTACATGATCATTGTCGCGGCAGATTCCGATGATGTGCATTCAAAACTTTCAATTTTGCCCTATTATCCTTTTATGAAAATTGAAATTGTTCCCATTAGAATGGTCAACAATATCAATCAATAATCGAAAGACATCCCTGATTTCAGGACCTGAGCTTTTAATTTTTGGAGTACCAATCTTTAATCGGCTTATAGGGTCCAAATTTATGTTGTTCCTCTGAGAAAGGATCCACATAGGGTCCAAATGGATGATCAAAAGGTTTTTTGGCAATTTTAGGCCAATCAATAGACAAATCTTTGCTCGGCCTAGGCATCGAATTAACATAAGCGGCCACATCCCAAGCTTCCTCATCCGTTAATACCGGATTTTCATACGTAGTTCCTTGAGGCATATTGTATTTCACATAACCCGCTAAATTCGAAATTCGAAATAAACCCGCCCCATGGTTATAGCTATTTTTACCCCATAAAGGTGGAAAGGTATACGATTTCCCATTGGAGGCTAATAAACCTTCCCCATCAGCTTGATGACAAGACTGGCATTTGGCTACATACACATCTAAACCCTTCGCTGGATCGCAGGCCCTTTTCATTCCTTTCAACTTAAATATGCCTGAGCCCCTAGGAATCTTATCTTTCTCCACGTCATTTCCAAGCCATTTGATGTAAGCCAAAATCGCACGCATCTCTCTGCCCGTAGAATCCAAAGCCTTTCCATTTAAACTCCGTTGAAAGCAATCATTGACGCGTTTAATTTGATTTTCCACGGTACCCGAACGAGCACGAAATTTTGGATAGGTCGATTGCACAGCAAAATAATTATTTCCCCAAGGTTGGGTTCCCGCATTCAAATGGCAATTCTGACAATTCATCCCATTGGACATTTGTAAAACCGATCCCTTAGGACCCAAATATTCGGAGGTATGAGCAATTAATTCTCGGCCATACTGCACTAAATCTTTCTCGCTTGAATCCAAATACATCATGCGCCAATCAGAAGGTGCTGTCCAAACATGATTGAAATTTGTATCTGGGGCCACATAAACTTGGCTAGAATCAGGTGATTTTGAGGATCCATTCGACGGCTGGCGAAATACGATGATTCCTAATGCCATGAATAATAACAATAGCGCTCCATATAAAAATGTGGATAGCCTTTGGAACAATTTTTGATTAGGAAAACTCACAGCTAATTAATATTTCAAATAAGCCCAACCCTCTTCTTGCTTAATGATAACTTCTGAAACGCCTGATGGAACAAATCCCGATTGTGGCAAAATGGTAGCCTTATCTATTTTCCGCTCCCGAATGGTATTTTCACAAGCCACAAACTTAACACCCATGGCGGCTAATTCAGCAATTTTAGCTTGCTGAGTAGTCTTGGAAGCAATTAATAAACCAATACCAGAACCATGAGCAACCACTTCAATTTGAGTGTTATTACCTAAAGCTGTCTGCATATTCGCAATATTTCGCATGACACCATGCCAAACAGTGGTATCTGCGGTATTGATTTGAAGTACTACTTTATGTGTTTTTTGTGCGAAGGCCGAAGCAGAAATAAATAGGCCAATGATTGAAGTTAAAATTAGTTTTTTCATCGTATGATTTTTTTTAAAACTAACATTTTAAAATTATGAAAGCAAATTGGCCTATGCGAACCAGCACGGACGATTTTCAATGCGGAAACTGTCTCAATGATTTCTTTCAATTTCTAATAGATTGATTAAAAATTAGGCTAATATGCGTGCCAACTGCAAAAGATTTAATAAATAAATAACGATCACATGTATGACGTTTCGGACAAATGTCACGAATTCCAATTTTTCAACGCTGTAGATTTGCATATAAATAAAACAAAAATGATCGCATTGATAAAAAACTTATTCGGAATCGGCCCAAAAATAAATGTAAGGGAACTTATTGCCTCAGGAGCCATAGTTTTGGATGTTAGAACGCCAACTGAATTTAAAGATGGACACATCAAAGGGGCACTTAATTTTCCATTGCAAAATTTAACCTCACAAATGAACAAATTAAAGAAAGAACAAGTTATTGTAACTTGTTGCCGTTCAGGGAGCCGCAGTGGAATGGCTAAGCGCATATTAAAGTCCAATGGATTTCTTCAAGTGCATAATGGAGGCCCCTGGACTAATTTAAGATAAAACTCAAAGACAAATAAAATGAGCAAATTCAGCGAACTTTTAAAAACATCGGAACCTGTTTTAGTTGATTTTTCAGCGGAATGGTGCGGCCCTTGTAAACAATTGAAGCCTATTTTAGAGCAATTGAAGTCCAAAATTGGCGATTCCGCTAAAATCATTAAAATCGACGTAGATAAAAACAAATCATTATCGGTACAATTTCAAATCAGATCCGTCCCGACTTTGATTTTATTCAAGGATGGGAAGTCTGTTTGGCGCCAATCAGGGGTTGTTCCCGCCAATACCTTAGAAGGCATCATCAAGCAGTATGTGTAATCATTGACGCCAAGAGTCAATTGGCTTTATCCTATTTTCTTGACTTAAAATAGGTTGATTCTTAGGTTAATAATAATTCTTTAAAAAACTAAAGGACGGTGTAAACCCGTCCCCTTATTACCTAATACCTATTACTTATTACCTGATACCTAATACCTACTTTACCTATTTTTTTACCGGCTCAAAGCCAATCGAAACCGAATTCACACAATAACGTAAACCGGTTGCCGTGGGACCATCGTCAAAAACGTGACCCAAATGTCCCCCACATTTTCCACAGGTAATCTCCACTCGGCGCATGCCCAACGTATTATCCACGGTTTCTTTGATGACACCTGCTTTTAATTCTTTGTCGAAGGAAGGCCAACCGCAATGCGAGTCGAACTTGGAATTTGAGCTAAAAAGTGGAGCACCACAGCCTTTGCATGTGTACACCCCTTTTTCATTATGCATTAAAAACTTACCTGTATAAGGACTTTCGGTGCCTTTTTGACGTAAAATATAATACTCTTCTTCACTTAATTTAGCTTTCCAATCAGCTTCTGTTTTAGGCAAATTTTCCATTTTATTCGTTTCCATTTTTTTTTGTCCACAAGCCTGAAAGCTTATGAATACCAGCACAAATAATATATTTGACAAAATAGTTTTCATCTTTATTTTTGTTTGAGTCTTAAACGCAAATATAACCGAAATTGTTTCCACAATAAATACCATTAGACCTAATCTATCATTTTTTTTCATTTGCTCGCAACCCACTAATCAGCTCTCCTCGGATCTACTCGCCAGCCTAATTTCCTCAAAGCCTGCACCCGTAAACTACGGTGCTCAAACTCTTCCATAACCACACCTTTCATCCAATAAACTCCGCCTCCACGGAAAGAATACTGTTTTAAGTCAGAAGGAAAATGTAAGGTGTCAAAAAACTCGCCCCGAACATCCACAAAATAACCAAAATACATACGCTCCCCCGCCTTCGTGCGAGTCGGCTTAAGCGTCACTAAATACCCCAATATATCCCCACGTTCATAACATAAATCAGCATTCAATAATGTTTCAGGGAGTTCGTCCACCAAGTCAAAGGGAGAACAGAGCGGAAATCCCAAAATCTCCCACTGATCAAATGCATCCTCGATCTCATCGTGCACCAACTCCGGCAATATCCCTAAATCAGAAGAATCATCCGCAAACATCTCCATGGAAATCACCTGAGACACCTTTCCCTGAAAACGGGCATGGGCTTCCCATAGCAAAGGTTTCTTGCCGACACCCAAATTTCTAAAAGCACCCACTCGGATCAATAAAGTCGCCTGTTCCAAACCTAATGAAACTCGGTGAACAAAATCACCCCAAGAACGAAATGGTCCTAATTGGCCCCTAGAGGCAATTAAATCCTGAATAACACGCTTCTCCAGGCCTTTGACATGTACCCAACCTAAGCTAATCACAGAACCCCGAATACTGGTCAAATACCCACTCTCATTAATCTCGGGTGCCTCCACCTGCGCGCCACATCGCCTAGCCTCATGTACATAAAATTCGGTCCGGTAAAATCCTCCAAAATTATTGATCACCGCCACCATAAATTCCAAGGGATAATAAGTCTTCAGATATAGACTTTGGTAACTCTCCACCGCAAATGAAGCCGAATGTGCCTTGGAAAAACTATATCCCGAAAAGCTTTCCATCTGCCTCCACACTTCGCTGGCGACGGCCAACTCATACCCTTTGTCCGCACAATTCATAAAAAAAGCCTCCCGTATTCGGTCAAATTCTGCCCGAGATCGGTACTTGCCCGACATCCCTCGCCTCAGCACATCCGCCTCCGCCAAACTTAAACCCGCAAAATAATGTGCCACCTTAATCACATCCTCTTGGTATACCATCACCCCATACGTTTCTTTCATTAATTCCCCCATCAAAGGATGGACAGGTTCATAAGAATCCGGTGCATGAAAACGCTCAATATAAGCCTTCATCATCCCAGAAGAGGCAACACCCGGACGAATAATTGATGAGGCGGCAACCAGCGTCAAATAATCCTGACACCTTAATTTTTTAAGTAGTTGGCGCATCGCAGGCGACTCAATGTAAAAACAACCCATGGTTTCGTGGCGCATCAACTGCCTCCTGACTTGTTCATCGCGCATAAAATCCTGCACGCGGTGAATGTCCACATCTTGGCCTCGATTAGCCCGAATGATATCCACCGATTCTTTAATGTGCCCTAAGCCTCTTTGAGACAAAATATCAAACTTCGCAAAACCAATCTCCTCCGCCACATGCATATCAAATTGGCAAATAGGAAAGCC
>CAMBGA010000023.1 GCA_945866095.1 Spirosoma fluviale
GAATTAAAAGTGGCTAAAATATCGGATTCCGTTCCATTAAAATTAGCATGAGCCATCTTTTCAGCCAACGCGATGGGATACCAAGTGTTTAACTTATTAGCCCCCACAAAATTTCTAACACTCGAATAAGCCCCCGCACTACCTAATATGCCTGTAGCCAAAGGACGCCATTTTACATAAATACGAATCGGTATATCAGACTTTAAATAATTAGCCCAAGTAGCCGCTGCCTGCTCAAAAACAGCTTTGACATTTGCTGGGGGAGGCACTTCGTAGGCGACAATAACCTCACTCGTACTGACAGTGGGTACACTAGTTGCCAATGATTTCTTGCTCGCTTTTTCAAGGATTTGAGCTAAGGTTTTATCATAATAACCCTCAGGAAGTTTACGGATAATCCCAGATTTTTCAGGCGTATACTCCTCGATCATTTCGCCCGGCTTCATCTCCATTTTTAATTTCTGCGCAAAAAGGCTATTAAAAAGACTGAAGACCAATAAATTAACCAATAAAAAAACGCGCATTATCTTTGATTTAATTTGTTAAAAATAGAAAATTTTAAAACATTTTTTCAAATAAGTCGACAAAATTAGGACTCGTCATATGTGTATGGGATAATTCCTCCGAGGTATGCGAAGTGGTGATTCCTACCACTTTCATCCCGGCAGACAAACCCGCTTCAATTCCCTGAAGCGAATCTTCAATAACCCAACAATTTTCAGGACTTACATTAATCATTCCTGCTGCGCGTACATAAATTTCTGGATTTGGCTTTCCTTTTGTCACTTCAGCTCCACCAATAACCGCGTCAAAATTAGATCGAATACCTAGGCCATCTAAAATAAAGTCAATATTTCCAGGTCCAGCAGAAGTTCCCAAAGCCGCCTTTATTCCATACGCTTTTAGCAAGGTTAAAAAATCCATTAAACCGGGAGCTGGCGCTAAAAAAGGCTTATAAAAACCCCTGTAAATCAATTCCTTCTCTTCTTCAAATTCATTGATTTCTTCTTGACTGATTTTGCGTTTTAAAAGCCACTCAAACGTATCCTTGGAATTCAATCCATTGAGGTCTTTATAAAAAATTTCTCGAGTTAAGTGGATGCCATGACGTTCGCAATACAATAACCAAGCGTCAACGTGGTACGGTAAATTGTCAATCACCACCCCATCCATGTCAAATAATACAGCCTTCTGTGCCATCGAATTAAATTATAATTTTTAAACCATCCTGAGCTAAAAACACATGCTCAGGAAGCTCAGCTTGCACCTCGGCATGTAAACCCATCATATGACTCAAATGCGTTATATAGGCCTTTTCGGGATTAATTTTTTCAATTACCTCTAAGGCTTCTGCCAAGTTGAAATGCGATACATGAGACGTTTTTCGCAAGGCATTAATCACCAAAATTTTGGATCCTTTTGCTTTTTCTAATTCTTCGTCTGAAATAAAATTAGCATCTGTGATGTAGGTAAAGTCTCCAAAACGAAAACCTAGAATATCGATAAAATAGTGGCGCACTTTAATGGGGATGATAGAAACGCCTTCTATTTCAAAGGGTTTATTTTCAATGTAGTGCACCTCAATTTCCGGAACACCCGGATATTTATTTTCGTCAAAAGCGTAGGCAAATTCGCGTTTTAATTGGTCTATCACGTTTTTCTGCCCATATAAAGGAATTGAAGATTTTTGTACATAATTAAACCCACGAATGTCGTCCATACCCGCGGTGTGATCCTTGTGTTCATGGGTGTAAATGACCGCATCTACGTGCTTAATTCCTTCTCTTAGAATTTGTTGGCGAAAATCAGGACCGGTGTCAATGATAAAACTTTTGCCTTGAGTTTCTACATGAATGGAAACTCTCAATCGTTTATCACGAGGGTCATTAGACCTGCAGACTTCACAATCGCAGGCAATCATCGGAATCCCCTGAGAAGTTCCCGTTCCTAAAAACGTCACTTGTATCGGGGACATACAATTACTCCGTTAAAGCTTTCACTTGAGAAACTAAAGCGTCAAAGTTTAATGGCTTAGCTAAAAAATCATTGAAACCCGCCTCTTTAAATTCTGCCATTGAGTAATTTCTTGCATTTCCCGTAATCGCAATCATAGGGATTTTAGATTTGCTTGCGTCACCTAAAGCACGTACTGCCCTTGCGCATTCCATACCATCCATTACGGGCATATTGATATCTAATAAGATAATATCAAAATCAGCTTTGGCTAATTCGTCTAAAACTTGTTGGCCATTTTTCACGGCATGAATCTCGAAATTCTGAAATTCCAAAATCTTTTTAGCCAAATTTTGAATCACTGAACTATCTTCTGCAATCAATACTTTTTTCATAGGAACCAAATTTTAACGTGTCGTAAGCTTATAAGGGTAAAAATAGCCAATGAAACCTGCATTTCAAATCAAAAAAGCATAAAAAAAGCGATTCCTTAAGAACCGCCTTTTATTTATTTCTAAAGCCTTTATTTCACGTAAAATGAAACAGAAGTCTTGTCCCAATCTAAGGTTACTTGGCCAGTAGCCGAAACCCCAATCGTAAATCTTTCAGACATTTTATGCTCACTTGGTTTTGCCATAACACGTAAAACATCCTTTTCAGCTTTGTAGGTATAATGGCCCCACATTTTAGCTTCCTTATTGAAAATGATCGTCCAATCCGTTTCACCGGGAATCGTCAACAAAGAATAAACGCCTTTAGCTAATTTTTTACCTTGAACCGTCACATCGTTTGAAAATTCAATGGTCGTGGCTTCGTTGGCCCCTGTTCTCCAAACTTCTCCAAAAGGAACTAATGCTTTCTGAGCTTTTGTTCCAAAAACCAACCTTCCCTTAACTGCAGGTTGTGCGTATTTAATCATCACCTCAGTATTACCCACTTTTTGAACAACAACTGCGGGAGGAGAAGGGACTTGAGTTTGTGCAATGGCACCAAAGCCTACTAGGCAAGTTAAAATAACGAATAATTTTTTCATGATTTCTGTTTAAAAATAGTTTTACAAATTAAGCCAATAATTTAATTTTAACACCAATGCACGGTTACGAATTTGAAAAATTTCTGGAAAATAATTATCCGTATACACTAAAAACAAATCTGAAGCAGGCTTATAGCGCCACTGTAATCTAGCATTTAAATTGACGTTTTTTGTTTGTTGGTTCAACTGAAAAAAGGTGGCAAAAAATAATTTGTTAGTAAAAGTGATGTCAATTTTAGGACGAATGATCCAAAACTGAGAAGACACTTTTTTTGCCATCGCCACATCGGTACCCGGAATTAGAACATCTTGAATATCATTGTAATCTAGGGCCATAGAAATACTTCCAAAAGGCTGGAATCGGTAGCCTAATTCACCGGTTATGCCTGTACGCCAACCATCCCCATAATAACCCCCAAAACGGGCCGTAGTTGAAAAGGTCAACAATTTAATAGGGGATGATTTGTATAAAAAATTAATTGCATTCCAAGCATGCTCCGAGCCCCTTTTCAAGGCCGGATTGCCCATTCGGGTGGCATCAAAATCATACAAAAGTTTAACATAATCATACGAAAGAAAAGTACCAAAACTTGATTGGTCTTTAAGCTTACCCTCAATAGCCACATACGTTGTGTTATCTGTTTTGACTCCTTGGTTATTCCAATAGTTCATGGAAGTGGCCCTAAGAGTTGCGTAAAAGAGTTTGGATGATTTATTCTTTGGGTAAAATATTTTACCCAACTCAGGATTGATAAATGTATAATTCACGCGGGGCACATATCCCACTTCAGGGTTATAATTTGCCCCTACCCATTGGTGTTTCCAACTAACAATCCAGTTATTATCTTGGTAGGCTAGAGATGCGGCATGTGAAAAATTCTCATCCTTATTTTGAGGGGTCAAGGAACCATAATAGAAAATTTTACCGGTCCAAAAATTATTCGCAGACGCTAGATTATATTCCACACCAATATTGCGATTGTATTCCAAAAAGCCATTCTGTTTTTGTAAGTCTGTGTCAATAAACGATTGCTTATTGATCATAAAAACGCCCACATTAGAACGAGCAAATAATTTACGCTGAAAGGCCACCATCGAATAATTTTGAGTTGGAACCCCTTTGGCTTCAATTCGTTCAGATTGCACATTCAATACTCCGATGCGCCAGTCATTTGTCAACTTACCACTCAAACGAGCCCCGTAGGTAATGGAGGTTTGATCATAAATACCAGTTTTAGGATTCAACGCTAGGCCAATTCTCCTCGAAAAAAATGGGCGGATATTTTCCGTTCCAAAACCATCAAACAAATCCGAATTCTCAATAAAAAACTGCCTTTTTTCAGGATAAAATAATTCAAACCGATCCAAGTTGGTTTGTTGGCGATCCACATCCACCTGTGAAAAATCGGGATTTAACGTCATGTCCAAATTCATACTTGAACTTATGGACACCTTAATATCGCCCCCTATTTGATTTCTAAAAATCGCCGGATTCTTTGTCTCGTAATTGGCCGATACCCCTGACAATACATAGGGAATCACCGAAATATTTTGCTTGGGCGTTGGCGGTGGCGTATCCCAAACTAATACCCCTGCATAAGCCAAAGAGGCCGTTGGGAATTGTCGAGGCACCGGTGCCCAGGCCGATTTTTCCTTGGCTTTTAAATCTAAACGCGAAAAGTTAATGCCCCAGCGAGTTGAATTTCCTCGATAACGAATAGATTTAAATGGAATAGCAGCCTCAAAAATCCAGGACTTATTGTTGTAGGTGGTAGCCGACTCCCATTTGTTGTCCCAGTTTAAATTCATCTTAGCACCCTCCGACATTTGACCATCCCACTGAGCTCCAGCGGCATTGGCACCGAATGAAAAGCCCGTTGTTTTATCCTCAAACGTATCGATGAAAACTAAGAAGTTGTCATTACTTCCAAATGAAAAATCTCGTTTTAATGACTCGACTACATAATTGGACTCCGACTGCAAAAAGCATTCCGCAGAAATGTACAAATACTTATCATCGTAGGTCATTCGTACATCCGTCCTTAACTTAGAACATAAAGTATCAAAAGGATTAACCATCATAAAATCACTCACCGCAGCGGCAGAATGCCATGCGGGCTCATCCAATTTTCCGTCAACCTTTAAATTTCCCTCTGACTGCTTAATGTGCATTTTATAATTTTCATTTCTTTTTTGACTAAAAACGAAGAGAGGTATGCCCACCAAAAGCAATAAGTAAATATATTTTTGCATAGTTTATTGTATCCTTAGCATACAAAGGTAATCTAATAATTGATAGGCTTTTCCTGAGTTATGGGGAGAACCAAAATAAAAAGAACATTTTTAAAAGAATGTAAAGAAAATCCTTTTGCTTGTTTTATTTTTGCAATTCGAAATATATTAAACTATGGGAAGAGCATTCGAGTTTAGAAAAGCAAGAAAATTTAAGCGTTGGGGACAAATGGCCAAAACCTTTACCAAAATTGGTAAAGATATTGTGATCGCAGTCAAAGCAGGTGGACCAGATCCGACAGCTAATTCCCGCTTACGTGCCATCATTCAAAATGCGAAGGCTGTCAACATGCCTAAAGATAATGTAGAGCGAGCGATTAAGCGTGCCGTTTCAAAAGACCAAGAAGATTACAAAGAGATTGTTTACGAAGGATATGCATTGCACGGTATCGCCATTTTAGTGGAAACAACCACAGACAACATCAACCGAACGGTGGCTAATATACGGTCTTCGTTCACTAAATGTGGAGGAAGCTTAGGAACCCAGGGGATGTTGGATTTCATCTTTACTAGAAAATCAGTATTCAAAATTGCCGCCAAACCGGACATAGATTTAGAAGAATTAGAATTCGACCTGATTGACTTAGGCGGCGATGAAGTTTTTTTAGATGAAGAGACAAACCAAATCAATATCTACGGTGAATTTACCGCATTTGGTGCCATACAAAAGTTTTTGGAAGAAAAAGGATTTGAATTGATGGGCGCTGACTTTGAACGTATTCCGAACGAAACCAAAGACCTAAGTGAAGACCAAATCGCCGATGTGGAAAAATTAATTGAACGATTAGAAGAGGATGAGGATATACAAAATGTGTATCATAACATGACCTAAATTACTCCAGATTATTTTTTAGTCGATACAGATAAGGTGCCTTATGTGCCCCACCCGTATACTTTTTCTCAATTCTTTCTAAGATATCCAAACTCAAAATCTTTCTTTGAAAGTTGGTTCGAACAATGGAAGTACCCAATATAGTTTCATACACTTGTTGGATTTCTGACATGGTAAAAGTTTCAGGGAGTAAGCCAAAAGCAATTAATTTGGTATCCAAACATTCCCTCAATTTGACCAAGGCTTTATCTACAATCTCATTATGGTCTAAGAACAAACGTCTGAATTCACTCACATCTTGCCATATAAATTCTCCTGAAATATCCCCTAGCGTTACATTTACCTTGGCATAGTAAACAACGGCTAAATATCCCATGGTGATGAATCGACTCGAAATCCAATCCAAATCTTCCTTAGTTCTAAAGATATCACTTTTGATTTTCTCAAATTCTACTCTTGCATTTACGTTTCTTCCAAACTCTCCAAAACAGTAAAACTGCTCTAAAAAAATACCCGATAAACCCGTTCGTTCATTCAAAACCCTTTCTGCCGCATCATTTATATCCTCTTTTATCCCAACAACTCCCCCAGGTAGGGACCATACATCTGAATTCAAAAACTTTAAAGTCAAGTACTTAAGTTGGTTTTCATGAAAACAAAACAAAACACAATCCACTGAAATTCCTGGTAACCAATCTTTAGATGAGAACACTATTTCCTTCATAAACTAACGCAATTTTTTTTCTAAAATAAACTCCCTAATTTTTGCGGAGAAAATCAGATAACCCTTCTCATTTAAATGCAATCGATCTGCCACAAATATATCGGGCATCACCGTACCATCAGGTAAATAAAATGGAGAATGCATGTCTAAGAAGAACCTTCCTTTTTGAGATTTACAATAATCCGCTAACCATGAATTAAATTTTTTTTGCTTATCAACAATGGCAATTCTTGCCAAACTAGGACGCACGGCCAAATAAACTAATTTGGCTTTAGGCAATGCCTTTTTTAATCTGTTTGAAAAATCCTCATATTCTTTGGCTAAATCTTCTGGACTTTTGCCTTTGATCAAATCATTATCTCCTTCGTAAACCACGACGGTACTCGGCGCATATTTCACGACCATCCGATCAAAATAATACAAAGCATCCGTCATCGTTGATCCACCAAATCCTCGATTGATTGCTGCAATCCCGGCCAAATCTGTCGCAAAGGTTTTCCAAATACGAAAACTGGAACTGCCTATAAATAAGATTTGTCCTTTCGCAGGCATCGAAATGGAATCTTGCTTTTCGTAATTCCTTATCTCTTTTTCAAAAGCTTGCTGAGCCCATAATGGGCTAGAAATTAAGCACAACAAAAAGATTATTTTTTTCATATTATTCATTAGGGTATTTCAACCCAATCTCAGCCCGAATTTGATCCAATAAGCCCATCAACTCCTGACTAAATTGATGCGTCATTAATCCATTTTCGGTTCTACCTGCTCTTAAATCATTTTGAACTGCATCCGCCTCATAACTATATCCCCAACCCAATCGCTCTGGCTTAAACACCGTATCCACTTGGGATTCGCCTTTATATACCGACAGAGTTATTCCCTTCGTCTCATGGAAACGTCCATGCATGAAAATCTTACCCAAGGTTCCATAAATGGTACATGTCGTATCCGTCTGCGCCGCAAAGGTTGAAAAAAGAGTGGCTGTGGCGCCTGACTTATATTTCGTCACAATCGAGCAGTTCATGTCCACGCCAGTACCGGCCATCACACCCGTAGCCTTCAATTCAAGCGGTTGGCCCAAAATTAATTTCGAAATAAATAAAGGATAAATTCCTATGTCCATTAATGATCCACCCGTTAAATAAGGATTAAACCAACGAGCCTCTTCGACATAAGGCAACTTGATCCCAAAATCAGCTTCCAAATGTAATATGTCTCCAATCACTCCCGAAACCAATATTTCTTGAACTTTAGCCACAGACGGATGAAAACGTGTCCATAAAGCCTCCATTAAAAAGATGTTTTTCTCTCGGGCTTTGGCGATCATTTTCGATACCTGGCCTGAATTAATCGCGAATGCTTTTTCGCATAAAACAGGTAAACCAGCATCCAAACATAACAAAGTATGCTCATAATGTAAGCCATGTGGCGAAGCTATGTAAACCACATCGATTTCCCCACTCGAGAGCATGGCCTCGTAAGATCCATAAGTCTTTACGTCTTTTGAATAATGGGATGCAAATTCCTGCGCTCTCGTGATGTCGCGCGAAGCAACCGCCGCTAAATAACCATCCGTCACATAGGCCAAATCATCCGCAAATTTGCGAGCAATGCCTCCACAAGCTAGAATTCCCCAACGAATGGGTTGTGTCGTTTTCATATAGGTTTAATTTAAAATTTATTTCTTCAAATGGTCAATCAAAGCCTCCACTTGGCTCACGTCAACCGCAGGGAAATTAGCAATACGAATTTGTGTTTCTTTCATTTTTCCATACCCCGCACCTACCACCATGCCCGTTTCTTCCTTCAATCGGCCAATCAATTCCCCCGCTAAATCTTTGCAATTTAACACCACAACTGTAGCAGAACGATGCGATTCATTTTCAACAAAAATATCAAACTGATCCGATTTTTTGGCAAAATCATATAACATACTGGCCTTTTTATCCGTATCCTTTCTCACATGATCAATCCCTATTTTATTCAAGTCCTCAGCCACCTTGCCCAACACATAAATCGCCATTACATTAGGTGTTTCCGGAGTTTCATAGTTGAGATAATTTTCCCACAAACTAGGCAATGAATGATAAGTACCTACAATTCCTTCATTTTTTTTAATTTGCTCCGACTTCGCCAGCATCGCTTCATTAGCAATCCAAACTCCCAAACCTGCCGGCATTCCAAAAGCCTTTTGAACCGAAAACATAGCCGAGTCAACTAAATTATAATCCAAATTTGTATAAGGCGCGGACGAAACCATGTCCACAATAACAAACTTATTTTTATTTGCTTTCTTCAACTTATGAATTTCAGTCGCACGCATCTGAACACCCGCACTTGTCTCATTCGCGGTGCAACAAATTAATTCGGCATATTCAGGAACCGTTATTTCGTTGGCATCAAAACCCTCGCCAAAAGGTTTTTGAAATGCATTAGCAAACTTATGCAGCTCCTTAGAAAACTCGAAAAACTTTTTCGAAAATGATCCATTGACCAAATGAAAACTCTCATGCTCCACCGTGTTCATCAACACCCGTTCCCAAATCTCCGTAGCCGAACCCGTAAACAAAATCGCATGGCTCGTAGGTAAATTTAAAAGTTCCCTTAACTGCTCAGCCGTATGTTGATAAATCTTACGAAAAGTAATGGAACGATGTGAAATAGAGCCCAAATTTTGTCGAAAAGCCTCTCGGTAATGATCCTCCACCGTAGGGAATAATGCGGCGGGACCCGGAGTAAAAAATATGGATTTATGTGGGCTCATCGCTAATATAACATTCTAAATTTAATCGTATCATTAATCAATTTCAACTCATTCACTATTTCCTCCGAATATTCTTTGGCCACATCGGTGATGACATAGCCTGTTTTCTCCGTCGTTTTTAAATATTGGCCTATGATATTAACGTGATATTTAGCAAATACATTATTTATTTGAGCCAAAATACCTGGAACATTATGGTGAATGTGCAACAAACGGTGCGCGTCTTCCAAAGGCGGCAATTGTAATTCAGGGAAATTCACTGAACCATACGTACTTCCATTATTGATAAATTGAAGCAATTTAGCGGGTACAAATTCACCTATGTTGGCCTGCGCCTCCTCCGTACTACCGCCAATATGTGGCGTTAAAATCACATTAGGCAAGCCCCTCAATTCATTCACAAACTCCTCATCATTCGTTTTCGGCTCAACAGGAAATACATCCACCGCCGCTCCCCAAACTTTTCCTGATTTAATCGCATGAACTAAAGCCGGAATATCCACTACATGTCCCCTCGACAAGTTCAAGAAGATCACATGATCTTTCATCCAAGAAAACTCCTGAGTTCCGATGATATTGGTATTCGACTTTCTCCCGTCGACATGCAGACTTATAAAATCAGCAAGCCCAAAAAGCTCCTTCAGTGACTTGCATTTCTTTGCATTCCCTAAAGCAAGCTTGTCAACAATATCATAAAAATAAACCTCTAAGCCCAAAGCCTCCGCAATCACAGAGATTTGAGTTCCGATATTTCCATACCCAACTAAGCCTATTTTCTTTCCTCTTATTTCATAGGAATTAGTGGCCGACTTATCCCAAATACCCGCATGCATTTTGGTCGACTTTTCGAAAATATCACGGGTCAACATCACCATTAAGCCAATCGATAGCTCAACCACACTTCGTGTATTTGAATAAGGTGCATTAAAAACGGCTATGCCCCGAGTTTCACATTCAGCCAAATCTATCTGATTGGTCCCTATGCAAAATGCTCCCACACACATGAGTCGGGATGCATTCGGGTGATCCAATACTTTTTTTGTTAAACTCGTTTTAGATCTTAAACCTAAAATAGAGACATCTTTAATCTTCTCAATCAATTCATTTTCATCCAAGGCCCCCTTCAAAAGTTCCACTTGAAAACCTTCCTTTTTAAAGGCATTCACCGCAGCTGGATGCACATTTTCAAGCAATAAAACCTTAATCCGAGACTTTGGATAAGACTGCGCCCTACTCAAGCCATTGATATATAAAAACTCATCCAAAGAAGGCACCACATAATCTGCTTTATCTGTGACCGCTTTTCGAGAAACATTTTCCGTGAAAGCAAAAAAGGTATTGGCCAATCCAGACTCCCGTAATTCATAATCCGTAATGCCATCACCAATCACACAAACCTCCCCCTCCAAAGCTAAAGACTGCAATAATTTGACCTTCCCCTTATCTTGAGAAAGTAAATTAGTCTGATCATATCCTGTAATATTACCCTCCGAATCATAGGTAAATGTATTGGCATGCACATGGTCCGCCGCAATGCCCATTTCCTCCACCACAGGAACGATGAAATCCTTAAACCCACTAGAAATAATTAAAATCCGATCCGCATATTCCTCTAAAAAATCTTTGTTGCGCTGAAAAGAATCCGAGATTTTACCTTTTAAAAAAGTGATTAATTGGTCTATATGAGAGCGATTTGCCGGCAATAAAGCCACACGATCACGCAAAGAATCTGAAAACAAATACTCTCCCGCCATACCCTTATCCGTAATCTCGCGAATTTTCGAGACTATTTCTTGCTGCTTAGGATTGCCCTGAAGCGCAATTCTAGCTAGTTCATCCAAGCCTTCCACTTTGGTAAAAGTGCTATCAAAATCAATGACAATGGTCAATGGGTCCGTAGGTATATTAGACATCATAATTTTATATTCATCAAATTCTAAACCAATCCGCCGCACGCTTCTCAGACCAAGTAACTCCTTGGTAATTTTTTGGATAAAAACCACAATGACCTCCCGCTTTTGGAGCTTCCAAATAAACAAAATCCGAGGATTCAGCTAATTGATATGGAATACACTCCTCCGTTAAAAATGGATCATTCTGTGCATTCACAACCAAAACCGGAATGCGTATTTTTTCCAAAAAATAAAGCGAACTATTCTGTTCATAATAATCCTCCGCATCTTTAAAACCATGCAGCGGACCCGTAATTACATCATCAAAATCTTTCAAACTCCTAATGTTTGCCAACATACCAGCCGTAATATCGTGTGGATACAATGCCGACTTTTCGGTGACTTTTTTTATGAGAGTTTGTAAAAATCGATGTGTGTAGATGCGGTTTTCCCTGCGAGCCAACTTCCGACTACTGCTGGAAAGGTGTAAAGGTACAGAAAATGCGACAGCTTTTCGAATGAATTGAGGAGGATTTTCTCCTTGCTCACCTAACCATTTTAGGGTTAAGTTTCCACCCAAAGAGAATCCAGCCAGGGAAATTTGATTTGCTCCCCTTTGGTTTGCTTGTCGAATGATGAAATCTAAATCATCCGTTGCGCCACTATGGTAAAAACGTAAAGCTCGGTTTATTTCCCCAGAGCAACTCCTATAATTCCAAGCCAAAATATTATACCCTTCACTTTGCATCACACGAACAAGGCCTTTCACATATTCCCTGTCACTACCTCCTTCTAATCCATGCGAAATAATAAGCAAAGGCGTTTTGTTAATATCTCCCTGATTTAAATACCAATCCACATCTAAAAAATCACCATCATCCGTATTCAAGCGCTCTCGGATGGGCTGCTGTTCTAATATCACATGTCGAAAAAGCGCAGGAAAGATGCTTTGGGTATGACCCTCAGGCAACCAAAAAGGCGATTTAATCGGATTTTTAATGGCTATTACTGGCACAGAATTAGATAAAAAAGTCAGGAATTAATTGGTCTTCGCGTGTCGCAGGATTTACTCGGTAAGCGTCGAAATTCACGATCCCCTCTTCCCTCAATACTTCCTCGTCGATGTAAAAATGACCACTGACCGTATGGGCATCCCGATTTAAAATCACGGCGGCCGCATCAGCCATGATACTCGCTTTTCTTCCTAGTTGCATCATATCTGCATTTCCAATCGCAAATTCGATCGCCGCAGTGGCAATAATCGTTTTTGGCCAAAGCGCATTAAAGGCTACTTTCCCCTTAAACTCGGCAGCCATTCCTAACGTACACAAAGACATCCCAAATTTAGCCATGGAATAAGCCACATGATTTTCGAACCAGCGCGCCTCTACATTTAAAGGGGGTGAAAGGGTTAACACATGAGGATTTTCTGATTTCAATAAATAAGGCAAACATGCCTGCGCACATAAAAATGTTCCTCGGGCATTTACTTGATGCATTAAATCGTATTTTTTCATTTCGGTGCGCAGCGTTCCTGTCAACTGTATCGCCGAAGCATTGTTGATCAAAATGTCAATCCCACCAAAGGTTTCCACCGCTTTTTGGACCGCAGATAAAACCTGATTTTCGTCACGAATATCAACTATGCAAGGCAAAGCCTTACCTCCCAAGGCTTCAATTTCTGAGGCAGCGCTATAAATGGTCCCCGCTAATTTAGGATGCGGCTCAGCCGTTTTTGCGGCAATGACTATATTAGCGCCCTCTGAAGCTAGTTTTTTGGCTATCTCTAAGCCGATTCCTCTGGAAGCGCCTGTGATGAAAACAGTTTTATTTTTAAACATTTTACCTGAATTTTTATTTATCATTAAAATTACGATTTTCTTCTAAAGAAGGATACAAATTAACTATTTGCATCGTACTTTTGTGAATTAATTTTACGATTCCTTCAGAATGATTATACCATTTAAGTCAGTTAGTATTTCTCACCGTACCGCACCACTCACAATCCGTGAAATGGTCGCTTTGAATGAGGAAGAAAGCAAGGCGTTTGCGATCAAGTGCAAAGACCTTTTTGGCCTAAGTGAATTATTAATTGTATCCACCTGTAATCGTACAGAGTTATATTATACTACGCAGGCAAACATCTCGGAGGATTTAGTCAAAGCCCTTTTAATTGAAAAAGGAATTGAAATAACCTCGGAATTCCTAAACTACTTCAAGCACCTGAATGAAACAGAGGATTCATTGAGGCATCTTTTTGAAGTAGCCACGGGATTACAATCCAAAGTAGTGGGTGATTTACAAATCCCAAATCAGATTAAAAAAGCATATCAATTAGCGGCTGATTTAAATTTAGCAGGACCTTATTTGCATCGCTTGATGCATACTATATTTTATTCCAATAAGCGGGTAGCCCAAGAAACTTCCTTTAGAGATGGTGCAGCTTCTGTTTCTTATGCCACTGTAGCGCTGGCAGAAGAGCTTTCTCAAGCGATTCCACAGCCTAAAGTCTTGATTTTGGGTTTAGGGGAAATCGGCCGAGATGTTTGCAAAAACATGGAAGAAAAGGATTTTGCTGAATTCACCGTCATGAATCGGACGCAAGAAAAAGCGGAGAAAATAGCCCAAGGAATGCCTTTCCGAGTAGCGCCTTTTTCAGATTTATGGGAAGAAATTTCAAAAGCAGATATTATCATCTCATCGGTTCGAACGGAAAAACCAATCATCACCCTAGATGAAATAAAAAAACTTCAAGTACTTTCCTTTAAATACTTTATCGACTTATCGGTACCCAGAAGTATCGAAGACGGAATTGAAAAGAATCCAGGAATATTACTGTATAACATTGACTCATTAAAAGAACGAGCGGATGAAGCTTTAGCTGCCCGGATGGCCTCAGTGCCAGATGTCCGCGTGATCATCGAGGAAAGCATCGTTAGTTTTAATGATTGGTCCAAGGAAATGGAAGTTTCTCCTACCATCCATAAATTAAAAAATGCGCTCGAAAGCATTAGGAAGGAAGAAATAAACCGACATATCAAAGGATTGAATAAGGACGAAATTGAAAAGCTGGAGAAAATTACCGCTAATTTGGTCCAAAAAATAATGAAGCAGCCCATCCTTCACTTAAAAGCAGCTTGCAAAAGAGGTGAATCCGAGAAAATGGTTGACATTTTGAACGAACTGTTCAATTTAGAGCATATAGAAGAATTCGAATCCTAATTTTTCCTAGGCATGGACAGCAAGGTTTTAAACCAATTGGCCCGTTATTGCGCCTATCAAGAACGCTGTACCTCCGAAATCAAACAAAAAATGAAGGACTTGCTAGTGGACGAGTCAGACTACGCCAACTACCTAACTTGGCTTTCAGAAAATAATTATTTGAATGAAGCTCGGTTTGTCGAACTGTATGTTCGATCTAAATTCAATCAAAAACATTGGGGTCGAAATAAAATAATGTTTGAATTAAAAAAAAGAGGAATTCCCGAATCACTGCTTAGCAATGCGTGGAATGACCTAAATGAATCTGATTACATAGGCCAATTGACAAAAATATTGCACAAGAAAAAGTCGGAAATTAAGTCGGGGACAAGCCAACAAAAATACCAGAAGTGTTATGCTTTTGCGCTTTCAAAAGGATACGAGTCAAATCTAATTGTGACTCACTTAAAAGGCCTTTTTTGATTTAATTTGCTTAAAAACATTTTTTTTATACCTTTGAGGCATGAATTTTGAAAACAAAACTTATTACATCGGATATTATTACGCAGGGTATTTCCATTGCGCATAGCCGGTTACATAGGTTTTAAATATAACTTACTAACAACCGGCCCATCGTCGGTTTTTTTGTTTTATGAGCTTACATATATCCACAGCATCTAGATTAAATACCGTTGAAGAATACTATTTTTCAACCAAATTAAAACAGATAGCCCAATTTAAAGCAGAAGGAATTCCAGTCATTAATATTGGCATTGGTAGTCCCGATTTAGCGCCTTCGCAAAAAACGATTGACGCCCTAACCGCAGCTGCAGCCAATCCAGATCACCATGCCTACCAAGGATACCAAGGAATACCGGCTTTAAGGAAAGCTTTTGCAGATTTTTATGCCACTCATTATCGCGTAGAATTAAATCCCGCTTCAGAAGTTCTTCCTTTAATGGGATCCAAAGAGGGAATTATGCACATCTCCATGGCTTATTTAGAAGCTGGGGACGAAACATTGATTCCAAATCCTGGATATCCCACGTATCAAGCGGCCTGTTCGTTAGCGGGAGCAATAGTTGTACCCTACGAATTATCCGAAAAAACAGGTTGGCTTCCTGATTTAGACGCGCTTGAAGCAAGGGATTTATCCAAAGTAAAAATCATGTGGGTGAATTATCCACACATGCCCACGGGAGCAAAAGCGAATCTTGCCTTTTTTGAAAGACTGAAAAATTTTGCGGAAAAGCATTCCATATTAATCGTGAATGACAACCCATATAGTTTTATCTTAAACGATGAACCTATATCGATGCTCGCCATTCCTGGAATGAAGGACGTAGGCATTGAATTAAATTCTTTATCTAAATCCCACAATATGGCGGGTTGGAGAATCGGTGCTCTATTAGGCCAATCGGAATTTTTAAATCCTGTATTAAAATTTAAATCCAACATGGATTCAGGCATGTTTTTGCCTTTACAATTGGCAGCAGTAGAAGCCCTTTCGGCAGACGCCAACTGGTTTAAACAGCAAAATACTATTTATAAATCGCGCCAAAAACTGGTTTTTAAACTGCTCGATTTACTAGGATGTACCTATGACCAAGCGCAATCAGGCATGTTTGTTTGGGCAAAAACGCCTAACAATTTTAGCTCAGGCTATACATTATCGGATCAAATATTAATCGAAAATGCAGTCTTTATAACTCCTGGAGGAATATTTGGATCCCAAGGAAATGAGTATATCCGTATATCTTTATGTGCCAAGGAAGAAATTTTTAAAGAAGTCATTCAGCGCATTAAATCAAAATCTAATGGAATCTAAACAAAAGGTCGGCATTATCGGGATTGGGTTAATTGGCGGTTCCATCGCATTAGGACTTCGCGAAAGTGGATGGGCTTCTGAAATCATCGGTATTGATACCAATCCTGAACACCAATCAAAGGCCCTTTCGCTCCGATTAGTTGACCGTGTAATGACCTGGGAAAATGCATTAAATGAAGTAGATGTTTTCATCACATCAACTCCCGTCGATGTGTTAGTCAGTATCATCCCTCAGATTTTGGACCAATTAAAACCTGATCAATTAATCATCGAAGTAGGTTCTACCAAAACCCCTGTTTATGAGGCCTTGAAAAATCACCCAAAACGCGCCCAATTCGTGTCGACACACCCGATGGCGGGTACCGAATTTTCTGGCCCTGAAGCGGCTGTTCTAGGACTTTTTAAAAGTAAAACTTGCGTCATTTGCGATAAAGAATTAAGCTCAGCATCCGCCATTCAAATCATCGAAGACCTATATACCCATGGCCTTCAGATGCAATTGATTTACATGGATTCCATCGGCCACGATGTTCATACGGCCTATATTTCACATATTTCCCATATCTGTTCTTTTGCCCTAGCAAATACCGTTTTGGAAAAAGAAAAGGATGAAAAAAGGATTTTTGAATTGGCTTCCACAGGTTTTGAATCGACCGTTAGATTAGCCAAATCTTCCCCAGAAACCTGGAGCCAGATTTTTCACCAAAACCAGGAAAATTTATTAGACGTCTTAGATGAATACATTAATACGCTCCTAAAATACAAAGGCTTGATGCTCGCTGGAAGTTATGACAAACTCAAAGATGAGTTAAGCAAAGCCAATGACATAGGCAGAATTCTAAACAATAAAAACAAATAAGGTCTTTAGGAAATTCCTAAAAGCCTTATTTGAATTTGTACTTTAAAATATTTATTTACGCTTCTTTTTAAAAGTACAATCGCTCGGTTTTGATTTAATAAAATAAGATTTAAAATTCAAGGCTAATGGATCCATGCAGCCTTCTAAATTTAAAATTTCAATATTTTTAAACTCGACAGGATGGCTTTCACTTTGCAGGGAGATGTAGCCTTCGGTCAACAACTGTCCCTTAGTCCCAAAAACAACTTCTTGGCCACTGACATTACCACCACCAATTTGAGGTTTTTGATACGATAAAACAGATTGTTCATTGATCAAATGTTGCACCAAAGAATCGCCCAACACATACACTTCCGCTTTTACCCATTGATCACCATGATAGGTTTCTGAGGTAGAATTAATGCAATGCGGAGTAAATAATTTCCCATTCATTTCAACATTCGTTCCCGGGGTACATAAATTACACGTGGTACGTTTATCCTTTCCGTTACCTCCTAATAATTGGACTTCAATCGAAACGGGAAAATCCTGGTTTTTACCCATCGTTTGCGGAGCCTGGCCATGAATCATAATTCCGCTATTTCTAGTGGCCCAACCAGGCCCATTGATTGCCTGGTCACCTACAAATCGGTAATTCAAACGTATGCGGTAATAACTGAACTTGTCTTTGTAAAAAATATGACCAAATCGCTCATTGAATGAATCATAAGCATCATACCTCACCACAAGCTTACCATCTTCCACACGAAAGGTGTTTCCAAAGTTTTCACCAGAAGCATAGTTTCTAATTTTAGGCGTCCAGCCCGTCAAATCCTTTCCATTAAACATGGAAATCCATTCTTCTTTCGAAGCCTTTTGCCCCAACAAACTGGTCGAAACAAACAATAAAAGCAAGGCTAATTTTTTCATAGTAAGTTTAGTTTTTTAAGTATATGGTTTCCTAATTTTTTTCCTTGTGATTGACCCGAAGTGATTCCATCCATGAAATGAATTCCCCCATAAAAACGTGAAATACTGGCTTCCTCAGCCGCTTGATTAAAAGATTGAAAGGGCCGAGCCTCAATGCCATATCTGGTTTCCACCGTATCCACATAAGAAAAGTTTTCCCCCATGAAATGCGTTAAAATCACCGCTGCAGTAGATGAGACAGTCGAATGGCCACTCGGGTACTCAGGAAATGGAGGCGTCTGTAAAAATGGCTTCCACGTAGGGTCAATTAATTTCCGGATGGATGTCTCAGGACGGATGCGGTTGCTGTGGTATTTCTCGCGCCAACAAACCCAAAAGGCGTCTTGCATGCTCACAGATAATACGGTGCGCACCAACAAGCTATGCCCGAAATCCAATTTTTTCTTTGCACAGGCAATCGCAGAAATGCCCATCCAGTGTGCCCCAGGTGAAATCTTCTTCATGGCGATTAATAAGTGCCCATTGGAAGACAATGCAAACGGGTTACAATCCCAAAAAGCAGCAATTTTTTGTTCCTCCTGTTTTTTACCCACCAAATAAACCTGGTTTGCTAACGTATAAAATTCAGAACGCTGATCGCTTGAATATGCTTTAGGGGGTTCAATTTCAAAACCCGAAACTTCAGATTCAGACAATGAATAATTTCTGATTTTAGAAAAATAGGGCTCAACGGCCGGGAAGTATCCCGGAGGAGTTGGATACCAATATCCTTCTTTCTTATCTGGGGTGTATCGCGGAAAGTTAGACAAGGTATTATATCGGTCGGCCTTTGCATATCCTAAAATATTCTTGGCCACTAATGCGCCAATAGCCTTAGAATTTTTGATCACCTCAGAAGATAAGCCAATCGATTTGCAAGAATCCAAATAATTATTTTCCCAAAGTTCCATCCGCTTTCCTGAAGGCTGGATTTTCTTAGAAACTTCCATCATGGCAATGATCGCTGCTAAATTAGGATCCGAATGCGTAAAATCGATTTTCTCAAAGGTTGGATATCCATTCAAATGTTTCGAAATACGAGGTAGGGTGGAGTCATGGGCCGAAATAACCTGATATCCAGCTAAGCAAGTATAGGAGAAAAATCGCATGGCCAATGGGGGATTTGTGACATCGTGAATCATCAACTCCGTCATTTCACCTAATACTTTATCAATCTCACGACCCGAAAAATCTATTTTTTTGTTTTCCGTTTTACAAGAAAAAATAGCGCACAAACCTATCGTAATAATTAAAATTTTCCGCATCATTTCTGTAGTTTATAAGACTCCACACCCAATGAATTAATGCCAAAAAACCATTGATCGTCAACTTTCAACATCGACCGCACATCCCCCTTCAACCAAAATCCGCTTTTTCGCTGAGGCACCAAATTAAAGTTCAAATGGCCATCACCCAGCAACAAAAGTCCATAATTAGCATCCATTTTCCCTATCCGCAATTTGGCATGATTCATATTCCCTGCCATGACTAAATCCAAGTGACCATCTGCATTCACATCTGCAATTTGAAAAGCAAAAATGGGTGAAGATTGAACCAGAGAAGGCAATGGCTTAGACTCGTATTTCCCTTCGGCGTTTAGACTAAACAATGACGTTTTTAATTCCGTGGCTTGGTAAATTTTAGCATCCTTAAGTTCATCCTCAGTAAATATATCAGAGAGCTTTGCCTCCGCAAAACTTTGATAATCTGTAAATCGAGGACGCATCATTGAAATCTGTTCCAATAATTCATCCCTTGTTAAAAATGGCACTTTAATGCCTTTTACATATGTGGTTAATATCGGCTCAACGGACCCATTGGAGTCAAAATCCTTCACATACAACTCCATAGGTTCAGCGACAGAAGCCTTGTATTGGGAGTTTAATCCTTGGTTCCCAACCAATATCTCAAGCTTCCCATCTTTATTTAAATCCTCAATCCATAGCGTATTCCATAAGCCTGCAGGGGATTCATCGAAGAATGTCTTCGTGACATTTATGGATTTACCTTTTTCAAAATTGAAAATCTGTGTAGGCATAAACTCCCCTATAATGACCAATTCAGGTTTACGATCGCCATTTAAATCCTTAAAGTCGGCATCAGTAACCATGCCTACCGATTGAATTTCGGGATAATTTTTACTTACGTCTAGAAATCTTCCATTCCCCTGATTTAATAATAAATGGCTCTGAGGAATAACAGGATATTGACCAGGAACGACGCGGCCTCCCACAAATAAATCAGGTAATTTATCCCCATTTAAGTCGATTTGAGTGACACATGAATGAGAACCAGCAGGAAGAGGTAATTTGTTTTTGGATAGAGTGAAATTGCCCTTCCCATCATTGATAAAAATCCGATCTTGTAGATAGGCAGCATTAGGTTCCAAATTAGCATAACCACCACTGGCCACATATAGATCTAGATCCCCATCTAAATCTATGTCAACAAACAAAGCATCTGAATCTTCAAATCCCTCAGAGCCAGAAAAACCAACAGCCTTGAATTGTCCTCCTTTTTGCTGGATAAATACATGTGCAGGATTCCCCTGAGAAGCGCCTACAAAAATATCGGAAAGGCCGTCCTTATTGACATCGGAAGATTTTAAAACGGGCCCGACGAAGGACAATGGATTGACCAATTGAGTTTGTCGTTTAAAGTCATTCACCGGATTAGCGCCATGTATTGGAATTAATGGCGCAGCTCGAGTAAAAAACGATTTGTTTTCAAGTTCTTTCGTTTGAAATAGCTTAGCATCTTTCTCAAAAAATGATATGTTTATAACTTCTTTAATTCCTTTAAGCGTTTGAGATTTCCCCGAATTCCAAACGACTTTAACCGAATCGATTTTGGCCAAATTCCCTAATCCTACATGCAGTCGTGGACTCATACTGGATTGATAACCACGGTACATATTGGCATAAACGACTTGGGCCTGGCCGTTTTGAAACACGCTTAGGCTGGCACCCGCACCTTGGGTATTTTCGCCTAGACCATGCAAGTCAACCGAAATAGACTTATTTTCTTTATAAACTTCGTTGCTTTTATTCTCATAAATCGAAGCCGGCTTATTGATGTTATTTA
Source organism: Spirosoma fluviale (assembly GCA_945866095.1). Classification (GTDB taxonomy): domain Bacteria; phylum Bacteroidota; class Bacteroidia; order Cytophagales; family Spirosomataceae; genus Aquirufa; species Aquirufa fluvialis_A. The sequence continues at coordinate 21,411 of CAMBGA010000023.1, forward strand.
CAATCAACTCCAAATCTCCATCGCCATCTAAATCTGCATAAGCCGCCCCATTGCTATTGGTCGGCATTTCCAAACCCCAATCGGCCGTTACATTTTTAAACGTTGCATCCTTTTTATTTTTAAAAATATAATTGGATACATTGGAAGCAGGCATTTTTTGCACAAGCTCTAGGACATTCTCCCTTTGAATCGAATTTTGATTATTTTGAACATAGTCACCCATGTACTTAAGGAAATCTAAATTGGTATAATCTCTTAAATATCCGTTGGACACAAAAAGATCTTTCCAACCGTCATTATCGTAGTCGGCGAACAGCGCACTCCAGCTCCAGTCCGTGTTGGATATTCCGGCCAATTGGCCCACCTCGGAAAACATCGCGTTACCTGAAGCATTATTTCCAAGATTCAACTGAAGCATATTGCGCATGATTTGATGCCCAAAACCCACCTTTAAATTGAAATCATACTTTTCATAATTATCGGGAGACATCAACAGCTTTTGCCTTACATTATCTTCGGGCAACATATCTAAAGTAAAAATATCAGGTAGTAGATCGTTGTTTACATCGGCGATATCATTCCCCATTGAAAAGTGCGATATATGACCGATACTCGAATTAATCGTATTAACGAATGATTTACCAGCCTGATTGATGTATAAATAATCGGGAATGGTATAATCGTTGGACACATAAAAATCGGGCCAACCGTCTTGATTGACATCTGAAATTCCCACGGCTAAGCCATAAGAAAGGGTGGAACTCTGAATTCCTAATGCTTTTGTTTGATTGATGAACTTTCCTCCTTGGCCTGGATTGACAAAAAACTGGATCCCTGAATTTTCATCCGGTTTGTTTAATAAATCGGCGGTGCTGGATTCGTCCAAAACGGGCAAGGATTTTGGATTGTGGTTCACTAAAATCATGTCGAGGTCTTGGTCTCGATCATAGTCGAAAAATACGGCATGTGTACTGTTAGAAGGACTGTCTAAGCCGTATGCAGCTGCCTGATCTTTAAATATAGGAATGCCGGCCGCATCATTCCCTTGATTGATAAACAATTGATTTCTTTTTTTATCAGTTGGCAAATTGCCTGAATAACATAGGTAAATGTCTAATTTATGATCTCCATTTATATCCACAAAGCTAACGCCAGTCTTCCAGGGACCTGGTCGGCCCGTCACACCAGCCTGTTGGGCCAATTCTTTAAATTTCAAATTACCTTCGTTAATATATAAATGGTTAGCCTCCATGTTGCTCGAGAAATACATGTCTTCTTTCCCATCCCCATTGAGATCACCCGTAGCGACACCACCCCCATTGTAAAAATATTCATACATGAGGACATTGGTATTTAAACCTTCTTGAATGTTGTTTTGAAAATTAACTTGGGTTTGTTCCGGACTTAACAAGGAAAACAATTGAGGTTCGGAGACCTCTATAGATTCTTTGGATTTTTGGCATCCAAAAAGAAACAATAAAGAAAATAATAGGTAGTATTTTGGCACGAAATATTTTTATGCTAAAAATAAAAAAAGGAAATGGGAAAGTCGTTAAACTTTCCCATTTCCTTTAAAATTAATTTGGATTA
>CAMBGA010000024.1 GCA_945866095.1 Spirosoma fluviale
AGGTAGCATAAGTATTTGCTTGATCTCTTAATTGGCCCGCTTTCCATGTAAAGGAAAGGAAGAAAATACATAAAGCTGAAACAATGGTAGACAGCCAAATAATAGCACTTTTGTAACGCATGATATAAAAATTAAAAATTTGTAAATTAAAAATTGAATGAACCTCTTAAAAAAGGATCATCAGGGCGCCAGAGTGGCTATAAATTGAGTTAATAAAATACGCATAAATTGCGTACGATGGATAAGCGTAGGCAGCTTAAAATCATTAAGAGGTTGTATGCTGAAAAATTCGATCGGCGAAACAAAATTCCAATCAGAAGGAAAATCAAACTGTAGATTTGCAGCAGCCTGATAAACATGCTGCACCGCATAAACTTGGGTTTGCTTTGAGTCCGTTGGACGTTTCGAGTGAGCTTTTTTCTCTGTCTTGCAATCAACTCTTTCAGCCGAAGTTAAAGAAATCGGCTTTGCCACGAGCCAAAAAAGCACGGGGATGAATAGAATTAATTGAAATATTTTGACTTTATTTTGCATACTAGGATGCAAAAATAGGACATTTTTTTTAGAATTCAATTTCTAATGTCCATAAGATTATAATTTGTAAATTTGTCGCTACAAAAATGGTAACATGTTCGAATATCAAGCACCTGAGCATATTCAGCACTTTATAAAAGAAGCCTTGCATGAGGATTTAGGGGATGGAGATCATACTTCATTAGCTACAGTACCTGCCTCCGCCACGGGTTCGGCTTCCTTATTAGTTAAAGATTCGGGGGTGCTGGCCGGTGTGGAATTAGCTAAAGCCATTTTCTATTATGTTGATCCCAACTTAAATCTTACGTTTTTCAAACAAGACGGGGACTGGATCGAACCAGGAATGATTGTGTTGGAAGTAGGCGGCCTCTCGCAATCCATCCTCAAAGCGGAGCGTTTAGTCTTAAACTGCATGCAACGCATGTCTGGAATTGCCACATACACGAGGTCATTGGTGCAAATTATACAGGGTTCTAAAGCCAAATTACTCGATACTCGAAAAACGACGCCCAATTTCCGCTTAGCGGAAAAATGGGCCTGTAAAATAGGGGGAGCTACAAACCATCGATATGGCTTATTTGACATGATATTAATTAAAGATAATCATGTAGACTTTGCCGGAGGAATTTCAGCAGCCTTAGAAAAAGCATTTGCCTATAACCTATCGCGCGGAAATACATTAGCCGTCGAAATCGAAGTACGAAACGAAAAGGAATTAGACGAAGTATTGGAAATCGGCGGGGTCCAACGCATTATGTTGGATAATTTCAGTCCTGAAAAACTCAGAGATGCCATCAGAAAAATCGATGGCCGGTTTATCACCGAAGCATCCGGAGGAATTAATGAAACGACCCTGCGTGCTTATGCCGAAACGGGGGTTGATTTTATTTCAGTAGGTGCATTAACACATCATATTAAAAGTTTAGACTTAAGCTTAAAAGCAAAATGAATTTAATTGACGAAGCAAATCAAGTGGGCTATATCGCACGTTCAACCCCAAAAGGCCAAGAACTTATCGACGCGATTAAAGCCTTAAAAAAGGAAAAAAATGCAGTCATTCTAGCTCATTACTATGTGGATGGGGAAATTCAAGAATTGGCTGATTACGTGGGTGATTCGTTGGGCCTTTCCCAAGCCGCAGAAAATACTGAGGCTGATTTAATTATTTTTTGTGGCGTTCACTTCATGGGAGAAACAGCCAAAATTCTGAACCCTACAAAAAAAGTCATTGTGCCCGATTTCAATGCCGGGTGCTCATTAGCAGACTCGGTTCCCGTGGAGGAATTTGCCGCCTTAAAAGCAGCGAATCCAAAGGCTGTAGTCGTTTCCTACATCAATTGCTCAGCAGACATCAAAGCGATGACGGATATCATTTGCACTTCATCCAATGCCGTCCAAATAGTCGAATCTATACCCGCAGACAAAGAAATAATCTTTGCTCCTGATGCTAATTTAGGCCGATATGTGGCACATAAAACAGGTCGCGATTTAATTCTTTGGGAAGGTGCTTGCATGGTTCACATCGATATATCCCTTGAGAAATTAGCCAAATTAAAGAAAGAATTCCCAGATGCTTTGTTGATCGCTCACCCCGAATGCAAAGAAGTTATTTTAAAAGAAGCGGATTATGTAGGGTCGACAACTGCCTTGTTGAAGTTCGTGGAAACCTCCCTAAATTCCATTTTTATTGTGGCCACCGAAGCGGGCATACTGCACAAAATGAAACAATCGGTTCCAAATAAGCGATTGATTCCCGCGCCGGCCAACGAGCAAAATACGTGTGCATGTGCTGAATGTCCCTACATGAAAATGAACACCTTGGAGAAATTGTATAATGCACTTTATTATGAATTGCCTGAAATACACCTAACAGAAAAAGTGCGAGTTCCTGCTTATAAAGCGTTAAAGGCTATGCTCGAGTTATCAAAGTAAAAATAGGTAAGGGGTATTAGGTAAAATTAGGTAATAGGTAAAAGGTAAGAGGTAATAGATATCAAGTAATAGGTGGATTTTAAAAGATTAAAAAGCTAAATAAAAAATAAGTTTGGTGCTTACTCAAAACTAACTTTTAACTAATATTACTTATTACCTATTACTTAATACCTCTTACCTAAAAATATCTCTTACCTAATTTTACCTCTTACCTAATTTTTCAGGCTAATTCAAAAATCACTTCAATCTCAACAGGGATGTTGCCTGGGAGCGTGCCCATGCCAACCGCCGAGCGAACGCCAATTCCATTTTCTTCCCCCCATACGTTAGCAAATAACTCGGAGCAACCATTAATCACATAAGGATGGCGCTCAAAATCGGCCGTGCAATTGACCATGCCCAACACTTTAATGACCCGTTTGATTTTATCCAAACTACCTAATTGGGATTTCAAGGTGGACAATATCGTCAGGCCAACTTGCTGAGCCGCCAACTTCCCTTCCTCCATGTCCATCGCATCGCCTACTCTACCCACGATTAAAGAACCATCGTTTAGTACTGGCCCATGTCCCGAAACATAATAGAAATGATCCACTTGTAATCCCGGTTTGTACACGCCCATCGGCTTAGGTGCCGGAGGTAAATCCAACCCTAATGCCTTGAAATTTTCTTCTGGTGTTCCCATAAACTCATTTTTATTTTCCATACAATTGTCTAATAATTTCTGAAATTAAACCGGTCCAACCCGTTTGATGACTCGCCCCCAATCCCTTCCCTGTGTCACCGTCAAAATACTCAAAAAACAAATGCTTATCCTTGAAATTTGGATCAGATTGCATTTTTTCATATTCCCCATACATCGGTATTTTACCATCCTTCCCAGGCACAAACATCGCTAATAAACGTTTTGAGACCCCCGATGCGGCATCTTTTATATTCATCATTTGGCCTGAATTCGTTGGATATTCCACCTCATAATCACTTCCATAATAATCCGAAAACTTGGACAAAGAATCCAAAATCAAATAATTCATCGGAAACCAAATGGGGCCCCGCCAATTTGAATTTCCGCCAAACATATCTCCCGTAGATTCCGCAGGAGTATAATCAACTTGCATGGAACCTCCTTCAAACGCAAATTTATACGGATGCTTCTGATGGTATTTTGACAAAGACCTAATTCCAAAATCCGATAAAAACTCTGACTCATCAAACATCCGCTTCAAAATCATTTTCATCCGATGCCCTCTCAAGATAGATAGCAAACGACTTTCCCCCTTTCCGGGTTCATACCAACGAGATATCAAGGAGGCTAAATCGGGGCGATTACTTAATACCCACTCCACCCGACGTTTAAATGCAGGCAATTTATCTAGCATATCTGAGGTCAACACTTCGACCGCAAATAATGGAATTAATCCCACCATCGATCGGACTTTTAATAGCATCGCGCTTCCATCCTCTTGATGCAACATATCATAATAAAACTGATCATCCTCATCCCATAAATTCAATTTCTCTCCGCCAATGGATTGCATAGCCCCCGCGATATGAAGAAAATGTTCAAAAAACTTAGAAGCCATATCTTGATACACCGGATTTTCAATGGCTATTTCACAAGCAATCCGCAACATATTTAAACTATACATCGCCATCCATCCTGTTCCATCCGCTTGCTCTAAATGCCCGCCCGTCGGCAAAGTAGCCGATCGATCAAAAACTCCAATATTATCCATTCCCAAAAATCCTCCCCCAAAAACATTATCTCCCCCCGCATCTTTTAAGTTGACCCACCAAGTAAAATTCAACAACAGTTTATGAAAAATACGCTCCAGAAAAACGATATCGCCCTTTCCACCATTCATCTCCTTGTCTATTTCATAGACTTTCCAAGTTGCCCAAGCGTGTACCGGCGGATTTACATCCGAAAACGACCACTCGTAAGCCGGAATTTGACCGTTGGGATGCATGTAATATTCGCGCAGGATAACGGCCAACTGTCTTTTGGCAAAGTCAGGGTCTAGTCTTGCCAAAGGAATCGTATGAAACGCTAAATCCCAAGCCGCAAACCACGGATATTCCCACTTGTCGGGCATCGACAAAATATTAGCCGTATATAAATGCCGCCATGCATTATTTCGACCAAACTTCCGGCTATCATCCGGTTTTGGCATGGCAGGATCTCCCTTAATCCACTCAAAAACATTGTAATAATACCACTGTTTGGTCCACAACATTCCCGCGTAGGATTGACGCTGGAGCAACTTCAATCCAGGGTCGTCGACCCCCTTTTGAATCGAATCATAAAATTCGTCCGCCTCCTTAATTCTTGACTCAAAAATAGCATCAAAATCCTCAAAAGGGGTTTTTAACGTGTGGTCGACTAATCTTAACCTGAAAATTTTCTTACCCCCCGCAGGAATTTTCGCTGTATATCGTGCCGCAGCTTTGGTCCCTATATGATTTTGATTGATTGATTTTTTACTTTTATTGACAATATAATCATTGATCCCATCCTTGGTAAAATGCGATAAATTAGGCGATTGATGCAGGCGCTCAAAATTCGTTTCATTATCACAAAACAAAAACTCGTCCGCTTCCTCCGCATATAATTTAAATCGGCCCACCACTCGGTGATCCACCTCAATAAATGAATTTCCTACCCCCGTTAAAAGAGGTTTGTATTTGTAATTTTCATATCCCCAACACCAAGTATTTCGATACCAAATTGTGGGCAAAACAGTAATGGGTGCGTCAACTTTTGACCTATTTTCAACAGTCACTTTAATCAGAATATCTTGCTCATCCCCCTTGGCATATTCCATAGAAATGTCAAAATATTCATTCTTATCAAAAATACCTGTGTCTAAAAGCTCGTATTCAGGCTGTAATCGGCTCCGCTTTTTGCTCTCGTCAATTAATTTATCATAAGGAAAAGTTTGTTGGGGATACTTATACAACATCTTTTGATAAGAATGCGTAGGCGTTGCATCTTGGTAATAATACAATTCCTTCACGTCCTCACCATGATTTGATTCCGCTCCAGTCAAGCCAAAAAAACGTTCCTTGATAATATGATCCCGATGATTCCAAAAAGAAAAAGCAAAACACACATGTTGCTTATTATCTGAAATACCTCCAATCCCCTCTTCACCCCAGCGATACGCCTTTGAGCGTGCCATGTCATGCGTAATGCTTCCCCAGGCATTTCCATGCGCACTGTAATCCTCACGCACAGTTCCCCACTGGCGCTCAGTCAGGTAAGGCCCCCACTTTTTCCAGCCTTTATTATCGTTCCTTAATGAAAGTCGAACGCGCTCAGCGCCAATTTCAGACATATGAATTTGATTAATAAATGGATCTATATATGCGAGATACAAATATATTGAATTTGTCCAAATATGAACATGAAGGCCTTTTTAATTACACAGATTCCCAAAATTTTGCTAATTTTACTGAGATGCAATAAATTGCCAAGCGGAATAAATTCCAAGATCAGTGATTGCAATAAAATCCATTTAAATAATTTAATACCCGTCAAACAAATCAACTCATCATATGAAAAAACTAATTCTATTCATCAGCTTAATTTCATTTTTTTCATGCCAAAAAGAGAAAAATGCTGCACAGAAAAACCCGCAACTTGACAAAATTATTGCAGATTATTACGAGGACCAATTAAAATTAAGTCCTCTCTCTGCGACATTTAATGGCGACAATCGATACAATGACTTATTAAATATTGACTTCACGGACAGCCACCGTGCCTTAGTCAAAAGCACGTTGGAAAAATACCAAAAATCATTACAAGAAATTGACCGTGAAAGTTTAACTACCAATGACCAATTAACCTGCGATTTAATTGAAAGAGACGTCAATTTGGGAATGGAAGGACTAAGCTTCCCCGAAAACTTTATTCCATTAAATCAATTTTATGGCTTTCATTTGACATTCGCACAGTTGGGAAGTGGCTCTGTCATCCAACCCTTTGTGACCACAAAAGATTATGATAATTGGTCAAAAAGAATGCTTAAAGGGGCTGCATATTTAGATAGCTCCATCGTTTATTTCAGAAAAGGAATGGCAGCTGGACATGTTTTGCCTAAAGCATTGATTGTAAAAATCATTCCCCAACTAGAGGCCTTTAACGTCAAAGACGTAAAAGAAAGTACCTTTTATGGACCCATTAAAAATTTGCCTAAAAGCTTCAACGAAGCAGACAAAAAAAGGTTCACCGAATTATACGTCAATAACATTCAACAAATTATCCTTCCTGCTTACAGTCGATTGGCTACTTTCATCAAGGAAGAATATTTACCCAAAGGAAGGCTAAGTTCAGGAATCAGCGACATACCCAATGGCAAAGCGTATTACCAATATTTAATTCGCACGATGACCACCACGGATAAATCAGCGGATGAAATTTACCAAACGGGCCTTTCTGAAGTCAAGCGAATTAAAACGGAAATGGAGAAAACAAAGGATGCCGTGGGATTCAAGGGTGAATTGAAAGCCTTTTTTGAACACATGAGAACTGATTCTAAATTCACTCCTTTTAAAGATCCAGCAGAAGTGCTTGCGGCCTTTGAAACGATTCATAAAAAAATGGAGCCCGAACTCAAAACGATGTTTGGCCGTGTTCCAAAATCGCCTTTTGAGATTCGTCAAACGGAAGCTTTTCGGGCTGCCTCTGCCTCAGCCGAATATTTTGCCGGTACTGAAGATGGAAAAAGACCCGGTATTTTTTATGTTCCGATCATAAATGCAAAAACGTTTAACCTGACGAGTGGGATGGAAAGCCTTTTCTTGCATGAAGCCATTCCTGGACATCATTATCAAATTAGTTTGCAACAAGAAAATGGAGATTTGCCTAAATTTAGGCGTTTTGGTGGAAATTCAGCCTATGCAGAAGGTTGGGCTTTATACACCGAAAGCTTAGGTAAGGAATTGGGATTGTACACAGATCCATACCAATATATGGGCGCATTGGGGGATGAAATGCACCGCGCCATTCGCTTAGTAGTAGATGCCGGAATGCACTCCAAAAACATGACTCGAGAAGAGGCCATTAAATTTATGATGGACAATGAACCACTGAACGAAGAGGGTACGATCGCTGAAATAGAAAGGTATATGGCAATTCCAGCGCAAGCCTTAAGTTATAAAATAGGAGCGTTGAAAATCAAAGAAATCAGAGAACGCCTGACGAAGCAATTAGGGGCCAAGTTTAAACTCTCTGACTTCCATGATGAATTGCTAAAAGATGGAAATATGCCATTAGAGGTTTTGGAAAAGAAAATGGACCAATGGGCTGATGGCCTTAAATAAGACTCGAGTTATCATTTTACTTTAATAAACAAGGCTTGAAACTTAGCACTGATTTCCCAATTCCCATTGCAAACAATAAGCTAAGGCCCACTAGTCGGGTATTGTCTATGGGATCTTGTTTTGCGGAAAATATGGGGAAAAGGTTGGATGATTTACCACTGAAATTGCTCAATCAGCCTTTTGGAACCCAATTTAATCCCATTCGCATTTTAAAAGCGTTGGAGTTTGAACCGTTAAAAATTACCGATTTATATGCTGAAGGTGATTTTTATTTACATCCCGATTTTCACTCCAATTTTATTAGCCAAAATCCGGATGGTTTAATGGAGGAGATTCATGCTAAACAAGAAGAAACCAAGGCATTTTTGAACCAAGCAGATACGTTGGTACTGACCTTCGGTACCGCCTATTTTTATCATGACAATATACTCAACAGGCCGATTGCAAATTGCCATAAACAAGCGAGTCAGCGATTTGCCAAGCACATGAATCAGGTCTCTGAAATCACTGAGGCCTATCGTGCATTTATAAAGAGTCATCCCCAATTACACCTTATTTTGACCGTGTCACCCGTGAGGCATACACGAGATGGCATGATGGAAAATTCTGTTTCGAAAGCATCATTGCGGTTGGCAGCCCATGAAATTGCACAAGAATTTCCGGGCCAAGTTACCTATTTCCCCGCTTTTGAAATCATGATGGACGAGCTGAGGGATTACCGTTTTTATGAAAAAGATTTAATTCATCCCAATGAAATTGCCGTGGATTATATTTGGCAAAAATTCAAAGAGACTTATTTTTCAAGCGAATTGGTAGCGTTAGATGTTGCTTGGGAACGTATAATTGCCACGTTGCATCACCGGCCGCACCCAACAAAAAAACACCTACATATAGCTAATTTAGAAAAAATAAAAGAGGAGCTGGCAAGCCAATTTCCTGGTGTCGATTATTCGAAATTAGCGGAGAAATTAGCTGCTGAAATTTTATCATTAAAAGCATCATTGGGCTCATAATAAACAGCAAAAACCTGTATATTTGAGGTTTGAATATTAAAATCGAACATGGGAGAATTAAGTGTAAGTAAAGAACTGATTATAGGCGCCTTAAGTACCGTCCAAGAACCTGACTTGAAAAAAGATTTGGTCACCTTGGGAATGATTAAGGATGTCGAGTTGGGCGTTGGCGAAGTTCGATTTACCGTGGTTTTAACCACCCCGGCATGTCCCTTAAAGGAAAAAATTCGCAAAGATTGTGAGGATGCTATACATAATTTAGTTCATCCAGACCTAAAAGTTGTGATTCAAATGACTGCTGAAGTAACTAGTTTATCGGCAGCGGATCCCTTAATCCCTGGAGTTAAAAATGTGATTGCCATTGCCTCTGGAAAAGGGGGTGTGGGTAAATCGACGGTGACGGCCAACTTAGCCATGGCGCTTAAAAATCTCGGGGCTAAGGTAGGTATTTTGGATGCTGATATTTCGGGACCCTCTATCCCCGTCATGTTTGGCGCGGAGGATTTACAGCCTTTGGTCGAAGAAATCAATGGCAAGAATCGCATTCAACCCATCATGCAATATGGCATAAAAATGATTTCAATGGGGTTTTTGGCTCCTTCCGACAGCCCTGTGCCTTGGCGCGGTCCTATGATGACGCAAGCCTTGCGCCAGTTTTTTGGCGATACAAATTGGGGTGAATTGGATTACTTATTGATCGATCTTCCGCCAGGAACCTCAGATATACATTTAACATTGGTCCAATTGATCAAATTAACTGGAGCTGTGATTGTAACCACGCCTCAAAAAGTAGCCTTATCAGATGCAACCAAAGGTTTGCAATTTTTCAACCAAGCGGGAATTAATGTTCCATTGTTGGGTTTAGTCGAAAATATGGCTTATTTTACACCCGCAGAATTGCCTGAAAACAAATATTATTTGTTTGGCAAAGACGGAGGTAAAATGTTAGCTGAAAAATATAAAGTACCATTTTTGGGGGAAGTACCCTTGATACAAGCGATCCGAGAAGCGGGCGATGAGGGGAAACCTATTGCGTCCACGGACGGGCTCAGCGCAAATGCTTTTATTCAAATTGCTACCAATTTAGCCCAACAAATTGCGATTAGTAACGCACAATCAAACGCTTAACCTATGGAAAATCATCCACTTTATGCTCGAATTCAATCAGCACTTGACAGCATTCGTCCTTACTTGATTGCAGATGGTGGCAATGTGGAAATCGTGGGCATTTCGGAAGAAAATGAGCTGACATTATCTTTAGTTGGCAATTGCAAATCCTGCAATATGTCGGCCATGACGTTTAGAGCCGGTGTGGAAGAAGCGATAAAAAGAGAAGTACCCGAAGTTAAATCCGTGGAAGAAATTAGCCAAATTATCCCCCAGTAATTTATGATGCGTATTGGAATTTTATTTGGTGGCCAAGCAAGAGAACGTGAAATTAGTTTTGCCGGTGGAAAGACGGCCATGGCGCATATCAATAAAGCATTATTCAAACCCGTGCCTATTTTTGTAGACAGTTTGGGACATTTTATTTTGATTAAAGAATCGCTTATTTTTGAAGATTCAATCCGTGATTTTTTCCCTCCAAAACAATATCAAACAGCTCCATTTTCAGTTTACATTGAATCTTTAGAAAATCAAAACACGGAGGCTTATGCCCAAATTATCCAGGAAATTGGCGTTCAAATTTTTCCTGAAAACTTTAAAGATCATTTCGATTTTGCATTCATTGCCATGCATGGTCCTGGCGCAGAAGATGGAAGCATTCAAGGTTTATTAGAATGGTATGACATCCCCTATTCCGGACCAGGTTTATTGGGCTCAGCGATTGGAATCGATAAATCGAAACAAAATGAATGGCTCCAAAAAAGCGTAGGACTCGATAAAAAATTCTTCACTTTAAAGAGGGATGATTACGAGAAATATGGCCGAGAAACTTTATTTGAGCAAGTTAAAAAAGAAATAGGAGTGCCTTTTGTGGCCAAAGCTCCGCATCAAGGATCGTCGATTGGTTTGGCATTTGTCAAAAAAGATTCCTTAGAAGATTTTGACCAGGCGATCAAAAAATGCCTGTTCATCTCCGAGATTTACCGGGAAGATTGGATTAAATTGACCGAGGAAGATCAAATAGATTTGCTTCAAAAAATGGTCAATCTAGATGAGGGAATAGGCTTTCCAGTGATATTCCAGCATCAAGTATTCTTACATCCGGCCGAACTTTTAACCGAGTTACAATCGTATTTTTTACAAGGAGTAACTAAGGCGGTTATTCATTCCATTCATTCGGAAGATTCCATTTTATTGGAATCTTTTGTGCTTGGCGCGGAATTTAGTTGCGGAGTCATTCAGACTCCCGATGGCGAGTCGGTTGCCCTACCACCGACCGAAATTGTTATGGACGATTCCGTGGAAGTTTTCGATTTTAATGCCAAATATAAATCTAAGGCAACGCGAAAAAGAATTCCCATGGATGCTAGTTTAGCTGATTTGAAAATCATACAAGAGCAGGTTAAAAAAGCATTTGACGACTTGGGTTTTGGGGTTTGCACGCGAATAGATGGTTTTTTAAGCCCTGAAGGAATGGTCATTTTACATGACCCAAACACCATTCCTGGCATGTCGCCAAGCTCACTGATCTTTAAACAAACGGCTGAAATAGGATTAACGGTTACGGATACGATTACTTATTTCATTAGGCAATCGATTCGCGAACGGATGTCGACGGGTAAAAATTACCATGCACTTAGAAAACAGTTAAACCTGTTAGATAACGAGATCAAAGAATTACTGGATTTAAAATCTAGCCAGACAGCAGTCCAATTAGAAATTTCGGGAAATACAGAAGAAAGTTTTGAAGAAAGTTTCCAGAAAACGAAGTTGGATTTAATTAAAATCGCCTCGGCGGGCAACATTGCTTTTCAAGTGACTACGCCTATGGTGGTGGAAGAAGGTGAGATTTTGATGCCATTGCATATTTCCCACCTTAGCAAAGATTCAGGAAAAGAAATGCTCGAGTTGATACATCGCGGCGTCCACCCCTTGATCGCCCATACCCGAGAAGCCGCCAAGGACATCACTACTTTTTTTACCAACGCATAATCACATGGAATTAAATTCACTTCAATATCCTATTGGGAAATTTGCTGCACCAGAAATTATCACCCCGGAAATCAGAAAAAACTGGATTAAGACGATCGAGGAATTTCCTGATTTATTAGCCATCGTCGCATCAAAACTTTCCGAAACTACCTTAAAAAAAACCTATCGACCAGGAGGTTGGACCGCACGCCAAGTGATTCATCACATGTTTGATAGCCACATGAATTGCTACATACGATTCAAAAAAGCATTAAATGATGAAAATCCAACCATCATGCCCTATTCAGAAAATGACTGGGCCCACATGCCTGATGGCGATAACGCACCGATTGAATGGTCCATCACAGGCGTCAAATCCGTGCATCAGCGCTGGGTTTATTTAATGAATACTCTGCAAGAAACGGATTGGACGAAAACATATTATCATCCAGAAAGTGATATCATTTATCCTTTAGACCGAGTATTAGGTATTTATGCTTGGCATTGTACCCATCATCTAAAGCACATCGAGTCCGTTTTATAGCCTTCGATTTTTGGAATTAAATGGCTAAATAAAGCGGCTTATTAATTGGTTTTTGCTTTATTTTTATTCCAAGGAGCCGTTGTATTTCGGGCCATATCGATAGCGAGCGCAATCATCAAAAGTGTAAACAGAATCAAAATCCAACGAAAAATGAGGCGATTTTTTTGCATAATGTTAATGTATAAAATTGACCATGGCGCTTCCTTTGATAATTTCATCCCATGAATGGGCCATTGGCCAGTGCAAATGTACACAGGAAGATGTTTCCATTTGAATCATTTCTCCAGAAAAATAGGATGCCGCAAAGGAAATCGATGGATTGTGGGCTACTAAATAAATAACATCTTGGTGGCTACTCACTAATTTTTCCACATATTGGGGACCCGTGGCGTGGTACCAATAATCATCAAAAGAATCTCCTAATTTTTGCACGTTTCCCATCAATATTTCAGCTGTTTCTATTGTTCTATTCGTATTAGAGATATACCAAAAACCTACAGGGAAATTGTTATTCATAAAAATACTTTTCAACTCTTGCGCCTCTTCAATTCCCCTAATGGACAAGTTACGGCCTTCATCCGGGAGCAAATAGGGTCCAGCGTGCGCATGGCGAATTAAAAAAAGATCTTTCATGAATTAAAATCGGCTTGTGAGAGCAATGGAAATTCCCCCGCTGAGTGTCTTTCCCCCATCATGATATTATGATCAGCCCCTTCTTTTAAACGGCTTATTTGATCCTCTGAAAGCGATTTGACAACTTTGGCAGGCATTCCAAGCACCAAGGAAAAATCAGGTATGATCATACCTTCTGTGACCAATGCATGAGCGCCAATTAAACAAAATCGGCCAATCTGAGCTCGATTTAATACCGTTGCATGCATCCCAATGAGGGAGCCTTCTCCTATCGTAGCACCATGAACAATTGCAGCATGGCCAATCGTCACCCTGGGGCCAATAATCGTTTTATCTCCTTCGTCGGCATGCAAGACCGCATTGTCTTGAATATTACAGCCTTCCCCTAAAATAATTTCTTCCACATCTGCCCGAATAACAGCTCCGTGCCAAACAGAAACATCTTTTGAAATAAGTACTCGGCCCATCACTGAAGCCGTAGGTGCGATATAAATAGCCATATGATAAAATAATTACCTTCAAAGATACCATGCTTCATGATTTATCCATTAATTTAAACCTAGAATGAAAGAACTTTTAAGATTTGCTCCTTGGAAAAATACCGATACCCTCGTTTCTTTAGGTTCCGGATCTGGTTGGTGGGAAATAAATTGTGTGGTTCATCAGCCTGCTGTCCAATTAATTTTAGTCGATCATGATTTGCAGGTTCTTACGAATGAGGAAGTTGGCGACTCCATTTCCTATTTCGAAAATACATCAAACAAAAAAAACACCACAACCATTTCCGTAAAAAACGAAGACGTACATGCATTAACGTTAGAAACTGAAATGGCCGATTGGGTTTTGATTTTTAATGCATTACACGAATTCAAACAGATCGATTTGGTACTACAAGAGGCTTTTCGAATATTAAAAAACGGGGGACGATTGCTTATTGAGGAAGAAGTATCTATATCAATTCCACTCATTCATGAGGGTTGTGGAAAAAAACTATTCTTTGCCGAGGAGTTAATGACCATTGTAACCGAAGCTGGTTTTGAAAAGATAGATAAAAAGCAAAAAGACGAAAAAGCTATTTATCTCTTATTCAAAAAATGAAATTTTTGCTTTAGTTTAATTTAAATCATTTTCGCAAATTTGCATTTGAATCAATTACAATATGTCGACCAACAACCGTCCATTTATCATTGGGATTACCGGAGGAAGTGCCTCAGGAAAGACCTTTTTTTTAACTCGATTAATGGAGCAATTCGATACGGATGACATTTGTTTATTGTCTCAGGACAATTACTACCGCCCAAAGGAACATCAAACCAAAGATGAAAATGGTATTGAAAATTTTGACTTACCTAGGGCTATTGATGATGTGGCATTTGCTGCTGACGTCGAAAAATTAAGGTCAGGTGAAATAGTTACTCGTGAGGAATACACCTTCAATAACTCTGAAAAAATTCCCAACTTATTGCATTTCTATCCTAAAAAAATATTGGTTGTAGAGGGAATTTTCGTTTTTCATTTTCCGGAAGTTGCCAAGCTCTTAGATTTGAAAATATTTATTGACGCCCAAGACAAGATCAAATTAAAGCGCCGCATAAAACGTGACAATGAAGAGAGGGGTTATGATTTACAGGATGTCATGTATCGTTGGAAATACCATGTCAAACCTACCTACGAAGAATTTATCAGGCCACATAAACGAAGTTGTGATATCGTAATACCCAACAACCATCACTTTGAAAAAGGCTTACAAGTCATTGTATCCTACTTGAAAAGTCATGCTTAAAAGCTCGTTCCTAAACTTATTTTTTTCCTGATTCGGGTTAGCTCGGAGGCTGGAATTTGAAGAAAAGAGGCCAACTGGCCTTCGGGTAATTGGGCCGCGATCCAAGCAAAATTTCGTTGGAAATGCTCATAACGTTTCTGAGGGGGTTGAATTTTTATTAAAACAGCAAGCTTCTCCTGCTTTTCTAATTCGTCTTGTGTTAGTTGGCGCAAAACCGCCACAAATCCTGGAATGCTCTCGTAAATCCCGTCCAACTCAGCGCGCGTTAAAACTAAAATAGCTGAATCCATTAAGGCGTGAATGGATTGGGAGAAGGGTTTAGAGGCCAACAAACTACTGCCTGAAAACAAAAAATTATTTTCGAATGTAAACTCTTTCGATTCCAAAACCTCTGAATCTTGACTTGATCCGCTCCGCAATATTCCTTTTTTCAAAAAAACCAATTGGTCTAAATGCCCTCCCGTTTGAACTAAATAATCATTCTTCTTTAGATGAACCATTTTAAAACTTTTACTAACATTCAGGATTTCAGATTTAGAAAGAATATTAAGTGGAGAGATTACATCTCGAATCGATTGCGACATAGAAAGAATGGGGGTATAGAACCGATTAAATGTAGGCCTTATAATTGACAAGTCAAGCTATATCAAATCTAAATTGTAGTGAAGCCCTTTGTTTTCTCTTTGAGCGCGTGCGTGCTTGATGATTAAATAAGCCACATTGATCATATTCCTCAATTCGCATAAAGGAACAGTAATTCGAGATTGTTTATATAGCTCTTCGTGCTCTAAATAAATCAATTCCAAGCGATCATAGGCCCGCTTCAAACGTCGATCAGTTCGAACAATACCTACATAATTAGACATAATGGATTCCAATTCACGTGCCATTTCCGTAACTAACACTAGTTCTTCAGGGTTTTTCGTGCCTGCATCATTCCAAGCTGGAATTAATTCAGGTAAGGATTGAGTCCCAAATTCGTCAATAGACTTTTGAAATGCCCGATGGGCAAATACAATGGCTTCTAATAAACTATTGGACGCCAAGCGGTTTGCTCCATGAAGGCCCGTGTAGGAACACTCCCCAGCTGCATATAAATGTTGAATATTGGTCCTACTAAATTCATCCACGATGATACCCCCACAAAGGTAATGCTGAGCGGGTACCACTGGAATCATTTCCGTCGACATATCAATACCCAACTCATCTAAACAATGCTGATAGATCATGGGAAAATGTTGTATAATTTCAACTTTAGGAATATGCCTTGTATCTAAAAATACATGGTCGCTACCTTGCCTTTTCATTTCTGAATCGATGGCACGGGCAACAATATCGCGGGGTGCCAAAGATAAACGCTCATCATAGCGCTCCATAAATGTAGAGCCATCCAAATTTTTCAGAATTCCTCCGTGGCCTCTCACCGCCTCTGAAATCAAAAATGAGGGCTTCTTTCCGGGGTTATATAATGCCGTAGGATGAAACTGAATAAACTCCATTCCTTGGACAAACGCCTTTGCTCGGTAGGCCATCGCAATTCCATCACCAGTTGCAATCTTAGGATTGGTCGTGGATTGATAAACTTGGCCGATTCCCCCGGTGGCCAACAAAGTAGTTTTGCCTAAAAAGGTCTCCACTTTTTTGGTTCTTAAATTAAGGACATAGACACCAAAACATTTTTTGTCCGGAGTATCCTTGGTCACCTTTTCGCCTAAATGGTGTTGGGTAATTAAATCCACCGCAAAGTAATGCGTGAAAAAATCCACCGATTGAAAAGACTTGACTTTGGCTAAAAGTGCGCGCTCAATTTCATTGCCCGTGGAGTCCTTGTAATGTAAAATTCTTTTATCCGAATGCCCACCTTCTTTGACTAAATCAAAAGTCCCATCTGCCTGACGATCAAAGTCAGTTCCATACGAGATTAATTCATTTAGTCGTTCCGGAGCTTCTTTGACTACCATCTCAACAACCTTTTGATTACTTATAAAATCACCTGCGACAATGGTATCTTGTATATGCTTATCAAAGGAATCATCCTGATCCCAAACAGCCGCAATGCCACCTTGTGCATATTTGGTATTGGTTTCCTCAGCAATGGTTTTTGTGATGACCGCAATTTTTACAGACTGATTAATATCCTGAAAGTGTTGCGCAATTTTTGCGGTATACGATAAACCCGCAATACCGGACCCAATTACAATAAAATCATAGGTGAGCATAATCCATTATTTATTCACGCAAATTAACCAAAAAGGCGTTTAGAAATGAATTTAAATTTAATTATTGTAATTTGCGATAAATTAAACAAACCCTTTAATAAATAAAATAAACATAATGGAATCCAATAACAACACTTCTAAGATTGCACTCATAGTCCTTGCTGTATTAACTGCAGTATTTGGAGTCTTGTATTTTAGGTCGAACCAACTGACCAAAGAGCAAGCCACTAGTATCGAAGAAAAAGCAACTGAATTAGCTAATACACGCGTTAAATTAGATTCAATTTCGACTCAGTTAGATAATAAAATAGCTGAAATTAAAGCATTAGGAGGCCAAGTGGCAGACTTAGAAGCTTTGAAATTGCAATTAGAGCAAGATAAATCTTCACTAAAGAAAGCAAATCATGCGACTGTAGCTTCCTATTTAGCTAAAATTAAAGAATATGATCTTATTCTAGCTCAAAAGGATGGCGATATTGTTGATCTGAAAAAACAAAATGGTGTTTTGACAGAAAACAACCAAGTATTAAACACTCAAAACCAGACCTTAAACACTGAAAATACGGGCTTAAAGACGGTCAACAAGAACTTAAGTGATACCTTATCAGATGTAGCAGCAAAGAATAAAGAATTAGCTCGTAAGGTAAGTATCGGTGCGGCATTGAAAGCTCAGAACATTCGCGTGTTAGCAGTTAACGCAAAAGGAAAAGAAACGGAGAAAGCTAAATTAGGTGGAAAAAGAATTGACAAATTGAAAATTGTATTCAATTTAGCTCCTAACCCAATCACTAAATTGGAGAACAAAACCATTTACGTACGTATTTTGGATGGCGAAGGAAGCACATTATCTGACGAGGCAGTAGGATCAGGAAAAATCAATCAAGGAGGTAAAGATATTCCATTTACTACTTCTCAAACCGTTTCTTACTCAAATGATAACCAGGAAGTTGCCGTGCTTTATTCCCGTGGTGGAGTTGTTTACAAGCCAGGGAAATATTCGATCGAAATGTATTCAGAAGGATTTGCGATTGGCAATGGCACTTTTGTTGTCAGATAAATTGCACCTATTCAAAATTTTAAAGAGCCGCCATTGCGGCTCTTTTTTTGATACGTCGACCAGCATTATTTAGTCCCAAAGAACGAATTAAAGCTCTTATTGTAAAGGATACTTGCGCCTAAAGTTTGATTGATTTGATAGGAGTTCAGGGATCCTAAAAGGGTGGTTTGGACATTTCGATTGTACATTTTTGTACGTAGGCTTCCATCCTTTTTAATGAAATATTCCAAAGCCCAATCGCCCAATAAAATTTGAGGACTAGTTTGATTTCTGGCATCTGTAAATCCTCCACTACGCGTGATCCGCAGCCGGTCATTTACGTTATAAGATGCGCGCAGCTGTAAATTTGTCAATATATCCTGGGTCAAACTTCCGCCACCCAAATAAACATCTATGTTCAAATCCTTGTTAATTTCCGAGGCCAAATTGCTCAATTGATTCGAGAGCATCTCCGTAAAATTTCCCATTAAATTACCTAGAACCAATCCACTAGCCCCAAAAGGCGAGACTAATTGGCCAAAAAGAAGTACGTTACTGACCTGTCGGGTCAACTCCTGCTCATCGGTTTTTATTCGATTAGCAAAGGCGGTTACTGCACTATTCAAGGTCACATCCTTCGGATAATCCCGAATGCCAATATCAAAAGAAACATTAGGAGCCAGTAGCCTATCCTGTAAATTAATCACCACATCTACTGGGTATCGACGCTTAAATTCAGGTAAATTCCCTTTGTTAGTTGTATCCAAAAGGATAGGAAACAAACTCGCATATTGGGTGTAAATTGCTTTCATGTTGATGTTGGCATCCAAAGGACTACCTGTCCATGAAATTTTAGAGCCCCGCTGAATGGCAAATTTTTTGTTAATGATGTTTTGAAGGGAAAAAGTGTAATCCCCTTGATCGATCGCATAGTCACCTAACATCTTAAAATCACCCTTTTTATCCATCGTCATCCGAATGCCTCCCGTACCATAACCTCGCATGATATCTCCCTTTTTACTGTCTAATTGGACTTCCCCATAAGCCTCAGGGGTCAGATTTAACATCAAATCTAATCGGATGCCATTGTCTTTCGATTGGGTTGAAACGAGCTTTTCGTTGACCGTTTCTGTTTTTAACGTTTGGCTTAAAAACTCAAAATCATCATCTGCTTTCGCCTCCGATTCACGATCTAAAGGAATGAATAATCGGGTACCCTTTTCACTTTTCAAATTGCCCGAAATGAGCAAATTATCCAGGGTTCCATCCAACTGAAACAAGCCACTCGCATAGCCGGTACCATAATAAAAGGAGCTTGGGCTCTTCTGCGTATTTAAAATTTTATACCGAGTTAGATCAGCCGTTAAGGACATTTCCAAAGGCTTGTCCTTAGGAAAATTGAGTTGGCCATTTAGCTTAGCTACATTGCCATCATTATCTTTCAATTGCCAATTTTTGGCTAAAATTTGTCGCCCTTGAAACGAAACTGTATCGCTCACAAAAATGGATGTATTCAAATAATCAAAATTGACTTTAGCTTTCTGAACGCTCACTTTTCCACTAAAGTTGGGGTCACTAAACTGACCCCTAATTTTTAATTCGCCGGAAGCCTCACCAGCTAATCCTGAAAAAATACCTCGAGTAAATGGCTCTAAAATTTCAAGATTCGTCCGGTTCAATTCCGTTTTGAGGGCCAATTGGTCCCCTTCCGCATACGGTTTATATTGTCCACTAACGGATAATACAGGGTCTCCCAATCGATTTAAAGTATAGTTCAAATCCATACGCTGAGATTCGGCCATATAGGTCCCTACGCCTTGTAAATTACCCATATAAAACTTGTCCAATCGAAGCGAGTCAACAATCATCCATGAGTCGACGCGCGTATTTTGATACCAATTTTGAACACTAATTTCCGCATTCAATTCTCCATTCGCCTTAATGGCGAGAAGAGGCTCAAGGGTCGCTAATTGGAATTTATTTGCCCGGAATCTTAATGTTTGCGTGGAATCCATGGACAAACTTCCTTGCAAGGCAATCGATTGTTTTTTGTTTGATATTAATACATGCTCAGCCTTCCATTCTTGGCCTTTCAGGGTCACCATATTTTCAGGATCAAAGGCCCAATCTTGCCCTAAAATTTTCAGGTAGGAATCCTTAAATCTCAAGGATAAACCATCTTTTTCAAATCTCCAATTGCCTCCAAAATGTGCCGAATTATCATCGCCAGCCTGTTTGAAATCTACGTCAAAATTAATTCGATCCTGATCCCAAAGTGCATTTAATTTGAAGTTTTCGGTGGGCGTCAAAAAATTCAACTGCTGTCTTCTTGACTGAAAAACAAGGCTTGAAGATACTTCGGGGCCGCCTAAAAACTTGGAACTTTGAAGTGAAAAAACGGATTGATAAAATTTATATCCGCCAAAAACTAGTGTGTCCGGATAAGACTCTAAACTAACCGAATAGGTTCGCCCTTTGGAAACATTTCCAGTAAAAATGGTATTTCGACCTACGCCAATGGACGGATAAAATCTCGACAAAATGGGTTGGGCTTGATGGCAAATGATGGTGAAATCAGCAAAATATTTATCGTTGATGTCGTATTTTCTCTTGTTATAATAAGCAGTTCTTTCGTCTTCTTTTTTATTAAAATATAGTAGATATTCATCAGCTAATTGGCCCAGTTCTGCTTTCATTTTAGTGGGCTTAAAATCTCCGTTTAATTCCACTGAAATCAAATCGGAATTCAATCGATACTGCCTAAAACCCACGTTATTTTCATTGGCCGTAAAGGAAATTAAGCCCATGGACAAATCATCCATTAGAGGTTTTTTAATCACTATATCTGTGAAAAGTGCCTTGCCAAACAAATCATCGATGTCGGTAAATTTAATGTTCAAATCAAAACCTGTTTTTATCTGAACATCCTCGCTCCCCCAGTGTAATTTAGCTAGATCCGCATGCCCTATTTTACCCTCTAACAAATACGCGGCTTTGGGTTGTTGCAAGTTGATTTCCCCCGACATCTCAGCCACAAAATGGGTATCCTTCACGGCCACATTTCCTTTAAATAATTGCCGCTGGAAATTCCCTTTTACACTCACATTTTTATAGGCATAAGCGTTAAAGGTGATTTCAGAAAGCTTGCCATCAAAATCAACATGGGCGGATTTTTTTGAAAAACCGGTTCCCTTTATCTTACCTATTAGATCAATATTGCCAATGTAAGTTTCTAGATCCAGCAGTTTGCCCAATTTAAATTTGGCCAATTTAACACTCCCGTCGTAGGATGACAAAGCCATTGAATCTTTAAGCTTGAGTTTGAAATCGCCTTCCATATAGCCTAAACCGGTATTCAATTGGCCTGATGTTTGGAAGTTGTCATACGTGCCTTTAAATTTTCCATCGAAAGCAACAGAGCCCAATATATTCATTTTTTCAGAGGCTCCTTGGGTGATAAAAACAGCTAAATCATTAGGATAGAAAATGGACTTATTCATCGAAAATTCCATTTGCGTCGTCGTTACATTGGGCAAACCTTTAAAGCTGAAATCACCTTTCAACTTAGATTTCTGGCCAAATCCAATTTCAAAATTCTTCAGTGCCAAATTATCCACCGAGCCGTTTAGTTGGCCATTCAATTGATAATACCCCTTGTAATCATACATAGCACTCACAAATCGACCTAAATCCTCCCCTTTAACTTTGCTATTTTTAAGGTTGCCGACCATGTCTACTTTCGTAATCCACTTCGTCAAGTCATTTATTTTGGTATAATTCATGTGGACGTGGTCGCCAACATATGAGTCATTAAAAAATAAGGTTAAATCATCAAATCGCATTTGCCGATCTGAAATCATGAACTTGGTGTCCAACTTTTTCACTTGGAATTTACTCGAAGGATCGATCGCCTGAAAACCGATCGTCTGAAGTCCTATGGTATCCCCGTGGACATAAAAATCGGCTACTTTGGAATTAATTTTGACAAAACTGAAATGCGATAAATCGAAATGTGAAGGTGTAGCCAGGTTTTTTTCTTGCTCGTCATCGAGTAAAAAAGTACCGTCAACGACCTGGGCTGAATGAATTTTAAATAAGCTGGATTCGGTGCTGGTCGAGGTTGAATTTTTATTCACATACGCAACAATACGATCAATAAACTCATTCAAATTTATCTTCCCCGATTTTTTCTCCAAAATTAAATGCACTCGCGGGCGAATCAATTGCGCATATTCCATCGACGGTTGCGAACCTTGCAAAAACAAATCTGAAATACTGAAATTAACGTCTAATTGTTCAATGTAAATCATGTCCTTGCCCCAAGGATCTTTGACCCGCAATCCCCAAAAGCTTATTTCGTCAAAAAACTTCAGTTGGATTCCGTCTAGGGTTAGCGGATACCCAATGGCCTTTTCGATTTTGGGAGTAAAGTAATTGGCTAATCGGATTTGATTAGAGGGTACACGCAGAAGCAATATGATCGAAAAAAATAGCAAAAAAATCCCCACCAATCCATACAGGACTGATTTTGCGAGGAGTTTCAGGTATTTGACCATATTTTTCTTTTAGTGAAAAAAACAAATTATGTTTTAATTACCTTATTTTTGCAGACGAATTTTTATGATTTTACT
>CAMBGA010000025.1 GCA_945866095.1 Spirosoma fluviale
GGTATTTCACCTATGGCGGGTTATTTACTCGCAAAAAATACGATTTTAGGCCTTGGAATGACGTATCAGTATTATTCTGCAAGTTATGCGGGTTTTAAAGCTACCAGTAATTTATTAGGTGAGCGTATTTTTGTACGCCAACAAATTCCCGCATTATCTGCTTTGATAGGTCAAGGATACCTGACGGCACAGTTGGAAAATTTCAATAATATGTCCCCAGGTACCACGGGAGGATATTCAAATCCATTTTTAGTGGGCATTGGAATTGGTTCTCGAATCGGAATCAATTTATCCATCATGTATGATTTAAATTATTCAGAAACTTCAGGAAAGCAGTCGCCCTATGGCTCAGCATTCGTAGTTCAGGTGGGTGGATTTTTCTTTTAATTTATTTTGTTTTTTTTAAAACAATTTGACAAGAAATTAGTCTTGTATGTTGGTTAGAAATTCTCTAAATTTAATATCATTTTATTAACATATGTCTACATCTACTTTTGCAGAACCTTTATTGGTTGAAGATCCTAATCGTTTCGTTTTATTTCCTATAAGACATGATGATATTTGGCAGTTTTATAAGAAAGCGGAAGCGTCCTTTTGGACAGCTGAAGAAATTGATTTACAACAAGATTTAGCCGATTGGAAAAAAATGAATGACGGAGAGCGTCATTTTATTTCGCATGTTTTGGCATTTTTTGCAGCATCCGATGGAATTGTTAATGAAAATTTAGCTAACAACTTTTTGAAAGAAGTCCAATATGCGGAGGCTAAATGTTTTTATGGTTTCCAAATCATGATGGAAAACATTCATTCGGAAACCTATTCATTGTTGATCGACTCTTATATCAATGACCCAAAGGAAAAGGATCATTTGCTTCGTGCCATTGAAACCATTGATTGCGTAAAGAAGAAGGCGGATTGGGCATTAAAATGGATCGAGAGCGATAGTTTTGTAGAGCGTTTAATTTCATTTGCTGCGGTAGAAGGAATTTTCTTCTCAGGTAGTTTTTGTTCTATATTTTGGTTGAAAAAGCGTGGTTTAATGCCAGGCTTATCCTTCTCAAATGAGTTGATTTCTCGCGACGAAGGTTTGCACTGTGATTTTGCGTGTTTATTGTATACTGAGCATATTCAAAATAAAATTTCTCAAGAACGCATTTATGAGATCATTTTGAATGCCGTAGAAATTGAAAAAGAATTTGTCACGGTGGCTCTTCCTGTTTCATTGATCGGTATGAATGCTGAATTAATGTGTCAATACATTGAATTTGTCGCAGATCGTTTATTGATTTCTTTGGGATGTAAGAAAAACTACAATGCAGTTAATCCATTTGATTTTATGGAAATGATTTCATTGCAGGGTAAAACAAATTTCTTTGAGAAGCGCGTTGCTGAATATCAAAAATCAGGAGTGATGTCAGATAAAGAGTCGATGTCTTTCTCGTTGGATGAAGATTTTTAAATCTAAACCTATTTATGTTAAATGCCTTGATGTGAATCAGGGCATTTTTTTGCCGTATACCTACCAACGTTCAAGGACCATGGGCAAGGAAAGTCCTATGATGATGCCCGAAATGACTAGTATGTAATAGGTTAGTTTGATTTTAAACAATTCAATTAGGATGTTGGATATGATTAGAATTGAAATTACGACTATAATTTGCGCTAATTCCAATCCTATGTTAAAGGCAAATAATGGGGATATAATCGAACTCTCTTTGCCCAACAAGCTTTGTAGGTAATTTGAAAATCCTAGCCCATGGATTAAACCAAAAACACCCACAAGTATGAATTTTTTTCGAGGTAATTTGGTCGATTTGATTTTGGTCTCCTTAAAATTTAAATTGGCGAAAGCGGAAAATAAAATGGTACAAGGAATTAAAAATTCGATCCAATTTTGAGAAAATTCAATCCATTTTAACGTGGCTAAGGCCAGCGTCAATGAATGACCCAAGGTAAAAGCCGTTATTAATAAGAGGAGTTTTTTTGCGTCATAAAATTTGTAAATACATGTAATGGATAAAATGAATAACAAGTGGTCTAAGGCCTGTATATTCATGATATGCTGAAATCCTAAAACCAGATAGCTGTTAAATGTGGACATATATGACGTAATTTTCCCTAAAAATATTGAAATTTAAAGAATTAATTTAAAAAATCTTAAATGAGGTCATTTGATTACATCATTGTAGGCGCGGGTACCGCAGGCTGTGTGCTGGCAAATCGGCTTACAGAAAACCCTTCGATCCAAGTATTATTAGTGGAGGCGGGGATGGACAGTCGTGATCCGCGCATTTTCACACCCTCTTCATACCCTTTATTAAATGGGACTACTATGAATTGGAATTTTTTTACCGAGCCTCAGAAAAATTTAGGAGGGCGTCAGATATACCAGCCGCGTGGTAAGGCGATGGGAGGAAGTAGTGCCATTAATTGCATGGCTTATATTCGTGGAAATAAAGCAGATTTTGAAAATTGGGAATCCATGGGTTGTGGCGGTTGGTCTTATGCCGACATGCTTCCGTATTTTAAAAAGTCAGAAAATAATTTAGATATTCAGAATGAATTTCACGGCCAAGGCGGTCCTTTAACCGTTTCTAATCCAAGCCAAAATACCATTTTTGGTCAGGCCTTTATCGAAGCATGTGGCTCAGTGGGAATTCCTAAAAATGCTGATTTTAATGGCGCGAGCCAAATAGGAGCGGGTATGTTTCAGTTTGCTATTGCCGATGGCCAACGAGTGACTGGTGCCAGCGCTTTCATCAATCCGATTTTAAAAAGAAAAAATTTAAAGGTCATAAGCCAATTCCATGTCACTAATTTAGTCATGGAAGGTGATCAAGTTAGAGGTATCGAAGGGCATTTGAAAAATGCGAAATCGAGTACCATTTTTAGGGTAGACCAAGATGTTATCCTATCTGCAGGTTCTTTTCAGAGTCCACAAATTATGATGTTGGCCGGCATAGGCGACGCAGATTATTTGAAGTCTTTTGGCATAGAGCAGAAAGTTAATTTGCCTGGGATGGGTAAAAATTTGTCGGATCATGTTTTTGTCAATATGCATGCCCAGGCAAAAACACAACGTTCATCATTTAATGCAGCGATCTCCATCCCTAATTTTCTGACCTATGTGACAAAAAAGAAAGGACCCCTTTCGGCAAGTCCTTTAGAAGGTTGCGCATTTTATGATTCGGTGAATCAATCTGACCAACCCGATTTACAATTTCATTTTTCTTCCGCGTGGTCATTGGACATGTATGATTACAAAAAAATGCCCATTGACGACGGATTTACTTGTTTGCCTACTTTATTGAAACCCGAAAGTAGAGGCTATGTGGGCTTACACTCAAAATCACCTTGGGATGCACCTCAAATAGACCCAAATTATTTATCCGATTCCGAAGGAAAAGATTTGGCTACCTTGAAAAGAGGCGTGAAATTAGCACATCAAATTTTATTGTCTGCTGAATTTGATCACCTTAGATTAGGCAATACATTGCCTTATCCCTCAGGTGAACTGACGGAGGAATTGATCCAAAAACATATCGAGCGGGCGACAGAATGCGTTTATCATCCCATTGGAACTTGTAAAATGGGAAATGATGCGAGTTCAGTAACAGATCCCAAAACGCTCCGTGTGAAGGGAATAAATGGCTTACGTGTCATTGATGCTTCCATCATGCCAGATTTAGTTTCAGGAAATACAAATGCCATCGTAATGGCTATTGGCGAAAAAGGTTCTGATTTAATCTTAAATAATTATTAATTTGCACACCTAATAAATAAACATACTATGAAAAAAATCATTTTAATTTTAACTACCCTTGTTATGGCGATAACCGCAAACGCACAAAAAGCGACTATTGAATCTTTACGCGAAGCTGAATTGAATCGTTTTAAAGTGATGATTGCACAAGACGAAAAAGGCTTAGATGCGGTGATGCATGCAGATTTAGTTTACAATCACTCAAATGCCGTTACGGACAACAAAGTGAGTTATGTGGGATCTATCGTTTCAAAGAAAACCATTTACGCTTCGATTGAATCAGAGGAATTAACTCCACGTGTGTATGGAAAATTCGGAATCATTACTGGAACTGCGAAAATTAAAAATCAAGCGAAAGATGGTTCATTTACATTTAATCATCTTAAATATACCGATGTTTGGATTTTTCAAGATAAAAGATGGCAGATGCTTTCTTGGCAATCAACGAAAATACTTAACTAATCGTAGCGGCAAAATTTTCGATTTCAAGATAAATCAGAGCTAATTCCGACGGCTTTATGCAATAGGGAGGTAAGATATATAAGGTATTACCCAGGGGTCTCAAAAGGATCCCTTTTTTTATAAAATGGTCGTAGGCTTTTCCTCGGATAGGATTTAAATAACCATCTTTTTCAACGGTCTCTAGTTCGCAGGCTATAATCGTGCCAACACATCTTACATTTTTGATGGTCGGATGTCCGGCCATTTTGATTTTCCATGCTTCATGAATATTCTCGATGGCTGCGATATTAGACCAAGTAGTTTCCTCCTCCATCAGGTCCATACTTGCGTTCGCTGCCGCGCAGGCGAGGGGATTTGCCGTGAAGGAATGGGAATGAAAAAGGGTCTTCTTTCGATCTGTAGAAAGAAAAGATTCAAATAGTTGATCCGAGCAAACGGTAACCCCTAACGCCATCATGCCACCGGTTAAACCTTTTGACAAGCAAACGATATCAGGTTTTTGCTGCAAATAATCCATTGCAAACCATTTACCTGTACGACCAAAACCCGTCATGATTTCATCGGAAATGCTGATCAATCCCGCATTTTTTGTTAGCGAAATGATCTTATCTAAGGTTTCAGCCGCATACATGTTCATGCCACCAGCACCTTGAATGAGAGGTTCGAAAATGATGGCCGCATATCCGTCTGACTGCTTTAATTTAGTTTCTAATGCTTCTAGACATAAAGCTTTATTTTTGGGATTAGGAATAAATTCTACCTCAAAAAGCATGTCTTGAAATGGTGCATTGAAGGAGCTAGGTGCCCCCAAACTCATCGCCCCAAACGTATCTCCATGGTAAGCATCTTCAAACGCAATAATTTTCCTTCGCTTTTCATTGCCTTGGTTATGAAAGAATTGTAAGGCCATTTTTACCGCGACCTCCACGGCGGTAGACCCATTATCCGAGTAAAATACTTTTTGGAAATTGGCCGGTAAGTGGCTTAATAATCTCTCTGCTAAGCGAATCGCAGGCTCATGAGTAAAACCCGCAAAAATGACTTGTTCTAATTTGAGCGCCTGTTCATACACTTTTTGGGCCATATAAGCATTTGCGTGCCCATGTAAATTTACCCACCAAGAAGCGATGGCGTCAATGTATTGTTTCCCATCCTCATCGTATAAATAGACTCCTTCACCACGTATGATGGCGATCGATGAAGGTTCGATAAAATGTTGCGTAAATGGATGCCAAACAACTTTTTGATCTCTTTCTGATAGACTAATTTGAGATGGATTTGGCATATTTTATAATAGTTTCTGGCGTAATTTCCTGTTCTTGTTGGACACGCAAAACTACGGGTAATTGTGTATACTTTAAAATGAATTTTTCTCCTGAAGGATTTGATGGTCCATTGAAGACAATTCCCATGATGGGAATGTGGCTGTCCTTGAGTATTTGGTAGGTCAATAACGTATGATTGATGCTACCCAAATAATTTTTACTTACCAAAAGTACGGGTAGATCTAGTTTTTTTATCAGATCTAAATTCGTTTGATGGTCATTGACCGGCACGAGAATTCCTCCTGCAAGTTCGACAATTAATGTGTTGGATGTTTGAGGCAATTGAATTTTTTCTAGGTCAATCCTAACCCCGTCGATCTTTGCAGCCGTATGTGGGGAAAGCGGTTGGCTTAATACATAACTAGAATCCCAAACTTTTAAGTTGGGCAATTGGGTCATTTTTTTTATAAATAAAGCATCTGCTTCCTCCGGATTTCCGGATTGAATCGGTTTCCAGTAGTCGGCCTGTAGCGCTTGAGTGAAGATGGCCGATATGAGGGTTTTGCCAATTTCAGTTCCAATTCCCGCGACAATAAATGATTTATGCATGGGTTTCCATGGTTTTTATGAGAGCCAAAATAGCTTCTTTTTTTGTCAAGCTGTTGAGCGTGATGCGTATTCTTTCTTCCCCTTTTGGGACGGTGGGATAAACAATGGCTTTGACGGCAAATCCAGCTTCTTGTATCGCTAATGCTTTATTTTTAACGGCTTTATTCCCGGCGACGAAAAAGGTTTGAATGGCTGTTTTACTGGGTCCCCAATGGCTGGATGTAGCATGTTCAACAAAATAGGCTATATTTTCCTTTAATTTTTTTCGTAGGTCACTCTGCGTTTCCAACAAACCTAAGGTGGTCAATAAGCTCGATACATGATGTGGACTTGGGGCCGTTGAGTATATAAATGGTCGGGCGAAATTGATTAAAAAATCAATTAACGTTTGTGAGCCTAAAACAACTGCCCCTGCATTTCCCCAGGCTTTACCAAAAGTAATGACTCGGGCAAATATCTCTTTTTCGATGCCCATTTCTACCGCTAATCCATTTCCAATAGGCCCATAGACTCCACCTGCATGGGCTTCGTCCAGGATTATTTCAGCGTTGTATTTATTTTTTAATTGGACTAATTCCCTCAAAGGTGCCATGTCGCCATCCATGGAATATACGGATTCAACGACAATCCATTTGGGCGTTTCGAGGGGATATTCGCGCAATAATTTTTCTAAATCCGCTAGGTCATTATGGGCAAATATCTTGCGTTCTGCTTTTGCTAAGCGCAAGCCGTCGATTAAACTTGCATGCAATAATTGATCACAAAATACGACTTGATCTTTTTGGGCGATGGAAGAGATTAAGCCGACATTGGCATCGTATCCGCTAGAAAATAATAAAGATGCTTCTGCCTGATGAAACTCAGCGCATTTTCTTTCAAATTGTTCCACCTGAATGGATTGCCCTGAAATTAATCTCGAGCCAGTGGATCCATTGATGGAAGTCAAATTAGATTTTAATGCTTTAAAATCGGCGTCAATTTTATCTGCTAACGATGGATTCTTGGCTAGATCCAAATAATCATTGGAGCAAAAATCGACCAAGTGATTAACAGAAATCAATGAACGAACAAGACCATTTTCTTGGCGTTCTACTAGTTGATTATGTAAAATTTGCTGGTGAGATTTCATCATGTATTTCCCTTGCAAATTACGAATTTTAGGCTGACATGGAGCGAATTACCCACAGATTCCATCAAAATTGATTAAGTAATTGATCATTTCTGTTAAAAATGATGAAAAATGTTTGACAATCTAATATATGTAATGTAGTATTGTACTGTGTTTCAATGTCGTAAGCACCTCAATAAAAACAATTCC
This sequence comes from Spirosoma fluviale, assembly GCA_945866095.1. GTDB lineage: Bacteria > Bacteroidota > Bacteroidia > Cytophagales > Spirosomataceae > Aquirufa > Aquirufa fluvialis_A. The sequence goes on from CAMBGA010000025.1 coordinate 7,418, forward strand.
TATCATTTCAATCTTTTAATCATCAGTTAATCCACTTTTTGTGTGTTAAAATAATGTTTTAAGGAGGATCATTTGATCAGAAATGAGGTTTGTTAAATCAAATTAAGAATATTCATTTCACCATTTTATGGAAGAAAAACCAATTAGGAAAGTAAAAACAGTCGCGGAAGAATTACCTACAAATGATCGTCCTAAGCGCCAAAGAATTCAAAAATCAACGGAAGAACCTGCTTTAGCTCCAATGCCTAGCTCAACTATTGAGCCTGGATTTAGCGTAAGCGACACGACTCCAGAGGTTGTGGAAACCAAATCAGAGCCAACATCAGAAGTAAAACCACCAAAGCCGGCCAAGAATTTTCGTCCTCGCCCAGAGCGTCAGCAACCTGAATTGGAGGAGGCTCCGATTGAATACGATGCGATTGCACCTAATGAAGATGAGGTGGTTGACACGTCATTTATCACCAATAATGATAATGTCGTAGATTCCAAGGTGTCTCCTACAGATGCGCCTGTTGATTTAGATAAATTACCTAAAGAAGAAACACCAACTCAAAATACCCAACAGTTTAAGCCTCGTTCAAATTACAATCAGATCATCAAAGAGTTAGATGGTTTGATCGACAATGAAGGTGTGTTGGAAATTATGCAAGAAGGTGGATATGGCTTTATGCGTTCTTCCGATTATAATTATTTAGCTTCTCCGGATGATATTTATGTCTCTCCATCTCAAATTAAAATGTTTGGTTTGAAGACTGGAGATACTATTTTAGGTAAAATTCGCCCACCTAAAGAAGGTGAAAAATACTTTGCATTATTGAAAGTAGAATCTGTTAATGGAAAAACGACAGACGAAATTCGTGACCGAATTAACTTTGAATACTTAACACCTCTTTTTCCAGAGGAAAAATTAAATTTATCCACGTCAGCAGATAATTATTCAACACGTATATTAGATTTATTTGCGCCGATCGGAAAGGGCCAGCGTGGAATGATCGTAGCCCAACCAAAAACGGGTAAAACGGTTTTATTGAAAGATATCGCAAATGCTATTTCACGAAACCACCCGGAGGTTTATTTGATCATTTTATTGATCGACGAGCGTCCTGAGGAAGTAACGGATATGCAACGTTCAGTACGTGCAGAAGTTATTTCTTCAACTTTTGATGAGCAAGCAGAGCGTCACGTAAAAGTGGCCAGCATTGTGTTGGAGAAGGCCAAAAGAATGGTTGAATGTGGTCATGATGTGGTTATCTTGTTGGATTCCATCACTCGATTAGCACGTGCATATAACACAGTCGTTCCATCTTCTGGAAAAATATTATCTGGGGGTGTGGATGCAAACGCATTACACAAACCAAAACGTTTCTTTGGTGCGGCTAGAAATGTCGAAAATGGAGGGTCATTAACGATTATTGCAACGGCCTTAACGGAAACAGGTAGTAAAATGGATGAGGTTATTTTCGAAGAATTTAAAGGAACAGGTAACATGGAATTGCAATTGGATCGTAAATTGTCCAACCGCCGAGTGTACCCTGCCATTGATATTACCGCTTCAGGTACGCGTCGTGAGGATTTATTAATGGATCCTGCGGTACTCCAACGTGTTTGGATTTTGCGTAAGCATATGTCTGATATGAATTCTGTGGAAGCCATGGAGTTTTTGCAGCAGCAGATGAAGGGAACAAGAACGAACGAAGAGTTCTTGGTTTCGATGAACCGATAAAATAAAAAAGTCTTTGAAAGATTTCAAAGACTTTATACTTCTTAATCTGAATAGACGTCAATGTGACGTCTATTTTTTTTAAAGCAACTCGTAAATACCCGCCACTCCTTGGCCACCACCTACACAAGCGGTCACCATGCCGTATTTTTTATTGCGGCGGCGAAGTTCATGGAATAGTTGGATGGACAATTTTGCTCCCGAACAACCTAGCGGATGTCCCAAAGCGATCGCTCCTCCATTGACATTTACTTTTTCTAGATCGATACCTAAAGTTTTGATGACGGCTAATGATTGTGCAGCAAAGGCCTCATTCAATTCGATCAAATCTATATCCTCTAAATTTAAACCCGCTTTTTTCAAGGCAATTGGAATCGCTTCCACCGGTCCGATGCCCATGAGGCTCGGTTCTACACCTGCCGCCGCATAACTGAGCATTTTGGCAATGGGTTTCAACTTATATTGTTCTACAAATTTTTCTGAAACTACAAGTACAAAAGCTGCGCCATCAGACGTTTGGGAAGCATTTCCGGCAGTTACCGAACCACCCATAGCAAACACCGGCTTTAATTTACCCAGCGCCTCTAATGTTGTATCTGCCCGAGGACCTTCGTCCTGAGAAACCACCCATTCACGTGTTTTTTTCGTACCTGATTTGGCATCGAAATAATTTTCAGACACCTTCAAAGGAACTATTTGATCTGTAAATAAGCCTGCTTTTTGTGCGGCTAATGCTTTTTGATGCGAAGCAAAAGAAAAAGCATCTTGCTCTTCACGCGTCACATTGTATTTTTTACTTACCTCTTCCGCGGTCAATCCCATCCCAATGTAATAATCAGGATGTTCATTGGCAATCCCGTAATTTAACACAGTTTTGTGGCCCATCATCGGCAACATGGTCATCGATTCCGTTCCACCGGCAATAACACAATCCGCCATGCCTGAGGCTACTTTGGCTGATGCCAATGCAATGGCTTCCAATCCTGAACCGCAGTAGCGATTGATGATAAATCCTGGAACACTTTTTGGCAACGACAATAAAGAAATGTAACGCGCCATTTGCATGCCTTGCTCCGCTTCTGGAATCGCATTTCCCACGATTAAATCGTCCACCAAAGCCGGGTCTAGCGATGGGACCTGCGCCATTAAATGTTTAATCACTTCCGCTGCTAAATCATCCGGCCGCATGGTACGAAATCCTCCTCGGTTTGCTTTGGCTACCGCCGTACGATATCCCGCTATTATGTATGCATTCATGTTCGTAATTGATTAATTTCTTAAAGGTTTTCCGCCACTTAATAGGCTTCCGATTCTGTCCATGGTTTTTTGTTCTCCAGTCAACGATAAAAATGCTTCGCGCTCAAGATCCAATAAATATTGTTCGGTGACTTGTTGGGGTGCATCCAAATCACCCCCACAAATGGCAAAGGCTAATTTATTTCCGATCAAGGCATCATGTTCCGAAATATATCGGCCCATCAACATCCCCTGAATTCCTGCCTTGAATAAAGCCAAACCTTGTTTGCCCTCAACCCAAACATCACTTCGGCGATTTTTTTGTACATATCCCGCTTCAGCTAATAAGATGGCTTCTTTTTTCGCCTCACTAATGACTTGGCTTCGATTTAACACAATGCGATCCTGCGTTCTCAAATAGTTCATTTCCAACGCCTCATACGCAGAAGTACTTACTTTTGCTGTCGCGATATTCATGAAGGCTTGTTGGAGTCGGTTCAACTCCACATCCCCAGTTCTCCGAGCATCACCCATTCTCAAAGCCATTTCTTTTGTTCCTCCACCGGCTGGAATTAATCCTACGCCCACTTCCACTAAACCCATATACAATTCTGAATGGGCCACAATTTTATCTGCATGTAGATTGATTTCGCAACCACCGCCTAATGCTAAGGTATGCGGCGCCACCACCACAGGAATGCTGGAATAGCGAACACGCATCATGGATTCTTGGAATGTAGCAATCATCTGGTTCACCTCGTCGAATTTCTTCTCGATGCCAAACATGTACAACATGCCTAAATTTGCACCGGCCGAAAATGCCTCATTCGATTCATTGCCAATCACCAAACCACGAAAATATTTTTCTGCGGTTTCAATCGCATGAGCAAGTCCTTCTAGGACTCCTTGGCCCATGGTGTTCATTTTGGAATGGAATTCCAAACCTACAATACCATCGCCTAAGTCGATGATATGGGCATCGTCATTTTTGAAAACCGTGTTCGTTGGTTTTAATATTTGTAAAGAAATTTGCTTTTCTTGGCCTGGAATGGCTTGATAGCTTTTGCTGGCCAAGTCATAATAGAGACGCTTTACACCTTCCGTTTTGTAGAAAGTTGAGTGGCCGAGGGACAGCATTTCAGCAACCCAAGGCGCTGGTGTTAAGCCTAAATCCGCCATCATCGCATTCGCCTTTTCAACGCCGATCGCATCCCAAGTTTCGAATACGCCCATTTCCCACCCAAAACCTGCACAAATAGCTTGGTCAATCTTGACTAAATCATCCGCAATTTCAGGTACTCGATTCGAGGCATAGCGGAAACCATCTAAGATTGTTTTGCGATAAAATTCACCGGCTAAATCCTGGCCTGCTAAAAGAAGCGCAAAGCGATCGGCCAATTGGTCTACGGCCTTCGAACGCTCGAGTGTTTCAAAGGAAACTCGTTGGGCCGCCCGATATTCAAAAGTCTGTAAATCCAAACTTAAGATGACCGTTTTACCTGTTGGGTCTTTGGTTTTTTTATAAAATCCTTGGCCCGTTTTATCGCCGAGCCATTTGTTGTCCATTAATTTTTGCATCATTGATGGCAATTCGAAAATCGATTTGCTTTCATCTTCCGTTAATGCCGCTTTCAAATTATTCGCGACATGAACCGTGGTATCTAAACCAACCACATCGGAAAGGCGGAACGTTCCGGATTTCGGTCGGCCTACGACTTTGGAGGTTAATTTATCTACTTGCTCGACGCTTAAACCTAATTCTTCCACCACTTTCATCGTCTGCATCATGGAATAAACTCCGATGCGGTTGGCGATAAAGGCAGGTGTATCTTTACATAAGACGGTTGTTTTGCCCAATTGCGTTTCGCCGTAGGCCAATAAAAATTCAACCACCGATGAATCCGTTTTTGGGGTCGGGATGATTTCTAATAAACGTAAATAACGGGGAGGGTTAAAGAAGTGTGTACCACAAAAATGTGCTTGAAAATCCGATGAACGGCCTTCCGCCATTAAATGAATCGGTATTCCAGAAGTATTGGATGTAATTAAAGTTCCATCTTTTCTGAATTGCTCCACGCGATCATATAAAGATTTTTTGATGGCCAAATTCTCCACAACCACCTCCATAATCCAGTCGGCATCTGCGATTCCAGACAAATTATCATCAAAATTCCCTAATTGGATATTCGCCGCAAACCCTGCTTGGTATAAAGAAGCAGGTTTCGATTTTAAGGTTTGTTGGAACGCTAGATTAACTATTCTATTCTTCACTAAAGGGCTGTCCAGCAATAAACCCTTCGCCTCTTCTTCTGCATTCAATTCTTTAGGAGCGATGTCTAAAAGAAGCACTTGCACCCCAATATTGGCGAAATGACAGGCTATACGTGAGCCCATGATTCCTGAGCCTAGTATGGCTACTTTTTTAATTGAACGATTCATCCGGGATGATTTTTGTTTTTAATAGTTTAATTGGGTTAACTCTCATTGGTTTTCAAAGAATAATTGTTTCTAAAAGCCAAGAAGTAAATATAAATAAAATTTAAAGTGTTATGCAAGCATACTAAATTAAATTTTATAAAAGATAATTAAAATCATACATGCCGGAACTTAAGGCAATGAAGTAAAATTAATAGGAGTCCGAATTTATGCGTTTTCGACGTAACTCGAAATCGGCTCGCAGGCACAAACCAAATTACGATCCCCATAGGCTGAGTCTATTCTAGAGACTGTGGGCCAGAATTTCGCCGACTTCACATAGGGCAATGGGAACACTGCTTTTTCTCTCGTATATGGACGAGTCCATTCACCGATTAAAACGATGTTTTGGGTATGTGGCGCATTTTTCAACACATTATTTAGTTTGTCGGCGCTTCCATTTTCCACTTCCCTGATTTCTTCCCGTATGCTTAATAGGGCATCACAAAAACGATCTAACTCATCTTTGTTTTCAGATTCTGTGGGTTCGATCATCAGGGTGCCAGCCACAGGAAATGATAGGGTAGGCGCATGGAATCCATAATCCATTAATCGCTTCGCAATGTCTTCCGCCTCTACGCCGGCAGAAATTTTAAAGGGTCTGCAATCTACAATCATCTCATGTGCGCAACGCCCTTGAGATCCTGTGTATAGAATCGGGAATTCTTTTTCCAAACGTGCTTTGATGTAATTAGCATTTAAAATAGCTGTTTCCGTCGCTCTTGTCAACCCTTCGCCTCCCATCATGGCAATATATGCATATGAGATCGCTAAAATACTAGCAGAACCTACTGGCGCGGCTGAAATGGCTCCATGCGATTCTGCAGCAACAGAATCAGTCATTACGTGGCCCGGTAAAAAGGGAACCAATTGCTTGGCTACGCCGATAGGCCCCATTCCAGGACCACCGCCTCCGTGAGGAATACAAAAAGTCTTATGTAAATTTAAATGACATACATCGGCACCAATCGTCGCCGGGGAAGTTAATCCCACCTGAGCGTTCATATTGGCACCATCCATGTAAACTTGTCCACCAAAATCATGAATCATTTGGCAAATTTCCTGAATGGCTTCTTCAAAAACGCCATGGGTACTCGGATAAGTCACCATTAAGCAAGCCAAAGAATCTTTGTGTTCCTCCGCCTTCGCACGCAAGTCAGCCATATCAATGTTGCCATTGGCATCACAAGAAGTTACGACCACTTTCATGCCTGCCATCACCGCCGAAGCTGGATTCGTTCCATGCGCTGAAGAAGGAATCAGTGCTATATTTCGATGCGAATCACCTCTTGAAGCATGATAAGCGCGAATAACCATCAAACCGGCATATTCACCTTGCGCTCCTGAATTTGGTTGCATCGACATAGCCGCAAAACGGGTAATTTCACATAACCAATCGTTTAATTCCATGATTAATCGTTGGTACCCGCGCGTCTGATCCCCCGGAGCAAATGGATGAATTTTTCCGAGTTCAGGCCAAGTCACAGGAATCATTTCAGTCGTCGCATTTAATTTCATCGTACATGAACCTAATGAAATCATGGAATGCACCATCGATAAATCTTTGGATTCTAATGACTTTAAATAGCGCAACATCCCATGTTCAGAATGGTATTTATGAAACACTTCATGCGTCATGAAAGAACTCTTACGAGTTAAGGAAGCAGGAATTTGCCAAGCAACCGTTAATTCATCCCCTCCGATGCCATGGTTTTTGGCTCTTTGGAAAAAGGCTAAAATAGCGATCACATCATCTTCTGAATTGGTTTCGTCCAGGTTGATACTCAATTTACTCGGGTCATTTTTAAAGTACCTAAAGTTGCGTTGGGCTTCCTCGGCATATGCTCTAATTTCTTCTGTTAAATCCCCTGTCTGAACAGTTAATGTGTCAAAATGCTGTGTGTTCTCTAAAGTGAAGCCTAATTTTTTAAGTCCGGCGGACAATAATTCCGTCAATCCATAAATTTTTCCAGCGATATTTTTTAATCCTTCGGGTCCATGATAAATGGCGTAGGCCGCTGCCATGATGGATAAAAGTACTTGGGCTGTACAAATATTGGACGTAGCTTTTTCTCTACGGATATGTTGTTCACGCGTTTGTAAAGCCATTCTTAAGGCGCGATTTCCTTCTGAATCTACGGAAACGCCAATGATCCTTCCCGGAATACTTCTCTTATATTTTTCTTTTGTGGCAAAAAAAGCGGCATGCGGTCCACCAAATCCCATCGGAACTCCAAATCGTTGGGAACAACCCACCACAACATCCGCGCCCCATTCTCCCGGAGGAGTTAATAAAGTTAAAGCTAATAGATCCGCCGCTACCACTACTTGTACATCGTTTTCTTTCGCCGCATCCACTAAATTTTTATAATCAAAAACTTCGCCATTGGCCGCTGGATATTGCAACAACATCCCAAAAAATTTCGTGTCTGTTACATCGACCGATTGGTGATCGCCCACGATAATTTCTATGCCGATAGGTTCGGCACGCGTTTTTAATAAGTCAATCGTTTGAGGTAAACAAAGGGAAGAAACAAAAAATGCGTCGCCCTTATCCGATGATTTTTGACCAAACAACATCGTCATCGCTTCTGCGGCAGCAGTTCCTTCGTCCAACAAAGAGGCATTGGCTAATTCCATGCCGGTTAGGTCGATGATCAATGTTTGGTAATTTAATAACATCTCCAATCTCCCCTGAGCAATTTCTGCTTGGTACGGTGTGTAAGCCGTGTACCAAGCCGGATTTTCTAAAATATTCCTCAGAACAACCGTGGGGGTGATGGTGTCATAATACCCTAAACCTATATGACTTTTAAATATTTTATTTTGCCCCATGATTTGTTTAAAATCTCTTAAAAACTCAAACTCAGTTTTCGGATTTGGTAAACGTAATTCATGTGCCAATCTGATCTTAGAAGGGACAGTTTGATCGATGAGCGTCGCAAGGCTATCGACCCCAATGGTCTTTAACATGGCATTTACATCTTCTTGATTTGAATTATTATGTCTCAATGAAAAATCTTCTCGGTATTTGAAATTTGGGTGCATAGTTGAAGGCAGAAATTTTGTTGAAAAACTTGACAAAAATAATCTTTTTTTAGCGATTTATTTTTCAATTGTTAACTTCGCCTTTCCAAAAATGTTTTATAAAATGAAAAAATCAACAATCTATTTATTAGCCCTAATTTTAGTGGCTAAATTAATTCCAACAAATGTGTTGGCCCAAGGAAATCCAGTACCCTTTGCATATAATATCAAGGCTGAAGATTTAAAAAAACACTTGACATTTTTAGCTTCTGACAGCTTAAAAGGTAGAAATACAGGTTCAGCCGAACAAAAAGTGGCAGCGAATTATATTGCTGATCATTTTAAGAAAGTAGGTTTAGCGCCCGTGCAAGGAAGTTATTTCCAAAAAGTAGGGCTGGCGAATCGTTCATGGTCCAATGTTTCATTTTCTTCTCGTGGAAAAAATTATGAATACATGAACCAATTTATGGCCACGGCTTTAACTCCTGTGGTTGCCAATACAAAACTACCCGTCGTTTTTGCTGGCTTTGGAGTACAGCAAGGTGCCTACACCGATTTTAGCCAATTAAAATCTAAAGGGTCTGTGGTGATCGCATTTGAAGGGGAGGCTAAAGACGAATCTGGAAATTATGTTCTTTCTGGCACTAAAGACCCTTCTATTTTTGGCAAGGGAGATGGATGGAAAGAAAAATTAAAGAGATCACAGGCTGCAGGCGCCAAAGGGCTGATCTTAATTTCAGCTAAGTCTGAAAAAGATTTTGGTAATGAGATGCGTCAACGACAAATCATGATGCAGCGATATGGTAATGAGCGAATGGTTTTTACGGATGAAGTGGCTGCTGCGAATGAAGCACCTGTTTTAATGGTTTCTTCCGTGGTTGCTGCTGAAATTTTAGGAATATCTGAAGCTGATTTATTAGCTTTTAAATCTGATTTGGCGCGCCAGAAAAAATCATTAACCTCTAAGTTTAAGCCAGCGCCTGTCAGTTTAACGATTGAAAGAACGGAAAAGCCGGTCGATACATATAATGTGGTAGGTTTTTTAGAGGGAACGGATAAAAAAGAGGAGGTCATCGTTATTACCGCCCACTATGATCATATTGGCGTTTCGGCCGATGGAAAAATTAATAATGGAGCAAATGATGATGGTTCAGGTACCGTAACGGTGATGCAAGTAGCGGAGGCTTTTGGTCGGGCTGCAGCGGCAGGAAATAAACCTCGTCGGAGCATTTTATTTATGACTGTTACGGGGGAAGAAAAGGGATTATTGGGATCTGAATATTACGCAAATCACCCTTTGTTTCCATTGGAAAATACCGTTTGTGATTTAAATATCGATATGACGGGTCGTCGAGATGAGGGACATGAAGGGAAGCCAGATTATATTTATGTGATCGGTTCGGATAAATTATCATCTCAATTGCATGACGTGCTTTTGGAGCAAAATAAACAACATATGGGCTTGGATTTAGATTTTACTTTTAATGATCCCAACGATCCCAATCGTTTTTATTACCGTTCAGACCACTACAATTTCGCTAAGAAAAAAATACCGGTAGCGTTTTTCTTTAACGGGGTTCATGAGGATTATCATCAGCCAACGGACGATGTGGAAAAAATTGATTTTGACCAAGTACAGAAAATAGGCCGATTGGTATTTTATATGGCTTGGGACATCACGAATCGCAATGAACGTTTAAAGGTAGATTCAAATAAACCTTAAATATTTTCGATTTTAATTGGATAGCGTTTGATGAGAAATTGGTCAAACGCTATTTTTTTATGCTCGACATTAATTCCTTTATTTTCGCATGGAAGGCTTTAGATTTTTCTTTTGCATCCGAGATAAATTCATTTTCAAGAATGGATCCAATCACCTTTTCCATTTCTTTTTCATTGCCAAACATCGCTAATCGGAAAGGATCGTTAAAATCTTTTGCCCTAGAATTTTCTATTTCAGCGGTTAAAAAATCCGACATTTCTATCGCTTTTTCAAGCCAATTTTCCATAAATACGTGGTTATTTATGGGCTCGTCGATCACTTGCATGAATCCGTTTAGGGCATTTTCAAATTTTTGATCATAGTAAAGTGACGCTTGTTTTTCATACACCTCATGCACCTGAGACCAATTCAAGCGGATTAATATTTTTTAATCGAAGGTCAAACTCGGATTGCCCTTTTTTTAAATATTCTTGAGGGACAAAATTGTATCCCAGATCGGTTAATGGCTTTTTATCTATTCGATTCATATTTCATAAAATTCAATGGGTAAATCATCAGGGTCAGCGATGAAAGTAAATTTTTTACCCGTGAATTCATCGATACGAATGGGTTCTGAATCGGTATTTACGGCGGCCAATTTGCGCACCGTTTCTTCGATATTTTTTACTTGGAATGCCAAATGCCTTAATCCACAAGCTTCAGGCCGGGAAGGTCTAGTGGGTGGATTTGGAAATGAAAACAGTTCGATGATGTACTGTTCGCCGAGCGCCAAATCTAATTTATAGGAATCTCTGGCTTCCCGGTATACTTCACGGACTATGGTAAGGCCTAATTTTTCGGTATAGAATTTTTTTGAAATAGCATAGTCACTGCAAATGATGGCAATGTGGTGCACGGAGCTGATTCCTAAATTTATCATGAAGATTGATCGTTGTCTGCAAAAAAATCTAAAGGCTCGTGCTTATATCACGATGGGTTTTTAAACGATTTTTTGGCAGATTGTTTCGGCAAAAATACGTAAAATATTGCCGTTTTTTGATCAATTGAAATTAAAAGGGATAAATAATTTCCTTTTGTTTTTCCTTGTCGATCAGCATTTTCGAATCCGTATTTCTGAGTTTTTCCCCTAATTTTTTGGCTAAAAATTGGCCTTTTTCTGGAAGAGACGCAAATAAATTATTTTTCTCTGAGAGGTCTGTGCGCGTATTATATAATTCAAAATGTTGGTCTTTATGGAAAAATATAAGTTTCCAATCCCCTTGTCTTATGGCGCTAAAGGGTTGGATATCCGGTGATCCGTTGGTTCGCATGTGAGGATAATGCCAAGTAAAATATCGGTTCTTATTGGTGCTTTTTCCTTGAATGATGGGGAGCAGTGAATTTCCGTCGACGTGCTGGATTTTACCTGTAGGCTTAATGTTGGTTAACTGGAGTATACTTGGAAAAACATCATCTACCATAACATTCTCATGATTGACGCTTCCTTTTTTTCCTAGGCCTGATACCACAAAAGGAATACGCAATCCCCCTTCGTAGCCTGAGGTTTTTCCACTTCTCAGTGGGGTGTTATAGGTATTTCTTCCTTTTTTCCCTCTGCCCACATCGGTCAGTCCTCCGTTATCAGAAAGGAAGATGATTACGGTATTTTCTGTTAATTTCTTTTCATCTAAAAACGTCATCCAGTCGCCTAGACTTTTGTCCATTCCCTCCACCATGGAGGCGTATTTGGCTTCAGTGCTATCGATTCCGAGCTCATAATAATGCTGGACAAATCGCTTATCAGGTTGGATAGGCGTGTGAACCGCATAGTTTGAAAACAATAAAAAGAAGGGTTTTGGTTGGGTCAAAACAGAATCCATCACGCGCATTGTTTCTTGTGTTAAGGCCTCAGTCAGATGAATGTCTTTTCCCCAAAAGCGATTGAGATGTGGTACTGCTCGGATATCGTTTGGCGCTCCATTTGTTTTATTTCCAAAATTTTGTAACCCCGAATAACTGGCGGGTTGACCTGCGGCCGAACCTCCAATATTAATTTGAAACCCATGCAATTTCGGATTCTCACCGGGACTTCCATAGGCGCCAAAATGTGCTTTCCCTGCATGTATGGTCGCATATCCATTTTCTACCAGTAGGGTAGCTATGCTCGTGGCATGAATGCTATTTTTATTCTCATATGGACTTAATCCATTCATATTCCAGGCGGGTACTTGAAATTTGGGATCACCACCTTCATCCGGGTTTTTGTCTTTTTGGAAGGTCCAAGAAGTTACTTTATGAGAAAGGGCATTCATTCCTGTCAGTAAAGAAACGCGGGTAGGAGTACAATTCTGATTGGCATACGCATGTGTAAACTTCACTCCTCGGGTGGCTAATTTTTCCAAATTAGGCGTTCGATATAGGGAATTCCACGGAGTTTTGTTGTCGGCAAATGGGAGAGATAAATCTTGCCAACCCAGATCATCGACTAAAAAGATGAGGAAATTTTTCGGTTTTTGTTTTTGGGCGAAGAGCGAAAAACTCGATAAAAATAAGCCGATCAATAGTATTTTTTTCATCCTTATTTCATGGGAGTTGAGTGCATGAATTCCATTCGCCAGCGCCCTTTTTCTTTTCGCAAAATAGCTGATTCAAGCCATTTTATGGTTGCGTTTCTAGTTTTCGAGCTTATCTCTGCTTTGTTTTTGTAATACACATATGCGCGATTCTTGTCTGTTTTAGTCGAGAGAAAATCAAAAGAATTTTGCCTTAAATATCCTTCAGGTTTGGGTCTAGATATCTTGTTGGCAAGCGTGTCAATCGTCCATATTTCTCCATTTTCTAACAGAATAAAATCATCAGAAACCTCAGCTTTCATCAGAGGAATATTGGCCACACTTAATGCGTCAAAAAAGCGCGTGATTACTTGTTGGACCTCAGCTTTTTGTGTTGTTTGGGCAAAAGAAATTTGGCTTGATAAGAGAACGAATAGGGCTATTTTTTTGATCATTTTTGAATTGATTATTTTCCAAATATAAGAGAATCCAATTATTTATTTAACTTAGATTTTCAAAACTTATTCACATGCAAAGACGCGACTTCCTTCAATCTTCTCTTTTGGCCTCAGGTTTGACTTCTATTTCTGGAGCTAATTCAATCATCGCTAAACCAGCTTTAAGCCCCAAAATAAAATTAAGTGTTTCTAGTTATTCGTATTGGCACTTTAAGGGGGAACAATTCCCTATTGAAAAGGTGATCGACGATGCGGCTGCTTTGGGTTTAGAAGGGATAGATATTTTGCACCGACAAATGAAAAGTGAGGATAATGCCTATATGCAAAATATTAAAAAACATGCATTTTTGAACGGCATCGCCTTGACTTGTTTGTCGATTCATCAGGGTTTTGTTACCCCAGATAAGGCTGAATTGAAAAAGCATGTGGATCATACGATTCATTGCATTGAACTAGCCTATAAGATGGGAATTCCTTGCTTGCGCTTAAATACCGGGCGCTGGAATACGATCAAATCGTTTGATGATTTGATGAAAAATAGGGGTATTGAGCCTATTTTGCCAGGTTACACGGAAGCAGATGGATATAAATGGTGTGTGGATGGGATCCAACAATGTTTAGCTAAAGCTGAAGAGTGTGGTGTTTTACTCGCCTTGGAAAATCACTGGGGTCTAGGTTCCACTCCCGAAGGAATGTTGAAAATACACGAAACGGTGAATTCTCCATGGCTGGGTCTATTGATGGATACCGGAAATTTCTTGGAAGAGCCCTACGATAAATTGGAGAAAATTGCTTCGAAAACAAGCTTCGTTCAGGCAAAAACATATTACGGAGGAGGCGAATGGTATTCCCTTGAACTTGATTATAAACGCATCATTCAAATTTTGAAAAAAGTGAACTACCAAGGCTATATTTCCATCGAATTTGAGGGGAAAGAAGCCGCGTCTGCTGGTGTTCGCAAAAGTGTGGAATTGCTTAGAAAGGCTATAGCCTCATAAAGAGTTGATGATATAGTTGGAAAATTGAATATGGATCGTGCCCATTTTCCCCTGATTTTTGGGTTCCTCGGCCGTTTTAGTCCGGTTGATATCTACCACAACGCCTTTGGGAATTTTGAACTTTTTAACATCTACAGAGAAGGTTAATTCATCCGGTAAGCCAAATTCTTTTTGTTTTCCATACAAATAATCTGCCACCACGGTCCCATTCGTTCGGGTCGTAATTTGAGATTTCAAAATTAATGCTTCACCAGTGTTTACCCATATTTTAGCCAACACGATTTCACCGGCATCATTGCTGGGGAGCAAAGTAATGGATTCGGTTTTGATTTTTTGGACTACTTCGTAACCCGTGAAAATTGCCGTGTAACTCGATTTGTTTTTTAACATAATCGCCAAGTCCGTGAAGCCTTTTTTAGGTAAAATAGCAATCCCTTGGGTTTTCATTTTAATCTCATCCGGCTGTTTAAATTCTATTTTAGCTTTCACGGGTAGAATTTTAATTAAGGGAATATCGGATTTAATTCTGGCGTCTACGGTATAGTTTTTGACGCGATTCATTTGGCTAATGACGGATGCGACGGTTTTATTGGCATCTTGTCCCAAAGCCATATTAGACACACAAAGCAATATAAATAGTCGGAGCATCATGCGGTTATATCTTTTTTATTGAATACATAAATCGAAATGGAAATCAACAAAATATTGTGAATGAATAAAATTAAGATCGAGTTTTTGATGTCTTGAATCGGGAGCGGATCTTCAAAAAACGAACGCCATGAGGCCATGTGGGTAGTCAGTAAAAAAGGCCTCACAGAATCAAATACATGAACATCTAGCGTCCCAATGATGGTAAATAAAAGAATAATGGACATGGTAGTCACGATGGGTCCTATCGAATTATCCGTAAAACATGATAGGCAAATGGACAAGGAACTAACGGTAAACAAGGCCAAAAAAGCGACTAAAAATCCACCCAGATAACGCCAATTGACATCCGCCTCTTGCAAAATCACCAATCCGTCACTATTTAAAACCATTAAATCACCTGTTCCAAATAGCATTTTCCCCATGATGACCGACATAAATCCCAACCACACAATCACAATTAAGGTATAAATTCCACCCGCAATAAA